>JBBFLY010000159.1:266-503 GCA_037478855.1 Acidimicrobiales bacterium | reverse complement strand
CTCGGAGATGACGATCGCGTCTTCGTAGTTGTACCCTTCGAACGGCAAGAACCCGACGAGAAGGTTCGTCCCCAAGGCGAGCTCGCCGTTCACCGAAGACTGCGAGTCCGCGAGCACATCGCCCCGCTTCACCTTGTCCCCGGTCCGCACCGCTGGGTACTGGTGGAGAATCGTGTCTTGGTTCGAGCGCTCGTAGTTGAGGAGACGATAGACCTTCGTCTCCTTCTTCCCCTTGAC
>JBBFLY010000159.1:0-256 GCA_037478855.1 Acidimicrobiales bacterium | reverse complement strand
ATCGGCAAAGGTGACCGTGCCGTCCTCGTCTGCGAGCAACGTGGCCCCGGAATCGCGCGCGGCCTTGCCCTCAAGGCCGGTTCCCACGAACGGTGCTTCCGGACGCAACAGCGGCACTGCCTGGCGCTGCATGTTTGCGCCCATCAGCGCTCGGTTCGCGTCGTCGTGCTCGAGGAACGGGACCAACGCCGCGGACGCGCCGACGATGATGTCCGGGGCGACCTCGACGAAGTCGACCTCTTGGGGGGACACGAAG
>JBBFLY010000158.1:0-515 GCA_037478855.1 Acidimicrobiales bacterium | reverse complement strand
GTATCGGATTTCCGGGGGCCTGTGACCCGGACGAGCGCGTGCGGCGAGGGGCCGAGCGAGTTTCAATCCGTATCGGATTTCCGGGGGCCTGTGACCGGCAGCGACGTGATCTACACACGCCCCGTCACGTTTCAATCCGTATCGGATTTCCGGGGGCCTGTGACCACGGGCACGGGCACGGGCGCGGGCGCTCGTGTTTCAATCCGTATCGGATTTCCGGGGGCCTGTGACGAGAAGGAGGAGAGACCGTGGTCGTTACGTACTTGTTTCAATCCGTATCGGATTTCCGGGGGCCTGTGACCTCGCCGCGGATCCGGACGAGCGGGTTCGTCGAGTTTCAATCCGTATCGGATTTCCGGGGGCCTGTGACCCCGTACGACGTGGTCCGCTACGAGCTGGCGTTTCAATCCGTATCGGATTTCCGGGGGCCTGTGACCACGCCCCGTAACGTTCACCGAGCGTGATGGTTTCAATCCGTATCGGATTTCCGGGGGCCTGTGACCGCTACGTTCACC
>JBBFLY010000157.1:0-527 GCA_037478855.1 Acidimicrobiales bacterium | reverse complement strand
CCAGGGGCGATGGCGTTAACGTTGATCCCCCTGGCGGCCCACTCGTTGGCCAGGGCCTTGGTGAGCCCGGCCACCGCGTGCTTGGCCGCAGTATAAGAAGGCACCCGGATACCCCCCTGGAACGAGAGCAGCGAGGCGATGTTGATGATCTTGCCCCGGCCCCGCTCCAGCATCTTCTGCCCTGCCGTCTGAGAGAGGCGCCAGACCGCGTTCAGGTTAAGCTCGATCACCTCCTGCCAGTCGGTATCGCTAAAACGTTCGGCCCATTCCCGCCGGATGATGCCGGCGTTGTTGACCAGGATGTCCAGGGGCCCCAAGGCCGCCTCGGTCTCGGCGATTGCCCGAGCCGCCGAAGCGGGCTGCCTCAGATCGGCCTGCACCACGTGAAAGCGCCTTCCGGCGGCCTCCACGGCCCGCCGGGTCTGCGCGGCATCGGCGGTATGGGTCACGATGGCCACATCGGCCCCGGCCTGGGCCAGCCCGATGGCGATGGCCTGACCGATGCCCACGGCCCCACCGGTGACCAA
>JBBFLY010000156.1:0-535 GCA_037478855.1 Acidimicrobiales bacterium | reverse complement strand
CGATCCTGGTGCCATGTGCGGTGCAGGCCGAAGGCTATAACTGCCAGATCATGCCTGCCGACTATGGCGAGAAGCTGGACGCCCAGGGCCTGGCCGACATTATCGCCTACTTGCTGTCGCACTAGCGGGCCTGCCCCGTTGATTGAGTGGGAGAATTCGACATGGCGACGATCGCATCCCCCTATCCCCTGACGCCTCAGCCGCGCGGTCTGCTGGCCTGGCTGACGACGGTCGATCACAAGAAGATCGGCATCATGTACGTGCTGACGACCTTCACCTTCTTCGTGATCGGGGTCTTCCTGGCCCAGATTCTGCGCGCCGAGCTGGCCTTGCCGGGCGGTCAGATCGTCTCGGCACAGGAGTACAACCAGATTTTCTCCATTCACGGCTCGACGATGATCTTCCTCTTCGTCATCCCCATGCTGGCCGGGCTGGCCAACTACGCCGTGCCCCTGATGATCGGCGCGCGCGACATGGCCTTCCCGCGCGTGAACGCCCTCAGCTACTGGCTGCTGCTCTTCGGTGGCCTGACCAT
>JBBFLY010000155.1:0-551 GCA_037478855.1 Acidimicrobiales bacterium | reverse complement strand
ATAGGGGGCCAGCTCCCGGGCCAGGGTTTTGGTGAGGTTGACCACCCCGGCCTTTGAGGGGCCGTAGCCCGGTGCGGAGGTGATGTCCCCTGTTTTGGCCGCGATCGAAACGATGTTGACGATGCGGCCCCAGCCCCCTTTGAGCATGTACGGCGCGGCGTGCTTGGCGCAGTTGAAAGCGCCTTTGAGGTTGACCGCGATAACCCTATCCCAGTCCCCCTCGCTGACGCTGAGCAGGTTGCCACGGCGGATAATGCCGGCGTTGTTGACCAGGATGTCCAGCCGCCCGTGCTGGGCGTAAACCTGGGCCATGAAGGTCTGCGTTTCGGAGTAGCTGGAAACGTCCAGGCGGCCCGCGGTGCCCCCAATGGCCTGGGCGGTTTGCTGGGCGGCCTCGAGATCCAGATCGGCCACAACCACGTGGTGGCCCATGGCCGCGAGCCTTTCGGCGATGGCCTTTCCGATGCCTCGGGCGGCTCCGGTGACAAGGGCGATTCTACGCGACATACTTCACCTGTGGAAAAGCAAGTTGGGCAGTGTGGTAACCAAAG
>JBBFLY010000154.1:0-580 GCA_037478855.1 Acidimicrobiales bacterium | reverse complement strand
CGATTTCCTGGACCGGGTGGTGGCCGCCTCCGACCGCTCCCCTGCGGTGCTGCGCAACTTGAGCCTGGTGTTCAACACCGGCCGTCTGGCAGGCACCGGCTACCTTTCCATCCTGCCGGTGGACCAGGGGGTGGAGCACTCAGGAGCCGCGTCTTTTTCCCCCAACCCCATCTACTTTGATCCGGAAAACATCGTGCGCTTGGCTTACGAGGGCGGCTGTAACGCTGTGGCTTCTACCCTCGGGGTATTGGGGGCCGTAGCCCGCAAATGGGCCCATAAGATCCCGTTCATCGTCAAGCTCAACCACAACGAGCTTTTAACCTACCCCAACATCTACGACCAAACCCCCTTTGCCAGCGTGGAGCAAGCCTTCGACCTGGGCGCAGTTGGGGTAGGCGCCACGATTTACTTTGGGGCCCCCGAAAGCCGGCGGCAAATCCAGGAAGTGAGCGAAGCCTTTGCCCGCGCCCATGAGCTGGGCATGTTCACAGTCCTGTGGTGCTACCTGCGCAACAACGCCTTCAAGAAGGAAGGCACCGACTACCACTCGGCGGCCGACCTCACCGGCCAAGCCAACCAC
>JBBFLY010000153.1:0-620 GCA_037478855.1 Acidimicrobiales bacterium | reverse complement strand
GATAACCCTTGAAAAACGGCGTGTGACGGCCACCCTCCTCCTTCGTCAACACATACACCTCAGCCTCAAACTTCGTATGCGGCGTGATCGACTTCGGCTTCGCTATAACCTGACCACGCTCTACATCCTTGCGCTCCACTCCTCGAAGCAGAAGCCCCACATTGTCCCCTGCCTGGCACTCGTCCAGCATCTTCCGGAACATCTCTATCCCCGTCACCACCGTCTGACGGGTCTCACGAATCCCCACAATCTCCACAGGCTCGTTCAGCTTCAGTGTCCCACGCTCAACACGACCCGTCGCCACCGTCCCGCGGCCCGTGATCGTGAACACGTCCTCAACACTCATCAAAAACGGCTTGTCCGTCTCACGCTGAGGCGTCGGAATGTAGCTGTCCACCGCATCCAACAGCTCACCAATCGCCTTCGCCCACTCACTGTCCAACTTCCCGGCCTCAATGTCCTCAAGCGCCTTCACCGCACTCCCGCGCACCACAGGAACATCATCCCCGGGAAACTCATACTTGCTCAACAGATCACGGACCTCAAGCTCCACCAGATCCAGAAGCTCCGGATCATCCACCATGTCCGTCTTGTTCATAAACACCACGATATACGGCACG
>JBBFLY010000152.1:0-638 GCA_037478855.1 Acidimicrobiales bacterium | reverse complement strand
GCTGTTTAGGTTGTTTTGCTGGGGTGAAACTTTGGTTCCCTGCTTCACCCCCAGATCCTGGGAACCCGGTTGGGAATATGGCTACAAAGCACGTTTCTGACCGATGGAGGAGATAAAGAATGGGTCGTTATAGAGGGCCAATCGTAAAAGTGGCGCGTCACCTCGGGGTGAACATCGCCGAGACCGAAAAAGTTCAAAAGTACCTAGATCGCCGTCCCTATGCGCCGGGCCAGCACGGCCAGAAGCGCAAGGGCCGTCCCTCCGACTACGCGGTGCGCTTGCGCGAGAAACAGAAGCTGCGCTTTATCTATGACGTGTCGGAAACTCAGTTCCGCAACCTCTTCGAGGAGGCCAGCCGCAAGAAGGGCGTGACCGGTACGGTGTTCTTGCAATTGCTCGAGAGCCGTCTGGACAATGTGGTTTTCCGCATGGGCATCGCCTCTACCCGCCGCCAGGCTCGGCAGTTTGTGCGGCACGGGCACATTCTGGTCAATGGCAGGCGGGTGAATATTCCCGGCTACCGCGTGCGTCCGGGTGACGAGATCAAGGTCTCGGAAAAGGCCAAGAAGATTGACTTTATTGTGCAAAATGTCGAGCGCTTTAAGAACCGCAAGAGCTTCCCTTGGCTGGAATTCAAC
>JBBFLY010000151.1:0-653 GCA_037478855.1 Acidimicrobiales bacterium | reverse complement strand
GGGGCCTGCCGGAACCCTGCAGGTGCTGCCGGCCTCCGACCCGGTGCCGGTCTCCAGGGTCTTGATGGACGATATGCGCATCCGCAAGATCACCTTCACCGGCTCCACCCCGGTGGGCAAAATCCTCTACCGCCAGGGGGCCGATACCCTCAAGCGGGTCTCGCTCGAGCTCGGCGGCAACGCTCCGTTTATCGTCTTCGAGGACGCCGACATCGAAAAGGCCGTGCAGTTTACCCTGCTCTCCAAGTACCGCAACAGCGGCCAGACCTGCGTAACCACCAACCGCATCTATGTGCACAGGAAGCTCGAGGCCGACTACGGCGGGGCTTTGGCCGAGGCCGTTAGCAAGCTAAAGGTGGGCGACCCCCTGGATCCCAGCACCAACGTAGGACCCCTGGTGGAGCAGCAGGGCCTGGATAAGGTGGCCTCGCACGTGGAGGATGCGCTCGCCAAAGGGGCCAAGGTGGTCACCGGCGGCAAGGCCCTGGGCGGGCTGTTGTGCGCCCCCACGGTGCTCACCGGCATCCAGCCCGGGATGCGCATCCTGGAGGAGGAGACCTTTGGGCCGGTCGCCCCCCTGATGCCCTTCGAGGACGAGGAACAGGCCATCGCCTGGGCCAACAACACCGACTACGGGCTGGCCGCCTACATCT
>JBBFLY010000150.1:0-670 GCA_037478855.1 Acidimicrobiales bacterium | reverse complement strand
CGAAGGGAGGCTTCGCGGCCCCTTTGCAGTGCACCCTGCAACACCTCCTCGAGGCTGGCGGCACCCTTCTCTACCGCCTCGCGCGCGCCTTCGGCCACCCCACGTGACACCGTAAGGATGGTGCCCTCTACCGGCTTCATCACCGCCTTATAGCCCATACGCGAGCCTTCCTCAAGAGCCTGGGCCAGTAGCTCTGGCGACACTGAAGCCGCCTCTTTGATACGCTCGGCGAAACCCTTAAGAATCTGGGAGGTGATCACCCCCGAGTTGCCCCGAGCACCCAGCAGCGAGCCGTAGCTGATAGCTCGAGCCACCTCACCCATTTTGGAGGTATCGGCCAGGTCAAGTTCCCGCCGCACCGACTGAAGCGTGAGGTGCATGTTGGTACCGGTATCGCCGTCGGGCACCGGGTAGACGTTGAGCGCATTAACTTCTTCTACATAAACCGCAAACCAATCGGTCGCGTAGCGAAAGGCCTCGGCCAGTTTGGCAGGGGGAAGTTTATTGGTCATGGCGCACCTCCAGCGGCCCTCTGGCTGGCCTAGCCACGGCTCACCCCTACCACATGCACGCGCACAGTAGAAAGCTCGGCCCCAGCCAGGCTCTTGGCCGCCCAGCGTACCCGCTCTCCGATGCTATCTACCACAGTAGGTATACGGGCCCCAAAGGC
>JBBFLY010000149.1:0-672 GCA_037478855.1 Acidimicrobiales bacterium | reverse complement strand
GTTCACTATCTACGGGAAACCCTGGGGCTCACCGGCACGCACGTGGGCTGCGATACCAGCCAGTGCGGGGCCTGCACGGTGCACCTCGACGGCCAGGCGGTAAAGTCGTGCACGCTGTTCGCCGTGCAGGCCGACGGCAGCAGCATTACCACCATTGAGGGCCTGGGCAGCGTGGACAAGCTCCACCCTGTGCAGGAGGGTTTCTGGGAAATGCACGGGCTACAGTGCGGCTTCTGCACCCCCGGCATGATTATGGCGGCAGCCGACTTGCTCAACAAAAACCCGCAGCCTACCGAGGAAGAAATCCGGCATGCCCTGGAGGGCAATCTGTGCCGCTGCACCGGCTACCACAACATCGTGCGAGCCGTACAGTATGCCGCCGACAAGATGGCCGGCAAGGTTGGAACGGCAGCGGACGACTAATCCCAAACGCGGGGCCAAAACCTTGAGCTAAACGAGGGAGAGCACAATGGCAGAAAAACTATTTGGTAAGGCCATGAAACGGGTCGAAGACCCCCGCTTCATTACCGGTACCGGCAACTATACCGACGACATGACCCTGCCCGGCATGGTGCACGCGGCCATGGTACGTTCGCCGTACGCCCACGCCCGCATCAAGAAGATTGACGTCTCCAAGGCCCGTTCCCACCCTGGGGTGCTGGCGGTGATCAC
>JBBFLY010000148.1:0-685 GCA_037478855.1 Acidimicrobiales bacterium | reverse complement strand
CGTGCCCTTGGCTGCATAGCCGAACTTGTGCGTGTCCACAGAAATGGACGTCACTCCTGGAAGACGGAAGTCGAATGGCGGCACCGGGTACCCAAGTTTCTCCGCCCAGGGTAAAACAAAGCCTCCTAGGCAGGCGTCGGTGTGAAACCCGATGCCGCGCTCTCGCGCAATTTCCGAGAGTTCGGCAATCGGGTCCACGATCCCGTGCGGAAACGGCGGCGCAGAGCCCACCATGACGATCGTGTTTTCGTTGATCGCCGCTTCCATGGCTTTCACGTCGGCGCGCCAGTCTGGTCCGATCGGGACGTGATGAATCTTGATGCCGAAGTACTGTGCCGCCTTGTCGAACGCCGCGTGAGCCGTGACAGGCACGACCATTTCCGGGCTCGTGATCCCTCTCTTGTCGCGGGCATAGTCACGGTACGTTTTCATTGCCAGCAGAATGCTTTCCGTGCCTCCCGACGTAACCGTGCCGACGATTTCCCCGGGGCTGCCCGGTTCGCTTCCCGGCGAGCCAGCGCCGAGCATGTGCGCCACCATAGACACGATTTCCGACTCGAACTTGATCGCGCTCGGCCACAGATCCACGTGCAGCGGGTTCGACTGCGAGTGCAGCGCGTACGCTTGGTTCAAAAATTCCACGTGTTCGTCGGCGCCATGGTACACCGCGCCGGACGCGTATCCA
>JBBFLY010000147.1:0-706 GCA_037478855.1 Acidimicrobiales bacterium | reverse complement strand
CTCACGCTCGGTAGCAAAATGGCGCGGGGCGATGGCGCGAAAATGGCGCGAGAATCTGCCGAGATCTTCCGCGATTGGGTCATCAAGGGCCATCGACCGGAGGTCGGGGGTCGGCCGGCGAGCAGCGGATTCGTGGCCCTTGGCGACCCTTGATGGCCCTTCTGCGGAAACGGCGACTGGGGGCTGCCTTCACTTCACACGGCAGAGGTCACAGGTTCGAGTCCTGTATCGCCCACTCGGAGAAGCCCCTGTTCAGCAGGGGTTTCTTCACTTCTCGGGCCTGGGTCAAGCGATTGGCAGTGCCCAAAATGGCGCGAAAATGGCGCGAGACTCGGTGTGAACTCTGCCGTGCAGTCCTTGGCAGGGCACAACTTCCGCCTTGGCGACGGTCGCAGGTCGCGCCGTACGACAATCCAGGTCCGTTGACGCGACAAGGTGCTTACGCTCATGGCCGTGTCTGCGACCCCAGCTCCGGCCCTGAACTTCTTTCCCTATCTTCCTCTTCGACGAGCGGTCCCGATTGGCCCGTACACGCTGGTTCCCACCAGCTCCTTCGAGGGGCCCTGGCTGAGCGCGCAGTTTGAAGACGTCGCTCGGGAGTTCATCGCATTCTTCGTCGGGCCGGACCGGCGGCCGCTCGATGCCGGTGCGATCCTCGTCGACTCGGCTGCCGGGTGCGATGGCCCTCTTCCGAACGTGAAGGTCC
>JBBFLY010000146.1:0-793 GCA_037478855.1 Acidimicrobiales bacterium | reverse complement strand
CGGTGGTGGAGTCGGTCAAGACCGCCTCCGACATCTACGCCCCGGTAGCCGGAGAGATTCTCGAGGTCAACAGCGCCCTTTCCGACAAACCCGAGCTTATCAACCAGTCGCCCTACGGCGAGGGCTGGCTGTTCAAAATGAAGATAAACCCGGCAGACCTGAACGGGCTCTTGTCGGCGGCGGAGTATCAGGCCGTGGCAGAAAGCCAGTAACCCCCTAGCTAAAACTGTACAAGTGTCACTTTTTGAGCTGTGCTGGTTTGGGCTATCATGGCTCTGGTACAAGTAGCGCGCTGCTGATGGGAGAGATGGGCCAGCCCCACGCCGAAGGAGCAACCACCCCGGAAACTCTCAGGCAAAAGGACCACAGCAGTGAAATCTGGAGAGAGGCGCAAACCGCCCGCCGACGGGATAACACTCTCAGGCAAAAGGACAGATGGGGTCAGTGGAGGAGACCGCATGACCCCTGAACGCAAACCCCGTTCCACCGATTTCTCGCGCCGCCACATTGGCCCCACCCCTGCGGACATCGAGCAGATGCTGCAAGCCGTGGGGGTTTCCTCGCTGGAGGAACTCATCCAACAGACCGTGCCGGCCTCCATCCGCGAGGCCGAGCCGCTCAACATCGGCCCCGGCCTGAGCGAGACCGAGATGCTGGCGCGCATGCGGGCCATCGCCAGCAAGAACCAGGTGTTTACCTCGCTCATCGGGCAGGGCTACTACGGCACTATTCTGCCCCCGGTGATCCAGCGCAACCTGCTGGAAAACCCGGCCTGGTACACCGCCTACACCCC
>JBBFLY010000145.1:0-857 GCA_037478855.1 Acidimicrobiales bacterium | reverse complement strand
GTGACCTGCCCGAAGCGATCGCCCAGCGGCTCTCCGAGTTTCAATCCGTATCGGATTTCCGGGGGCCTGTGACCGCGACCGCGAGGCGGACCAGGGGGTCGGGTTTCAATCCGTATCGGATTTCCGGGGGCCTGTGACCAAGAGCTATGGACTCTCCTGCACCGGATCGGTTTCAATCCGTATCGGATTTCCGGGGGCCTGTGACTCGAGCGGCTCGCCGCGGACGCGGACCCCTGGGGTTTCAATCCGTATCGGATTTCCGGTGGCCTGTGACACCTGCAGAACGCAGGTGAGGCTATTTCATTCGTTTCAATCCGTATCGGATTTCCGGGGGCCTGTGACCGCTCGGGCGGTTCGGGGGGTTGGGGGGTTGGGTTTCAATCCGTATCGGATTTCCGGGGGCCTGTGACGCAATCATGGAGGCCTTCGCCGTCAAGGGTGTAGAGTTTCAATCCGTATCGGATTTCCGGGGGCCTGTGACAACAGCAGCTGGTCGATTCGGTTACATTGATGTTTCAATCCGTATCGGATTTCCGGGGGCCTGTGACCAAGCGACCTGACCTTCCGTCGCCGCTGAGTTTCAATCCGTATCGGATTTCCGGGGGCCTGTGACCTCGGCTAACTGCTCAACCCTCGGTGCGGTGTTTC
Source organism: Acidimicrobiales bacterium (assembly GCA_037478855.1). Classification (GTDB taxonomy): domain Bacteria; phylum Actinomycetota; class Acidimicrobiia; order Acidimicrobiales; family Acidimicrobilacustridaceae; genus Rhabdothermincola. The sequence goes on along the minus strand of JBBFLY010000145.1, from coordinate 209 downwards.
AATCCGTATCGGATTTCCGGGGGCCTGTGACCTCGCCGCCGACCCCGAGTGGTGTGTGCGGCTCGTTTCAATCCGTATCGGATTTCCGGGGGCCTGTGACGACTAATACTACCCGTTCTACTCGGCGTAAGAAGTTTCAATCCGTATCGGATTTCCGGGGGCCTGTGACCATGTACGTGAGATGAATACCTGTGTGTGCTGGAGGTTTC
>JBBFLY010000144.1:0-1267 GCA_037478855.1 Acidimicrobiales bacterium | reverse complement strand
ACGCATCGTGGCCCGGTCACCGGGGATGAAGTCGACGAGGAAGTCGACCAGCTTCACGGTGGCGAGGGCGAGCATGGCGAGGATGGCGAACTGGTACATGAGTACCTCGGCGAGTTCAGGGGGTGACGGCTACACGGTGAGGTAGAGGGTGAGCCTCCACCGGTCAGAGCGTGATGGCAGCCAGGGTGGCTGCTGTCAACACACAGCACTGACCGATGGAGGTCCCCAGCATGCCAGCTAAGCCGTTGACCGTGTCTGAACGGGAGGAGATCTGCGCTGGGATCGAGCGTGGAGACACCGACGGTGTGATCGCCTCCCGGCTTGGCCGTCACCGCACCACCATCAACGCGGAGATCAACCGCAACGGTGGACGGGCCCGCTATCGGGCAACGGCGGCGGAGCGGCGCGCGGTGAAGGAGCGGGCGCGTCCCAAGCTCACCACATTCGAGCTCGACCCGCTGCTCGCGTCGCACGTCGAGGCCCGCCTCGAGGTCAAGGACTCCCCGATGACGATCGCCCGTGAGCTGGCGTCGGGCGTGCACGGTGTGAGCGCGTCGGTGTCCCATGAAGGCATCTACCAGGCGATCTACGCGCACGGGAAGCGGGGTCTGCGCGCCGGGTTGCACGAAGGGCTGCACCACCGTCGACGGTGCCGCAAGCGCCGCCAACCCCGCGGCGTTGAGCCCACCAAGGTCAGCCCGCTGGGCCAGTTCAACCTCATCGAGGCACGCCCTGCGATCACAGATGCGCGCACCGAGGTCGGCCACCTCGAAGGCGACCTCATCCTCGGCGCCTGGAACCGCTCGGCGATCGCCACCGTGTCGACCGCACCAGCCGGCATCTGTGGCTGGCGGATCTCCCCGACGGCCACAGCGCGGATGCCACCCTCGCCGCGCTGGTCGAGACCCTCGAACGCATCCCCCAGCAGCCGCGCCGCACCCGCACCTGGGACCAAGGCCGAGAGATGGCCCGCCATCGCGATCTCGCCCAGCTCTGCGGCATCGACATCTACTTCGCCGAACCCCACAGCCCCTGGCAGCGAGCCACCGACGACAACGGCAACGGCCTGCTCCGCCACTACCCCGCCAAGAGCACCGACCTGAGCACCTACACCCCCGCCGACCTGCGCGCCATCGAGCACCGCATCAACACCATGCCCCGGGTGATGCCCGAGTCCTCCAGGGTCGTTTGGGCACTGCGCGTGATCGTGGGATGAGGGGCGTGTAGGGGTCCACCCGTGTGGGTCGGGGCCTCGCTGGACTCGGTG
>JBBFLY010000143.1:0-1361 GCA_037478855.1 Acidimicrobiales bacterium | reverse complement strand
GACAGGTTCGGGAAGGCTGACAGGTTCGGGAAGGCTGACAGGTTCGGGAAGGCTGACAGGTTCGGGAAGGCTGACAGGTTCGGGAAGGCTGACAGCTTCGGGAGGGAGGGAAGGAGGGTCGAGGAGGGAGGGAAGGAGGGTCGAGGAGGGAGGGAAGGAAGGTCGAGGAAGCCGATCGGTCCGTCGGAACGAACGGGACGACTACCGTCCCGGGTGTGACGGAGCCCGTGCCCGAGCGTCCGACCGGACACCCGCCGACCGAGGGCGACCCCGCCGGCCGCTACCGCGTCGATCCCCTCACCGGTGACCTGGTCTACGTCGTCGCGAGCCGCCAGGGCCGCCCGAACCTGCCGCAGGCGGGCTGTCCCTTCTGCCCCGGCGGACTCGAAGCGCCCGAGCCCTACGACGTCCGATGGTTCCCCAACCGCTGGCCAGCCTTCCCCGATGATCGATGTGAGATCGTCCTCTACACCCCCCGCCATGACGCCGCCTTCTGGGAGCTCAGCCCCGCCGAGGCGCGCCGGGTGGTCGATCTGTGGGCCGAACGCACCGCAGCACTCGGAGCCCGCGACGACATCGCCTACGTCTTGGTGTTCGAGAACCGCGGCCCTGAGGTGGGCGCCACCATCGCGCACCCGCACGGCCAGATCTACGCGTTCGACCAGGTGCCTCCCCGCGCCGCCAACGAGCTGGCCCGATCCTCGACGGCGGCCTTCTCCGATGAGGCGATCGGCGACCGTCTCGTGGCCAAGGCCGACGGCTGGAGGGCGTGGGTGCCCTGGGCAGCGAACTGGCCCTACGAGCTGCTGCTCGCCCCCGACTCCCAGGTCCCCGACCTCCCCTCGTTGGAGGGTGCAGCCCGTGACGGGCTGGCGGCGCTCCTGCTCGACGTGCTCGGGCGGCTCGACCGACTCTTCGAACAGCCCATGCCGTACATGATGTGGTTCCACCAGCGACCGACCGACGGCGGGCACTGGCCCGAGGCGTGGCTCCACCTCCACGTGGCGCCGCTGTACCGCGCGCCTGACACCCCGCGCTTCGTCGCCGCAGGTGAGCTCGGCAGCCACGTCTTCTTCAACCCCGTCGACCCAGCCGAGGCGGCCGCCCGCCTCCGGGACACGTGAGCCCCGACGTGGACGCCGCCTCCGACAGCTGCGAGGTACGGGCCCGCGCACCCGGGAGGGTGAACCTCATCGGCGACCACACCGACTACGCCGGTGGGCTCGCGGTGCCGATGGCCATCGACCTCGAGACCGTCGTCACCGGACGACGGGGCGGCGACCGCATCCAGCTGCGATCCACGAACGAACCCGAGCCTGCCGACCTCCCCCTCGACGTCGAGAATCCCGCAGGCGTCGAAC
>JBBFLY010000142.1:0-1392 GCA_037478855.1 Acidimicrobiales bacterium | reverse complement strand
CCGGTCGCGCTCGTCGAGTTCGCCGAGCGTGGCGCGGCCGATGGCGACCGGGCGCTCGCTCCGTACTGGCGACTGCGCACCCTCGGCACCGATGGTCGTGGCGGGCTGGGCGACTACGAGATCGCGAACACCGAGCTTGACGCCTGGATCGCACGTGGCACGCTGCCGAACGATCCCAGCCGGTCACCGGCCCAGCCCGTCGGGGCGGATGGGGAGAGTCCCGCGGAGCGCAAGCAGGCCTGCCTGGCCACCCTTGACGGCTGGCGCGCGCGCTACGGCGAGCTGGTCAACCGACCGATCGAGGTGAAGCGCTTCTTCTCCGTGCCGCGCATCACCGAGCTCGCCACCGACCTCATGGCCGCCTTCGAAGATCTCGAACGGGGGATCGCCCGCATCGATACCGATGAGGCGAGGGGCGAGTGGTGAGCTCTCAGGTGCGAGCTGCGGTGCTGTCCGCCGAAGACTCGGCTCCCGAGCTCGTCGTGCTCATCGGCCCGCAGTCGCCGACCGGTGACGCCGTGCGCGGGGTCCTCGCCGGCTGGGCGCAGGCCGAGCTGATCCGGCTCTGCTACTGGGTGAGCCCCCAAGACCGACCTGCTGGGGTCGTGGGCGCGTGGCGCCTCGATGTCGACGGGGAGCAGCCGGTGACGCTGCCGGACGACTTCGGGAGGGTCGCGTGGGGCCGGTGTCGGGTGGTGCTCGTCCAGCCGCTCACCCCGGGGCACGCCGGCGACGAGGCCGTCACCTCCTTCGCTGGAACCTACGCGAGGTTCCTGCAGCGCACGGTCCTTCCCATGGGCACCCCGCTCACCCGGGTGAACCTGCTGGTGCCGACCAGCGACCTCGAACCCGCCAGCCTCGCCGGTGGGTCGGATCCGCACCTGCAGGTCCCGGGCTGGGACCTCACCCTCGTGGTGTCGCCCGAGGAGCGCGCCAGCACCGAGCACCCGAACGTGCTGGTGCGCGAGGAGACCAACCTCGTGGCTCACACCGCCCTCGCAGCGGCCTCCGCGGGTGGGCTGTGGGTCGGCATGGACGGCGGTGCGCTCGACGGGCTCGTACCTCAGTCCGCGCCCGGGGAGCCCTTGCCGCGGCTGATGCGGTCGTTCGTGCGGGTGGTGCAGGGCGGGGACGTCACAGGCGTGTTGGCTGAGGCGGTGTTGCGCCCCGGTGACGGGCGCTGGCCGGTGCCGACCTCGGAGCGGTTCGACGTCGCTGCGGCGGCCGATCCGCAGGCGGTGATCGAGGACGCGGTCAGACACCTCGACCGCATCGATGACGGCGCGCTCTGCTACGCCGATCCTCCTCTCCCGCTGGTCCCGAAACGACCCCGGGTGGGCCTGGCCTACGTGTGGGCGCTGTTCAAGGAGTTCTGGCTGATCCTGCTGCGAC
>JBBFLY010000141.1:0-1755 GCA_037478855.1 Acidimicrobiales bacterium | reverse complement strand
CACCACGAACCGCCAGTTCGCCACCTCGAACAACGACGCCGCCACATCCCCCGGCAGACGAGCCGCCTGTGACGCATCCGCCACGAACGGCGCGAACAGCACCGCCACCCCCAGCAAGCACACCAACGACGCAGGCATCAACCGCCGGAACCGCCGCCCCCAGAACCCCCGCAACGACACCGACCCCGACGCCGCGGCCTCATACACCAGCAACGACGTGATCAAGAACCCCGACAACGTGAAGAACGTCGACACCCCCAGAAACCCACCCGGCGCCCACGCAAACCCCGCGTGAAACACCAACACCCCCAACACCGCCAACCCCCGCAACCCCTCCAACCCCGGCAGAAACCCAAACCGCGACGCCACCCGACCGGTCACAGAGGCCGGCTGGCTCGTCTGCGGGTGGGGCGCGAAGTCCCGCGGGGGAGCGTCCTGGAGCACCGAGCTCAGGCTACCGGTCGTCAAACTGTGGCCCGGGTCACGGTCTACGAGGGTGGGGCGAACCGGCGTCGGATCTCGGGGAGCGCGGCGAGCGGAAATGCGGCAGGTACCGCGAGCAGCGGGAGCAGCGGAACGTGGAACCGCGGCTCACCGAAGAACGGCCAAGGCGCGATCGCGATCCCGACGATCACAAGGAGCAGCGCCAGCCGTCGAGGCGACCTGCCCGCCCCGAACGCGACCGAGCCGAGCAGGCCGAGCACCAGCAGCGGGAAGTAGACGAGATCGCTCGCGAACTGGAGCGCCTCGATGCGCCTGGGGCTGAGCCAGGGATCGTCGCCGTAGGAGGTCGTGGCGCGGATCGCCTCATGGTCGTTGAGGAATGTGAAGTAGGTGCGCCACGCGACGAGCGACGGCTGCTCCCCCGGGTGCTCCCTCATCCAGCGGAGCGCGCGATCCGTGAGGAGCCGGTTCTGCTCGACCTCGCTGGCGGGGGGATCGAACGGTGGAAGGTCCGCGAAGCAGTAGTCGGGCAGCGCGAACGAACCTGGCGCATCCGGGTGGTTCCCGATGCACAGGTTGTCGCCCGTGTTGGTCGAGATCGGCACGAACGCGTCGAGCTGCACGAGGTTGCGCACCGTCCACGGCACGACGACGAGTCCCGCGGCGGCGAGCAGCACCGCCGTGCCCAGCAACCACCGGCGCGGATCGCGCCACGCGAGCCACAGTGCGACCGGCAGGAGGACGAGCGCGGGAGCGAACGTCGGTCGCACCAGCAGCGCCGCCCCGAACAGCAGCCCCGCCACGGCCAGCCGCCCGAGGCCGGGTGAGGCCGCCTCGCCGGCTCGCGCTCCATGCCAGGGATGCCACAGCAGCACCGCCAGCGCGAGGAGCTCGACCCCGATGAAGACGGTCTCGGTCAGCAGCACGCCCGTGTAGATCACCAGGCTCGGCGTGAGCGCGACCAGCACCGACGCGATCGCGCCGACCCTCGGTTCGACCAGCCTCCAGCCGATCAGACCGACCAGCGCGATCGAGGCGGTGCCGACGATCAGGTTCAGCAGCGCTCCCGCCATCGGGACGTCATCAGGTAGCGGCGTGTTGAGCACCAGCCACACCACGACCGACAGAGCCGCCGGGTACCCGGGCGGGTAGTAGGCAGTCGGCTCGCCGGTCGGTCCGACGTACCCCCGACCAGCGGCGAGCCCCCGCGCCAGCGTCTCATAGAACGTAGGGTCGTGCTCCCCTGCCGGTGGTCGGGCCGCGACGAGCACCCACGCCAGGCGCAGCACGAAGCCGACGACCACCGCACCG
>JBBFLY010000140.1:0-1808 GCA_037478855.1 Acidimicrobiales bacterium | reverse complement strand
GATGAGCATCCGGCCGACCGCCTGGTAGCTCGTCTCGAAGGTGTCGGTCGCCGCACGGCGGCCGATCCCGTCCCAGATGATGTCGATCAGCTCCACCACCGCCCGCGGGTCGAGATCCGGCCGGATGCTTCCCTCCGCCTGGGCCTGCTCGATGAGGGGGGAGAACTCCTCGACCACCCAACGGTTGAGCCGGGCGATCGCGTCCCGGGCCTCGGGCTCCGCGTTCATCCGACCGCGGAACGCCGCCATCGCGACCGTGCCCGAGGGTGCGTGGGTGGCGAGGTCCCGCAGGAACGCCAGGAGAGCCTGACCGGTCGGCACACCCTCCGCAGTCCCGCGACGGATGCGATCGATGTCCCCACCGAGGGCCTCCTCCGCCAGAGCTTCGTAGAGGTGCTCCTTGGTGGGGAAGTAGTTGTAGAAGGTCCCGACGGAGAGCCCGGCCTCGGCGAGCAGCTCCCGCGTGGTGAGGTTCCGGTAGCCGTTGCGCTCGAGACAGGCGAGGGCCGCGTCCATGATCCGCCGGCGAACCCCTTCCTTGTGCTCGGCACTCACCTTCGGCATGCGCCGGATCCCCTCTCAAGATGAACTGGGCTCGGTTTTAGCAGGGAGCCGGCAGAGGGCCGGTGGGCCGTTGAGTTGGCGGATGCTGTGCTGGCGGACGCTGAGACCCCCGGTGGCGCCTACCCTTGCGCCATGACGATCCGGCTCGGCTTCTTCGGTGGCGGCTTCATCGCCCGACACCATGCCTCAATGCTGCGACTGGGCGCAGCGGATGCCCGCATCACCGCGGTGTTCGACCCCGACCGCGAGAAGGGGGCGGACTTCGCCATGGAGCACGATGCCCCGCTCGTCGACGCCGAGGAGGCGGTGTTCGAGGCGGCCGACGCCGTGTACGTGTGCACCTGGACCTCCGAGCACCCCCGGCTGGTCGCGCAGGCCGCCGAACGGGGCATCCCCGTCTTCTGCGAGAAGCCACTGGCCACCACCCTCGCCGGAGCGGTCGACATGGTCGAGTGTGTGGAGAACGCTGGGGTGGTCAACCAGGTCGGCCTGATCATGCGCGACTACCCGGGGTTCCTGCTGTTGCGACGACTGCTCGCCAGAGATGGCGTCGGTCGTCCCATGAGCTTCGTGTTCCGGGACGACCAGTACATCCCGACGCAGGGCATCTACCGATCGTCGTGGCGTGCTGATGTGAGCCGCTGCGGAGCCGGCACCCTGCTCGAGCACTCGATCCACGACCTGGACATCCTCGAATGGCTGTTCGGTCCGGTGGTCAGCGTCTCCGGACGGTCGGCCGAGTTTCACGGCATCGCCGGGATCGACGACACCGTCGTTGCGACCCTCGAGTTCGACAGCGGGCTGCTCGGAACGTTGGCCTCCATCTGGCATGACGTGCTCGAGCGTCCGAGCCTGCGACGGCTGGAGGTCTTCACGGAGCGCTCCTACTGCGCACTCGAGGGTGACGTGTTCGGTCCGGTCAGCTGGACCGGACCCGACGGGGAGACGGGCCGGCTCGCCGATGACGAACTCGTCGGCCGACTGCACGCCTGGGGGATCCGGCCCCGCAACCCCGACGTCGCGTTCGTCGAAGCGGTGCGTACCGGTTCTCCGGCCAGCCCGGACTTCGCCTCGGCGCTGCGCGCCCACCTCCTCGTGGAGGCGATCTACCGGTCCTGCGCTGAACACGGCAGGACGGTGGAGGTGCCCGCCGGAGTACCCGGAGTCGACTGGCTCTAACGCCGGCGGCCGCCGCTGGGCGGTCCCTAAGCTCGGGACATGGACGACACGGTGGACCCGACCCG
>JBBFLY010000139.1:0-1909 GCA_037478855.1 Acidimicrobiales bacterium | reverse complement strand
CCACCTTGCAGGCGGCGGTGATCGGGAAGCCCTCGGCCTTCCGGGCAGCGACCCATCGGTAGCGGGTCACTGTCCCGACTCCTTCACCCAGAAGGCCGTCGCTCGTTTGAGCAGGTCTCGTTCCATGCGCAGCCGGGCGTTCTCCTTGCGCAGCTCGGCGAGCTCGGCCTTCTCCGACGTGGTCAGCCCCGACCGCTCACCCCGATCGGTGCGCTCCTGGCGGACCCAGCTGCCCAGCGTGCCCTCACCGACCCCGATCCGCCGGGCGACATCGACGATCTTGTGGCCCTCGTCGAGCACCATCGCCACCGCATCACGCTTGAACTCGTCGGTGAAGCTGCGCCGCGTCCTCACCGGCTGTTGCTCCATCGTTGACATACCTACCTCCTATTCGAGGTGGCCGGTCAGGTGGGGGACCCCCACCACCCCGTCGAGAGCGCCGCGTCGCGACATGAGGACCTTGCCCCCTCCGCCCTCTTCGGCGGGGGTTCCGAGCACGAGGACCCTCCCACCCAGCTCCTCGGCGAGCGCCGCGGCGGCCAGCGCGGCCCCCAGCCCGGCGGCGGCGATCACGTTGTGACCACAGGCGTGTCCGATCTCTGGGAGCGCGTCGTACTCGCACATCACCGCGATGACGGGGCCCTCCGAGCCGGCTCGCGCCGCGAACGCGGTCTCAAGCCCGTACGCGTGGGGCTCGGTGGCGAAGCCCTCGGCGCCCAAGACGTCGGTGAGCAGGTCATGCGCGAAGCGCTCATGGAAGCCGAGCTCGGGATGGTCGTGGATCTGGTGAGCCACGTCGATCAACAGCTCCGCCCGGTCGTCGACCTCTCGGCAGAGCCGGTCCTTCACTGCATCCAGGTCGACTACTGCACCCACGGGATCGAGGCTAGCCGTGGGGCGCGGCCGCCGACCCTCAGACCACGACAACCACGGCGTCGGGCTCCACTCCCACCTCGAGGTGCGAGACGCGACCGACCTTCTCCCCGTCGAGCCACACGTCCAGCGCCGGTGACAGCTGCGTGCTCCACGCGGACGTGCGATGGGTCCGGATGCGCGGGTGCGGCAGGTGCGCGCCGGTGCGCAGGCGGCTTCGGGCCTTCAGGCGGTCACCGACGGGGAGGTCGGCATCGGAGATGTCGAGCAGGCCGTCGTTCGGGTGCGAGCTCGGACCGAGGTCCCAGTCGCCGAGCCACTCCGCGTTCATCGCGGCGATGATCCGACCGTGCCACCACGACCGACGGCCGATGAGGTGGGCGATGAACCAGTGCCTCACGCCGTCGAGCACGGCCACGCCAAGATCGACCGGGAAGGACATGGCCGTCTCGGAGCGAAGCCGACCCACATCGCCGGTGCCGCCGAGGGTGCGGCACAGGTCGCCACCCACCAGACCGAGCGGTGGGATCGGCTCGCCACGACGGCGGTGCGTCTCCACCACCGCGCGGGCCTCGGCATCGCCGTGGACGATGACACCGTGAGCGGGAAGCGGAGCTCGACGTCCCCAGCTGACCCCCCGTTCGACCGTCACGGCCCGGTCTCCGGAGCCACCGTCGCGGGGGCCGGCGCGGACTCGACGGCGGAGGATGCCGCGACGACACCCCGGAAGAGCGCCTGCGACGCCTCCCGCGCGGCGCTGGCGGTGGACGGATCGACCGCCGTGTCCGCGATCTGGCGGAGCAGATCGAGGAGCTGCTTGATGTTGCGCACGAAGTCACCCCCGGAGATCTCCTCATCCGCGAGCACCTCGTCGAGTCCCTCCCCCGCCGCCCAGGCGTGCGCCAGAGCAAGGAACCCGGGGTCAGGCCCTCGGGTGAGGCTCAGGCCGAGACGCCGTTCATCGGCGTTCAGCTCGGCGGCGATCTGCTCGATCTGCTCGACCCGGTGACGGAGGGTGCTGCTCGGGAACCACGGC
>JBBFLY010000138.1:0-2094 GCA_037478855.1 Acidimicrobiales bacterium | reverse complement strand
GGGTACGCGGTGGAGACGGTGGTTCCGAAGGCGACCATCAACGTGCTGATCCCCGCGCTGCGCGACGCCGGGGCCACCGACATCATCGAGCTCCCAATCTCGAAGATCGTGCACTGACATGCCGCGTGGGTGGGTGGTAGAGTTCGACGACGAGCGTGGTCTCGGCGTCGTCCGAGCCGACTCCGGCACGGAGCACGACTTCCACTGCACCGCCATCGTGGACGGCACACGGACGATCGAGGTGGGGACGAGGGTCTGCTTCGAAGTGGTGCCCGGCCGTCGCGGTAGGTGGGAGGCAGCCCGGATCGAGCCCCTGCGGGGTGAGCCGACCGGATCGACGTGAGCACGCAGACAGTGGGCCGGGAGCCGCCGGCGATCGAGACGCGCCGGCTCACCAAGTCCTACGGCGGTTCGCGCGGCATCGTCGAGCTCGACCTGCGGGTCGAGCTCGGCGAGGTCTTCGGATTCCTCGGCCCCAACGGCGCGGGGAAGACCACCACCATCCGCACCCTGCTCGACCTGCAGCGGCCCACGAGTGGCGAGGCCAGGTTGTTCGGGCTCGACAGCAGGCGTGACTCGGTCGCGATCAAGCGGCGGGTCGGCTACCTGCCCGGCGAGCTCTCGCTGTATGACCGGTTGACCGGTCGTGACCACCTGGCCTGGCTCGCCCGGCTCCGCGGTGGTGTCGGGCAGGGTGTGATCGACGAGCTAGCGGATCGCTTCGGTGCTGAGCTGGACCGTCCGATCAGGGACCTGTCGAGGGGCAACCGCCAGAAGCTCGGTCTGATCCAGGCGCTGATGCACGAGCCCGAGCTAGTCATCCTCGACGAGCCGACCACGGGTCTGGACCCGCTCATGCAGGAGGAGTTCATCCGCTTGGCGCGCGAGGTCGCCGACGAGGGTCGGACGGTGTTCCTCTCGTCGCACGACCTCGATGAGGTGCAGCGCGTCGCGGACCGGGTGGGCATCGTGCGCGACGGCCGGCTGGTGACGGTGGAGTCGGTGGACGTGCTGCGGCGCAGGGCGATCCGCCACGTGGAGATCACGTTCGCCGCACCGGTCGACCCGGCGCGCTTCGCCGGCCTCGACGGCGTGGTCGAGGCGGTCGGAGACGGCCCGGTGGTGAAGCTCTCGGTCAGCGGCGGGCTGGACGCCATCGTCAAGGAGGCGGCCCGACACGAGGTGGTCGATCTGTTGAGCGAACCCGCTGACCTGGAGGAGATCTTCCTCTCGTACTACCGCGACGAGCTGGAGGGACCGTGCTGATGGACGGGATCCGGCTCGAGGTGGCCCGACGTGCGCTCCGCGATCGGCGTCGCGCTCGCGCGTGGTGGCTGTTCGGTGTGGGCCTCTACACGCTCGCCATCGTGGCGGCGTTCCCCGCGATGGAGGGCCAGACGGAGATCAACCGGATTCTCGAGGAGTACCCGCCGGAGCTGCTGGCGCTGTTCGCAGGCGGTCAGACCACCTTCGACCTCGCCTCGGCGGGGGACTATCTGAACAGCCAGCTGTTCGCCTTCATCGTTCCGATGCTGCTCGTCATCCTCGGGGTGGGCTTCGCGGCCGGCACCCTCGCCGGGGAGGAAGAGCGCGGCACGCTGGATCTGGTGCTCACGTATCCCGTTTCCCGTGTGAGTGTGGTGCTCCAGAAGGCGCTCGTGCTGATCGTGGAGGTGGCGCTGCTGACGCTCGTGGTCCACCTCGTCGCGTTCGGCGTCGGCCGGGTCTTCGAGATCGAGCTGCCGTTGGCCGACGTCGTGGCCGCTGGCCTCGCGCAGCTGCTGCTCGGCGTGGTGTTCGGGTTCCTGACGCTCGCGGCCGCGGCGGCGAGCGGGTCGCGAGGCCTGTCGATCGGGGTGGGTGCTGGGACTGCCGCGGGCACCTACCTCGTGGGTTCGCTGGCCCCGGTCGTGTCGTGGCTGGAGCCGGTCAAGTGGGTCTCGCCGTTCTTCTACGCGACCGGAGGCAACCCGCTGGTGAACGGCCTGCCCGCCTGGCGGATCATCCTGCTTGCCGGCTCGGCGGCGGTGCTGGCTGTCGTCGCGGTGGTGGCGTTCCAGCGTCGCGATGTGCGGGGCTGACCGTGGACCGGCG
>JBBFLY010000137.1:0-2200 GCA_037478855.1 Acidimicrobiales bacterium | reverse complement strand
CGCCCATCAACCCCACGCTGGCACCGCCGTACACGAGGGTGAGACCTTGCTCGACGATCACGCGCCCGAGTGACCTGGCGGCTTCCACGAACGCGCCGTCGTTGCCGAGGCTCGAGCCGCAGAAGACGCCGAGGCGCTCGATCGTGGGCATCGCGGGGCACCCTAACGCAGCCCGCCCCGGGGTCGAAGCAGCGATTCGGTCGGCGTAGGGGGGTACCGGTAGATTCGATGGCCTATGTCCGAGCACCCGATGACCGAGCGCCTCGCGGAGCTGGCCAAGCGCAAGGAGGAGGCCCTCCAACCGGGGTCTGAGCGGGCCGTCCAGCGCCAGCACGAGAAGGGCAAGATGCTTGCCCGCGAGCGGATCGAGTACCTGCTCGATCCGGGCTCGTTCCACGAGCTCGACATGCTCGCCCGACACCGAGCGTTCAACAGCGGTATCGAGGAACGCCCCTACACCGATGGCGTTGTGACCGGGTGGGGGACGATCGACGGTCGCAAGGTGTTCATCTTCTCGCAGGACTTCACCGTCTTCGGCGGCGCGCTGGGGGAGGTGTTCGCTGAGAAGATCCACAAGGTCATGGATCTCGCCCTGTCGGTGGGTGCACCGGTGATCGGGTTGAACGACGGCGCGGGAGCCCGCATCCAGGAGGGCGTGGTCTCACTGGCCTCCTACGGAGGGATCTTTTATCGGAACGTCCGCGCCTCGGGCGTCACCCCGCAGATCTCGGTGATCCTCGGTCCGTGCGCCGGCGGGGCGGTCTACAGCCCAGCGATGACCGACTTCATCTTCATGGTCGACCAGACCTCGCACATGTTCATCACTGGCCCGGATGTGGTGAAGACGGTGACCGGTGAGGAGGTCACCCTCGAAGAGCTCGGCGGCGCCCGCAGCCACGCCACCAAGTCGGGCGTGGCGACCTTCGTGGCTCCTGACGAGAAGAGCTGTCTCGACGACGTCCGCTATCTGCTGTCGTTCCTGCCCTCGAACAACCTCGAGCAGCCGCCGTACTTCGAGCCGACCGACGATCCCGAGCGGCGTTGCCCCGAGCTGATCGACCTCATGCCGGCGAGCTCGAACATGCCCTACGACATGAAGCAGGTCATCGAGGTGGTCGTCGACGACGGCGACTTCTTCGAGTACTTCCCGAACTGGGCCGGCAGCATCGTGTGTGGGTTCGCCCGCCTCGACGGCCATCCGGTCGGCGTGGTCGGGAACCAGCCGATGCACCTCGCAGGAGTGCTCGACATCGAGTCGTCGGAGAAGGCTGCCCGCTTCGTGCGGACCTGCGACGCGTTCAACATCCCGCTCGTCACGTTCGTCGATGTGCCGGGCTTCCTGCCCGGGGTGGATCAGGAGTACGGCGGCATCATCCGCCACGGCGCGAAGCTCCTCTATGCCTACTGCGAAGCGACCGTGCCCAGGATCCAGGTCATCACCCGCAAGGCCTACGGCGGCGCTTACGTGGTGATGAACTCCAAGTCGATCGGTGCGGATCTGGCGTTCGCTTGGCCGTCCGCCGAGCTGGCCGTCATGGGTCCGCAGGGTGCGGTGGAGATCCTCTACCGGCGTGAGCTGCAGGCGGCCGCCGATCCCATCGCCCGCCGCAACGAGCTGGTTGAGGAGTACACCGAGCGCTTCGCCAACCCGTACGTGGCAGCCGAGCGGGGCTTCGTCGACGACGTGATCGACCCGGCTGACACCCGGGTGAAGCTGATCGCTGGCCTGGACCTCCTCCGCACCAAGCGCGAGGAGCTCCCCAAGCGCAAGCACGGGAACATCCCGCTCTGAGATGACGGACGCTGCGCCGACGGGCTCGGAGATGACGGGCGAGACCCCACCGGTGGTGAGCGGCGCGCGGCCGGTGCCCTCTGAGCAGGAGGTGGCTGCGATCGTCGCGGCGCTCGAGGTCGCCTGGCCGCGGGCCGTGGGCGTGCAGCCCGAGCCGGACGTGTCCCGCTGGCGGTTCTCGGGGCGCTGGTGGGCCAAGCCCCTGCCGGTCCGCCGCGACCGTCCCTGACGGTGCTGCTCTGCGTGCTGCTGCCTCCCCGCGCTCCTGGCGCGACGCAGGGCTCCGAAGGGCCCGCCAACTAGCCTGCTCCCAGCCGGCTCCCAACCTGTCCAACCCGCCCAACCCGCCCAACCTGCCCAACCTGTCAGCGGGTTGGTTGGTTTTCGTCTGTGTGGCTGACAGGTTGG
>JBBFLY010000136.1:0-2285 GCA_037478855.1 Acidimicrobiales bacterium | reverse complement strand
GCCAGGGTGGTCGCATCGGGTGCTCCCCGCGCATGCGGGGGTGATCCCCGATGGGGTTGCTGTTCTGGTCGACGGCACGTGTGCTCCCCGCGCATGCGGGGGTGATCCACAGTGAAGGGCGCCGATAATGGCGCCCCCCACGTGCTCCCCGCGCATGCGGGGGTGATCCCTGGCCAGCACGCCAGCACGCCCAGCACGCCCAGTGCTCCCCGCGCATGCGGGGGTGATCCGAACAGGGGTTCTGCATGACTCTCATCACGGTCGTGCTCCCCGCGCATGCGGGGGTGATCCCGACCACGCCGCCCAGCCCCGGACCAGGCCCAAGTGCTCCCCGCGCATGCGGGGGTGATCCTCCTCCGGCAGGTCCGGCCGCGACGCGACCGCGGTGCTCCCCGCGCATGCGGGGGTGATCCTCGTTGGCGTGCGATCTCCGCAGGGCCCATCATGTGCTCCCCGCGCATGCGGGGGTGATCCGTCCCTACTGCCGACCACGCCGACCAGCACCAGGTGCTCCCCGCGCATGCGGGGGTGATCCGCAGAGGGATGTCGTCCACGGTCCTCCTCCTTCGTGCTCCCCGCGCATGCGGGGGTGATCCCCATAATGGACACCCTGAACTTGGACATCACCGGTGCTCCCCGCGCATGCGGGGGTGATCCCGGGCTCGAGACCGGCCGGCCGATCGTCGTTGGGTGCTCCCCGCGCATGCGGGGGTGATCCGGTAGCCGATCTACCCAGGGGCCGCCACCTCACGTGCTCCCCGCGCATGCGGGGGTGATCCTGGTGGGGGCCGTGCTCATCGCCCGGCCCCCACGGTGCTCCCCGCGCATGCGGGGGTGATCCGATCATCACGCCACGCGACCTGCTCGCGGACCAGTGCTCCCCGCGCATGCGGGGGTGATCCCCTGACCTGCCACCGGAGGTGCTCGACGCGCTCGTGCTCCCCGCGCATGCGGGGGTGATCCCTCCAACACCTCGGCCGGCAGGTCCGGCCGCTCGTGCTCCCCGCGCATGCGGGGGTGATCCCCGGTCGCTGCTGGTTTCGTCGAGCAGAGCGACGTGCTCCCCGCGCATGCGGGGGTGATCCCGTCACGGTCGTCCCCGAGGTGATGCGCACCCCGTGCTCCCCGCGCATGCGGGGGTGATCCCTGTGTGCCATGCACCACCGGTGGGAACCCGAGGTGCTCCCCGCGCATGCGGGGGTGATCCGACGGAGAGCGTGTCCTCGCCGTCCTCGTCGAGGTGCTCCCCGCGCATGCGGGGGTGATCCCGACCGTGAGGTCGTGGCTACGTGCCCTCACCCGTGCTCCCCGCGCATGCGGGGGTGATCCTTCGTCGGGGAACGGGTTCCACGGTCGTTATGCGTGCTCCCCGCGCATGCGGGGGTGATCCCCTGACCTGCCGCCGCGCAGCAACCGCCGCTTCGTGCTCCCCGCGCATGCGGGGGTGATCCGTCCTTGGGCTGGGGGTGGACCCCGGCGGGCATGTGCTCCCCGCGCATGCGGGGGTGATCCGGCGTTGAGCATGGCGAGGCCCTGATGACCGCCGTGCTCCCCGCGCATGCGGGGGTGATCCCGCCATCCCGGACTCCATCCAGTGGGGACCGATGTGCTCCCCGCGCATGCGGGGGTGATCCGACATCCTCCATGCCATCGAGTATTGGGCCTGGGTGCTCCCCGCGCATGCGGGGGTGATCCCAGTTCAGGGCGTCCACCACTCTCACCGACGAAGTGCTCCCCGCGCATGCGGGGGTGATCCCCAACGTGGGACCGGTGGTCACTCCAAACAGCCGTGCTCCCCGCGCATGCGGGGGTGATCCTGGTGGGCACCCCACCGCATCTCATCGGGGATGGTGCTCCCCGCGCATGCGGGGGTGATCCTCCTGGGCCAGGGACCAACACCGCAGTGATTGAGTGCTCCCCGCGCATGCGGGGGTGATCCTGATCGTCCGCGGCGAGCGCCGCGATAACTTCGGTGCTCCCCGCGCATGCGGGGGTGATCCCACGCAGTGTTCGAGGAGGGCGTCGGTGTCCGCGTGCTCCCCGCGCATGCGGGGGTGATCCCCACGCCCGGAACCGCTCAGCGACCTCACCGGCGTGCTCCCCGCGCATGCGGGGGTGATCCTCCGACAACGGCTGTATTGTCCCATTCGGGCCGGTGCTCCCCGCGCATGCGGGGGTGATCCCGGCTCGACGGTCAGATCGATGACGTTCCCGACGTGCTCCCCGCGCATGCGGGGGTGATCCCGATCCGGTACGTCGCCGGCGCGATGGACCTGCGGAATCCC
>JBBFLY010000135.1:0-2428 GCA_037478855.1 Acidimicrobiales bacterium | reverse complement strand
ACGACGACCGCCGCGAGTTCTGCTTCGACCCCCGGGTCATCGACTGGGATCGCTACGTCACCGAGATCCACCTGCCCTCGGTGGTCGAGCATGCTCGGGTCCGCACCACACCCGGTGGACGCACGGGAACGAGCCGCGCGGAGCGGTTGCGGGCTCAGGTGCTCTCCCCGCAGAGGCAGATGGCGGCGTTCGACCTGGAGAACACGCTGATCGCGTCGAACGTGGTGGCGTCCTACACCTGGTTGGCCACCCGCCGACTCCCCCGCGATGACCGGCTGCGCTTCGTGGCCCGCACCCTCGCCGAGGCGCCCTCGTGGCTGGCGCTCGACCGCAAGGACCGCAGCGACTTCCTGCGGCTCTTCTACCGCCGCTACGACGGCGCACCCGTCGAACAGATCGACGAGGACGCCGCCGAGATGTTCTCCGCTCTCATCCTGGCCAAATCCTTCCCCGCCGCGATCCGCCGGGTTCGCGAGCATCGCCGGCTCGGGCACCGCACCGTGCTGATCACCGGGGCGCTCGACTTCGTCGTGAACCCGCTGCGTCCCCTCTTCGACGACATCGTCGCCGCCCGCCTGCGCACCGAGCACGGCACCTACGTCGGCGAGCTCGCCGACGTACCCCCCACCGGCGAGAGCCGAGCCCAGGCCCTGTTCGACTACGCGGCGGCCCACGACATCGACCTGCGCGAATCGGTCGCCTACGCCGACTCGACCAGCGACCTCCCCATGCTCGAGGCCGTCGGCTTCCCCGTGGCGGTGAACCCCGAGACCCGACTGGCCTCCCTGGCCCGCAAGCGCGGCTGGCTGGTCGAGCACTTCGAGAAGGCACCAGGCGCGCCGAGGGTGCTGATCCCCATCGGGCGCCCCCACCGCGGACCGCTCACCCCGAGCGGGAGGCGGCCGTGAAGGCGCTCCAGTTCGAGCAGAAGCTCGCCCGCTACGCCGCCGCAGCAGCCGCCGGCCGGCTGACCCCGGGCGCGGGCGCCAGAGTGGGGCCGCTGCGCCTGCGCGACCTCGATCCCCCCGAGCCGCCCGGCCCGGAGTGGCTGCTCATCCGCCCCCGCCTGGCCGGCATCTGCGGGAGCGACCTGTCGACCATCGACGGGCACGCCTCGCGCTACTTCGAGCCGATCGTGTCGTTCCCGTTCGTGCCCGGCCACGAGGTGGTGGCTGACCGCACCGGCACCGACGGCACCGACCGGGTGGTGGTGGAGCCGGTGCTCGGCTGCGTCACCCGGGGAATCGACCCAGCCTGCGCAGCGTGCCGCCGCGGCGACCTCGGCAACTGCGAGCGGATCGCCTTCGGGGCTCTCCATCCGGGGTTGCAGACGGGGTTCTGCTGCGACACCGGCGGCGGCTGGTCGACGCTGATGGTCGCGCACCCGAGCCAGCTGCACTCGGTGCCAGCTGAGATGAGCGACGAGGCCGCGGTGATGGTGGAGCCCACCGCGTGCGCGGTGCACGCCGCGATGGTCGCCCGCATCAGCGAGGGAGAGACCGTGGTCGTGCTCGGAGCGGGCACGCTCGGGCTGCTCGTCATCGCCGCGGTGCGTCACCTCACCCCGGCAGGGCCGATCCTCGCCGTGGCCAAGCACCCGATCCAGCGCGAGCTGGCCCGGTCGCTCGGCGCCGACGTGCTCGCCGAACCCGATGAAGTGCTGCGGGCGGTCCGCCGCCTCACCGGCAGCATGGCCCTCGGTGACGGCTCGATCACCCGGCTGACTGGGGGCGCCGACCACGTCATCGACTGCGTCGGCTCCGCCGCCAGCCTCACCGACGCCCTCGCGGTCGTGCGACCGAGGGGCCGGGTGACCCTGGTGGGCATGCCCGGTCACGTCCAGCTCGACCTCACCGGTCTGTGGCAGCGCGAGGTCGTGCTCGCCGGCGCGTACGCGTACGGCACCGAGGAGCTGCCCTCGGGTGAGCGGCGCCGCACCTTCGACCTCGCGTTCGAGCTGGTGCAGGCCGCGGACCTGGGACGACTCGTCAGCGCCACCTATCCCCTGGACCGCTACCGGGACGCCATCGCGCACGCGGCCTCGGCCGGCGCGCGTGGCGCGGTGAAGATCGCCTTCGACCTCCGCAACGAGAAGGAGCGCACGCGGCTATGACCAGACCCGGCTTCGTCCTCGAGGTCGACCGCAGCACCCCGCCGATCCTCTTCCACCACGGCGAGGGCTTCCGGCTGGAGAAGCTGCCACCGGGACGGACGCGGATCGTCTACCCGGCCGAACCGCTCGAGCCGATCCAGCACCCCGACGCGGCGATCCGGCACGCGCTGCTCAACCCGATCGGCGACTCCCCTCCCCTGCCGGCGTTGCTCAAGCCCGGCATGAAGCTCACCATCGCCTTCGACGACGTCTCGCTGCCGCTCCCGCCGATGCGCAAGCCGGACGTGCGCCAGCGCATCATCGAAGCCGTGCTCG
>JBBFLY010000134.1:0-2572 GCA_037478855.1 Acidimicrobiales bacterium | reverse complement strand
CACCGCCCAGAACACCGCCGAGGTGCGCGCCATGCTCCCCCTGCCCGCCGCGGTGGTGCGACAGCAGATCGAGGCGGTGCTCGACGACTTCGACGTGGCTGCGGTAAAGACCGGGATGCTGGCGACGGTCGAGATCATCGACCTGGTGGCTGAGCTGGCGGAAGCCGATCGGCTGCCGCTGCTCGTCGTCGACCCGGTCCTGGTGTCATCGACCGGGGCCGCGCTGCTCGAGGACGGCGCCGGTCGGCGATACGTGGAGCGGCTGCTGCCGGTCGCCCGGGTGTTCACCCCGAACCGGTACGAGGCCGGCGTGCTGCTGGGCGCCGAGGTGCGCTCGCACGAGGAGCAGATCGATGCCGCCCGGCGGCTCGCGGAGCACACCGACGGCATCGTCGTGGTGAAGGGCGGCCACGGTGAGGGCGACGCGTGCGACGTCGTCTGCGTCCGGGGGGAGGTCAGCGAGCTGTGGGCACCGCGCCTGGACACGCCCCACACCCACGGCACCGGCTGCTCGTTCGCGTCGGCGATCACCGCGGGCCTCGCCCTCGGCCTGGCGCCGGAGCTCGCGCTGTCCCGGGCCAAGGAGTTCGTCCACCGGTCCATCGCCGGCGCGGCCCGCTGGCGACTCGGATCCGGTCACGGCCCCCTCGATCACTTCCACTGGGAGGAGAGCAATGGCTGAGAAGGTCTACCTCGACGGCGTCCCCTTCAAGCGGGTCGACCTGACCGATGGCACGTCCGTGCTGCTGTACGACACCAGCGGGCCGGGCTCCGACCCCGCAGTGGGCCTCCCTGCGTTGCGCCTCCCCTGGATCGAAGCGCGAGGTGACGTCCAGAGCTACGAGGGACGACCGGTCACCCCTCGCGACGACGGGCGCGTGACGGAGCGGCGCGGCTCCGGCGCCTCCGACGTGAGCTGGCCGCGTCAGACTCGCCCGCCCCTGCGGGCCAAGCCCGGTCGACGTGTGACCCAGATGCACTACGCGCGGCGGGGCGAGATCACGCCCGAGATGGAGTTCGTGGCCCGCCGAGAAGGCCTCGACCGCGAGTTCGTCCGCGACGAGATCGCCCGCGGCCGGGCCATCCTCCCGGCGAACGTCAACCACCCCGAGTCGGAGCCGATGATCATCGGGCGCAACTTCCTCGTGAAGGTCAACGCGAACATCGGGAACTCCTCGGTCTCCTCGTCGACCGCGGAGGAGGTCGAGAAGCTCAGGTGGGCCACCCGGTGGGGTGCCGACACGGTGATGGACCTGTCCACGGGTCCCGGCATCCACACGACGCGGGAGTGGATCATCCGCAACAGCCCTGTTCCCGTCGGCACCGTGCCGATCTACCAGGCACTCGAGAAGGTCGACGGCCACGCGGAGGAGCTGACCTGGGAGATCTTCCGGGACACGGTCATCGAGCAGTGCGAGCAGGGCGTCGACTACATGACGATCCACGCCGGCGTCCTGCTGCGCTACGTGCCGCTCACCGCTCGGCGGCTCACCGGCATCGTCAGCCGCGGCGGGTCGATCCTCGCCGCGTGGTGCCTGGCACACCACCAAGAGAACTTCCTCTACACGCACTTCGAAGAGCTCTGCGAGATCTTCGCGGCGTACGACGTGTGCTTCTCCCTCGGTGACGGACTGCGCCCCGGCTCGATCGCGGACGCGAACGACGACGCGCAGCTGGCTGAGCTGCGCACCCTCGGCGAGCTCACCGAGGTGGCCTGGCGCCACGACGTACAGGTGATGGTCGAAGGTCCCGGCCACGTTCCGATGCACAGGATCAAGGAGAACGTCGACCTCCAACAGGACTGGTGCAGGGAGGCCCCCTTCTACACACTCGGCCCACTCACCACCGATGTCGCGCCGGGCTATGACCACATCACCTCCGCCATCGGAGCCGCGATGGTGGGCATGTTCGGCACCTCGCTGCTCTGCTACGTGACGCCGAAGGAGCATCTCGGGCTGCCGAACCGTGAGGACGTGAAGGCGGGCGTGATCGCGTACAAGATCGCGGCGCACGCGGCGGATCTGGCGAAGGGCCATCCCCGGGCACGGGAGTGGGATGACGCGCTTTCCCGAGCCCGCTTCGAGTTCCGCTGGGAAGACCAGTTCGAGCTGTCGATCGATCCTGAGACGGCACGCGCCTACCACGACGAGACGCTCCCGGCGCAGCCCGCCAAGACCGCGCACTTCTGCTCGATGTGCGGGCCGAAGTTCTGCTCGATGCGGATCACCCAGGATCTCCGCCGCTTCGCGCAGGAGCACGGCGTCGACGAGTGGGAGGCGATCGAGCTCGGGATGAAGGAGAAGTCCGCCGAGTTCCGCGACACCGGCGCCGGGATCTACCTCCCCTGAGTCACCGCCTCGCGGGCGGCATCCTGCCCCGGCTCGGAGACGGAGGCGGGGCCGGGCGCGATGGACTCGAACCTACGGCTCACCACGCGGGTCTCGGCGGTGACCGGCTGGCGCTCCCTGCCGAGCGCGGCGCTCAGGACTCCGACTCGGACTGGTGGCTCTCGTCCTGGGTCACCACCCCGGGAGGCGGAGGAGGCGGCGGCACCGAACCACCCGCAGGCGGA
>JBBFLY010000133.1:0-2577 GCA_037478855.1 Acidimicrobiales bacterium | reverse complement strand
TCGAAGCAGCCGGCTAGAACAACAACCAAGAGGTTGACGCGGTGGTCCTCCTACACCACGTCAGCGGGCGTGGCCCCGGGCGATCCGGGAGAGACGTTCGGGGTCGGCTTCGACGGTCCCTGCGCGCAGCACGGCGTCAAGCTGGGTGGTGGAACGCAGCCCAGCGAGCTCGAGCATCTTCCGCAGTCCGAGCGGCTGCGTGATGAGCTCGGCGAGCCAGCCGTTGCGGAGCTTCGCCGGCTCGATCCTCACCGCGGTCAGTTCGGCATGTGTGCGGAGGAGCTCGGAGGATCGATCGGAGAAGCGCTGCTCGCTTCGCCCGCCGAGCAGGTAGTCGTCACCGGCGGCGTCTGATCGCCGGGCGAGCTGCTCGAGCGGCTCGGCGAGCGGTTCGAGGACCGGCACGAGCCGAGGCGCAGGCCCGTGGGTGACGTCGACGACCAACTGCCCGTCCTGGCGCCTCACGTCCCGGGGTCGGACGGCGGCGGCTGCGCCGATCACACCGGCACCGCGACCGAGCAGGACGAGGGCTCCCACGTGACGGCGGGGCGTAGGGGTCCGCCCACTGACCGAGCGTGCGATCGCCTCGAGCTCGCTCAGGTCGTAGATGGGTGCCGCAGCGGCGCGGGTCTTCTCGGCGGGAGCTGGCCACAGGTCGGGTCGTGCACTGCGGGCGACGTGGCGGAGCAGCGATGCGTAGGTGCGGTATGTCGAGGTTGGCCAGGCGGTGCGTCCGATGGCGAG
The DNA here is from genome assembly GCA_037478855.1 of Acidimicrobiales bacterium. Lineage (GTDB taxonomy): Bacteria > Actinomycetota > Acidimicrobiia > Acidimicrobiales > Acidimicrobilacustridaceae > Rhabdothermincola. The sequence goes on along the minus strand of JBBFLY010000133.1, from coordinate 1,833 downwards.
GAACCGTTCGACGCTGTCAGGTGCGAACCGGTGACCGGGATCGCAGCTGGCCTCCGCCCACGCCAAGTACAGGCTGGTGGGGGCGAGCCGGGTGACTGCCTGGTCTGCGCTGCCCGGGGCGGTCGCTGCAACAGATGCACGAGCCTCATCAGCGATGCGCTCCCACAGTTCGGGTGCGATGCGTTCGGGGTCCGGGGTGTAGGCCGCGATCGCAGCGCCCGGATCTGTCGAGGGCCTCGAGGGCGTGGCTGGTACCGATTCGGGGATGTAGCGCCGAAGTGCTGCCCGTGCGGGCTTGATCGTCCCGTTAGGTGCACCGTTGGCCCGAAGGTGGTCCAGGTAGCGGTTGACCGAGCCGCTGGTGCAGGCGTCGCTGCCCTGCTCTTCGGCCCAAGCGAGGAAGCGGAAGACGTGCCCACACGCAAGCTTCGCTGCGGTGACGGTGTTCCACTCCGCACGGGCCACGACCCTCCGGGCTTCGGCGGCGAGGCGTTCTGCGACGCTGTCGTCGAGGCCGTGGCCGATAGGCACCCACGCAGTGATCGCTGCGGTGATCGGCGAGCTGGGCATGGGCGCGACGGTCCTCGTGTTGCGTGCCCAGCCAAGGAGGACGACGACCCTATCCGCGATCAGAATCGCGGATCCGCGCGAATCGTGCGGGTCCCAGTGCCGATAGAGGCCGGCGGGACCTGCTCAGGTTGCGCCGGGGGTACTCGCGACGTGCTGATCCCCGACCACCGGCGGCTGTTCGGCCGGGCGGCGACGGTCGAGTGGAGTGCAGCCGCCCCGGCCGTGGAGGTGCGGGCAGCGCAGCTCCAACACGACGCGGGCCCGAACCTTGGTCGAGGTGATCGATCCAGGCGCTCCCGTGCAGCAGCGGGACTCGAAACGCCGCATTGGGTCAGAGAGCCACCCCGCAGGACGCGGACCGGGCAGCTGCATCCCGGCTCGCCGCCTTGAGCGGCACTCGCCATCGAGTGCCGAATGGTTGAAAGCGGGACGCCGCGACTGCCTCGTAGGGCCGCTTTCCAGACGACCTACCTCGCCCGGACGCTCACGTGTGCCATCGCAGCGTCAGCGGCACCTCCCGCTCCCCGCGCCGCGGGTCCGCGTACGAGACGTCGATAGCCGCAGACGACCCGCAGTAGGTGCCGGTGAACTGCTTCAACAGTGCGCTGCTTCGTAGCGTCCGGATGTCCGCTGCGAGATGGCCTACCAGTTCGTCGGTGACCATCACGATAAGCTTGGACGTGGGACGGGTGGCGAGGACGTTGAACCGGTTGAGGTCCTGCAAGAACTCTTCCTCGGCGGCGATGGTGTCCGGATCGCCGACTGCGTAGGACGCGAGGATGACGTCGCGCTCCTGGCCCTGGAACCGCTCGACAGTGTCCACCGCATCGCGGATGGCCGCGACCGGGGTGTCAGGGAACGCCGCCTGCAGCTCTGCGACGATCCGGGCGCGCTGCGCTCGGTGCGGTGTGACGATGCCGAGACCGCGGCCCCACATCCAGTCATCGAAGCTGGCGCCCTCCGGGCCGACGAGGCGCTCTGCGAGCAGGGCAGTGAGCGCCCGGACGAGATCAGCCTCGAACAGGTTCCATTGACCTGCGATCCCTTCCGGGTAGGTCAAACAGACCACCGGTCGCTCAGGGTCCACGATCGCCTGGAAGGAGTCGTCCCAGTCCATCGACTCGGGCCAGCCCGGGGGCGGCTCCGTTCGCGGGTCGCCCAAGGTGAGTCGCTTCCGGGCGTCGAAGGGCCACGTCCGCTGACGTGGTGTAGGAGGACCACCGCGTCAACCTCTTGGTTGTTGTTCTAGCCGGCTGCTTCGAG
>JBBFLY010000132.1:0-2813 GCA_037478855.1 Acidimicrobiales bacterium | reverse complement strand
AAGCCCGAGGCATCCTCGCCTGCCCCGCCATACGATCATCGCCACCGAGACCAGCCGCCCTCACCCCATGAATGCGCGCAGTCTCGACAAGGTGGCCAGCTCGAGCTGGTCGACGTCGTCCCACACCGCCGGGGCGTCGGGGCCTCGGACGCACTCGGCCTTGTAGAGGCCGTTGGTGGTCTCGGCCAGGGCGTTGATGCTCCTATAGATGTCAAGGGGATCTACGCGGCTGACGCGAGTTCGCCGGGCGGGTCGGGTTCGGGGAGGAGCTGGTAGATCTCGCGGACGAGGTAGCGCTTGAGGCACCGGATGATCGGGCATCCCCCCGAACCGTGGAGGCCTCCACGATGAGGAGGATCCATGCGAGAGAAGCGACGGCAGTACGACCCTGAGTTCCGGGAGGGTGCTGTGCGGATTGTCCGCGAGACCGGGAAGTCCATTGCGGCGGTGGCCCGGGATCTGGACATCAACGCGGGCACCCTGGCGAACTGGGTGAAGCGAGACAAGGTTGAGCGGGGTGAGGCCGAGGGTCTCACCGTCGACGAGCGGGCTCGGCTCGCCCAGCTCGAACGGGAGAACACCGAGCTGAGGATGGAGCGTGATGTCCTCGGCCGATCCGTGGTCGGCTGGGTCAAGGAGGCGACACGATGACCGTGGCGTCGTTCATCGCCGCCCAGAGGACCGGCCATGGTGTTCCCCACGCGGTTGCCTGTCGGGCTCTCGATGTGCCCGAGTCGACCTTCTACAAGTGGCGGGGTCGGCCGCCGACGGCCCGTGAGGTGCGCCGGGCCGCCCTCGACGCGGCGGTGACGGCGAGCTTCGAGGACTCCGGTGGCACACCACGCACCTACGGGTCGCCCCGGGTGTGGGAAGACCTGCGAGAGGCGGGCTGGAAGGTGTCCAAGAAGACGGTGGCTGCCTCGATGGCCCGTCAGGGTCTGGCCGGACGGTCCCCGAAGCGCAAGCGGCGTTCGCTCACCCGGCCCGATAAGGCGGCCAGGCCCGCTCCGGACCTCCTCGGGCGTGACTTCACCGCCGAGGAGATCAACCAGAAGTGGTGCGGGGACCTGACCGAGATCCCCACCGACGAGGGCAAGCTGCACCTTGCTGCCGTGTTGGACCTTGGGGCGCGCCGAGTGCCGGGGTTCGCCATGGGCGAGCACCACGACGCGCCGCTCGCCCGCGCTGCGCTGTGCATGGCCGCCGCGGTGCGCGGCGGCGACGTGGCCGGGGTGATCTTTCACTCCGACAAGGGCGGCGAGTACACCGGGCACGTCTTCGCGCGTGCGTGCGAGGCGCTCGGGGTCACCCAGTCGATGGGCAGGGTCGGCTCCGCGCTGGACAACGCAGCGGCCGAGTCGTTCAACTCGACCCTCGAGCACGAGCTGTTGTCCAGGCGGCGTTTCGCCACCAAGGCCCAGGCCCGCCAGGAGGTAGCCGCGTTCATCGACGCCTACAACCACCGCCGCCGGCACAGCTCGGCCGAGATGATGGCGCCGGTCGCCTACCAGCAAGTTCACGCCGCCCGAGCCACCCAACAGGCCGAGGCAGCGTGAAACCAGCCCCTCAGATCGCCCCAGGCGCCCCCGGACCGATCCGATGGCACCACAGTGCCGGCCAATGAGAGGCTTCACCATCAATCACCGGGTCTCCACGAAACGGGGGGAAGCCCATGATCTCCTTCTTGGAGAGGCCTTCGGCGGTGCGTCGCTCGACGTAGTCGATGGTGGGCGGGTGCCATCGCATGCGGACGATGATGACGCGGTAGAGCGCGGCGTTGGCCTGGCGGTTGCCGCCGCGGTTGAGCCGGTGTCGTCCGTTGGTCTTGCCGGACCCGGCGGGGATGGGGCAAGCGCCGCAGAGCTTGGCGAGCGCGGCCTCGGACCGGATGCGGTTGGTGTTGTCACCGGCGGCGACGAGCATCTCTGCAGCGGTGTCGGGCCCGATGCCGAACGCGTCGACGAGGTCGGGCGCGGCGCTGCGGGTGAGGGCATTGAGGGCCCGGGTGTGGGTCTTGATCTCCTCGTGGAGCTCGAGCCAGCGGCTGGCGAGCGACGCGAGGACCCTGCGCATCGCGACGTCGGGGTTCGCGATGTCGCCGGTGGTGTCCAGGGCGGCGCAGGCGTCGACGAGCTTGAAGTCGGTGAGCGGTTCGAGCTCGGCGCGCAGGTCGTCGGTCGCGGTCACGAGGGTGGCTTTGAGCGTGATGATGGCCTGGGAGTGCGCCTTCACCGCTGAATCACGGGCGATCTTGGTCAGCCGGATCGACTCGACGATCCCGTCTGCGAGCTTGGGGGTCGCCGTCGCGGTGCCGGCGAGCACCTCTCTCGCGGCGTGCTCGGCGTCGATCGCGTCGCTCTTGCCCGACAGGCGCCGCTGCCCCTTGCGCGGTGGTCGGCTGACCTCGATCACCTTGCGGGCATGACGACGCAGGAACCGGGCGAGACCGCTGCCGTAGGAACCGGTGCCTTCAACACCGAACGCCGAGTGGGCACCGAGCTGGTCGGCCCAGCCGAGCAGCTCGGCGTAGCCGCGGGGGTTCGCGTCGATGGTGAGCTCGCCGATACGGCCGCCAAGACCGTCGAGCGCGACGGCGATGTGCTGGTCCTTGTGGGTGTCGACACCGACGACGACGTCACCTCGGCCGAGCGCGATACTGGACACGTTGTTGATCTCCTTCACAGGCCAACAACGCTCGCCGGTCGGGCGGGAAGGACACGACTGCGATGGGACCTGTGGGCGTCCCCCCGCTGACCGGCCACGTTGGTTACGCGGCCGGGTTGGCCTGGGGTTGATGGTGCTGGTGTTCCCAC
>JBBFLY010000131.1:0-2817 GCA_037478855.1 Acidimicrobiales bacterium | reverse complement strand
GGCCGCGTCAGCGGCGGCGGCACGGCACCGGCGCAGATCTGGAGCGAGACCTGGCGCGCGCCCGAGGCCTGGATCGAGACGTTCGAGTCGGCGCTGCGCACCGCCGGGCTCGTCGATCGTGTTCAGCGACACGCAGAACCGCACGGTCAAGGGGGTCGACTTCAAGGGCACCCTCACCATCACCGGCAACCGCGAGCTGCGCATCGGGACCACGAGTGCCAACGCGGCGTCCACGGTGTACGACCTCGTGCTCAGCGGGCGTCGTGGAGGGGCGGCGCAGCTCACCGTGACCGGATCGCTCACGGTGAACGCGGGCGCGATCCTCGGCTCACCGGCGTCGGCCACCGCCGGCTATGGCGGTTCGACGGTCGTTGCGGCAGGTGCGACGGCCACGATCGGCGCTGCGGTCACGATCGAGTCCGGTCACACCCTGCGCAACGAGGGGGTCACGAGCTGGACCGCAGGCGACGTGACCCTCTGCGCGGCATCGAGCATCGTCAACGCCGGCTCCTTCCAGCTGCCGGACAACCCCTTCTACACCGTCGTCGAATGCGACGGCGGCGAGGGTGACGTGAGCTTCGTGAACGAGAGCGCGGGCACGGCGACGAAGGGCGCGACCGCGACGGAAGGCGCGCTCTACGTGCCGTTCGCCAACGACGGCCACGTGATCGTCCAGGGCGGATCGCTGTTGCTGACCGACCAACCCGCGGGAGATCCCGACACCGGTGACATCCAGGTGTCGCCCGGCGCCACGATCGAGCTGTGCGGCGACCGGGCCTTCAGCACAGGCGCGGGCATCTCCGGCGGTGGCCTGGTCAAGGTCTCCTGCGGCTACATCGAGCTCGGCCCGATCGACACCCTCCCGGCCCTGGAGTTCGCCGGCGGTGAGATCGTCGGCAACCTCACCATCACCCAGTCGCTCGCCTGGGGCTTCGGACTCTTCTCCGGTCCCGGTACCACCACCATCGGACCGTCGGCCACGGCGACCGGCGGCTACTTCCTCGACGGCCACACGCTCGTCAACGAAGGCAGCTGGTCGCTCGGCGGCGGTGCGCTGTCGATCTGCGCCGGATCGACCGTGGAGAACCGGGGTTCGCTCGATCTCGGAACAGGCATTGGCTCGATCTCGAACTGCGGCGATCCGACGGGTGTGCTCATGAACGCCGCGACCGGCACCATCACCACGAGCGCGGGAGCGACGACCACCATCCTGCCCGTCACCACCAACCACGGATCTGTCGAGATCGCCAGTGGATCGGAGCTGCGGATCAGCGGCGACCTCACCAACCTCTCAGGTGGCATCCTCAGCGGTGGCAGCTATCACGTGGCCGGCACGCTCCGGTTCGACGAGACGGGCACCGGCGGCATCACCAGCAACGGCTCCTTGATGGCACTGCTGGCTCCGGGCGCGAGCGTCACGAACGCCGTCGGCGTCGACGCGCTCCGCACCCTCGCGGTCAACCTCCCCGCCGGCGCGCTCGAGCTCAGCGGTGGCCGCCAGCAGACCGTCAGCGCAGCGCTCACGAACCGGGGCAGCATCCGGGTCGACGCCGGAAGCCGGCTGGCCCTGACCGGCGGCGGCACCCTTGAGCTCGACGGGGGCACCCTGGCGGGGTCGGGCACCGTCCAGGCCGGCCTCGTCCGCAACGCCGGTCGGATCGAGCCAGGATCAGGGGGGCCCGGCACGCTCGTCGTGGACGGCGGCTTCACCCAGACCGCCGCGGGAACCCTGGCCGTCGATCTGGACGGCGCGATCCCCGGCACACAGCACGACGTGCTCGCCGTCACCGGTGCGGTGAGCCTCGCGGGAGGCCTCGAGCTCGACAGGGGCTACGCACCGCTCGACGGTGACACCTACCAGGTCCTCACCGGCTCGGCGGTCACCGGCGCGTTCTCCAGCGTCACCGGTGACGACGCCGGAGGCGGTCTCACCTTCGTACCGATCTACGACGCCACCAACGTCATCGTGCTCGCCACCAGCTCGCCGGTGATCGTCATCGAGGACTCGGCCCGGCCCGAAGGCGACACGGGAAGCTCCCTGCTGACCTTCAACCTGTCGCTGAGCAAGCCGTCCGCATCGACGGTGACCGTCCAGCTCGACACCGTCGACGTCACCGCCACCGCCGGTGACGACTACCAACCGCGCTCCACCGTGGTCTCGTTCGCACCCTCGCAGACCACCGCCACGGTCGAGGTCACCATCATCGGCGACACCGCCTACGAGCACGATGAGACGTTCGAGGTTCTGCTGTCGAGCGCGTCGGGCGGGGTCATCGGCGACCCCGAGGCGATCGGGACCATCGTGAACGACGACCCGATGCCCACGATCTCCATCGATGACGTCACCGTCCTCGAGGGCGACAGCGGGACCCGACCCGCGACCTTCACCGTCTCGCTCAGCTCACCGAGTCCCGACGAGGTCACGGTCGGCTTCGCGACCGTCGACGCCACCGCGATGGCTCCGGGGGATTACCTCACCACTGCTGGAACGCTCACGTTCGCTCCGGGTGACACGAGCAAGGTCCTGACCGTCGAGGTGGTCGGCGATCGATGGTTCGAGGGCGATGAGGCCTTCGTGGTCGACCTCCTCGCCCCGACCGGAGCCACGATCGGCGACGGGCAGGGAACGGGCACCATCGTCGACGACGAGCCGACGCCCTCGCTCGCCATCGACGATGTGACCGTGGTGGAGGGTGACAGCGGCACGACCGCGGCGGTGTTCACCGTGACCCTCACACCGGCCAGCCAGTCCACGGTCACGGTCGAGCTCGCGACCGCGGACGGGACGGCCATCGCGCCCGGCGACTACGGGGCCGT
>JBBFLY010000130.1:0-2964 GCA_037478855.1 Acidimicrobiales bacterium | reverse complement strand
GTCTTCGCGAGTGGGGGACCTCAGCCCCTCACCTCACCGCTCGTACACCACGCCGGTGGACGCAGACGAGCGCACCCGTGGGGATGTCACAGCGACGGCGGTCCAGGCACGCCTGCAGGCGGCGCTGGAGCAGGCCCGGCAGCTCTGAGGTCGCGTTTCGGAACGGCGAGGCCGTCCGGCTATCCTGATCGCTCCCATGGGGGTGTAGCTCAGTTGGCTAGAGCGCTTCGGTCGCATCGAAGAGGCCGTGGGTTCGAATCCCATCACCTCCACCAGCTCGCCGCCTTCGGCTGACGACGATGAGAACCCCTCGTGAGGTGGGTCGGTACGAGCGGGCCGCCAGGGGGTCGGTGGCGGCTTGACGCACCCACCGCCCGGGTCACCGCGGTCGCTAGATCGTGCCGACCCAGAGCATGACCGCCGCGATCGCTGCGACCACGAGGCGGTACCAGCCGAAGATGGCGAGGCTGTGGCGCTGCAGGTAGCCGACCATCCAGCGGATCGCCACCGCAGCCGATGCGAACGCCACCACCAGCCCGACGAGCGGATCGAACCACCCGTACGCGTCGAGCATGAGCGCCCCGTCTTTCAGCGCCTCGTAGCCGGTGGCCGCGCCGAGGGTGACGAGTCCGAGCAGAAAGCTGAACTCGACCGCCGCGGCCAGGCTCAACCCGAGCGCCAGTGCCGCGAGGATGGTCACCAGGCTGCGGCTCGTTCCTGGCCAGAGCGCAAGGGACTGCACCACCCCGATGACGACCGCCTGGCGGGCGGTGATCGCCTCGAGGGGTGTGCCGCCGGTGTGCCGTTCCCAGCGGGGGGCGACCAGCAGGATCACCAGCCCGCCCACCGCCCAGGCGATGACCACCGGTCCAGCCCCGAGGAGATGGTCCTTGATCGGACGCTCGAAGAGCAGGGCGATCACCACCGCGGGCAGGAACGCGAGCACGAGCCCGACGAAGACCCGACGACCGTCGCGGTCGCTTCCGAAGATGCCGAGGAGCATCGACCTGAGCCGACCGAAGTACAGCAGGACGACTGCGAGGATGGCGCCAGCCTGGATCGCGATCGCGTAGGCGTCCGCTGCCGCCTTCGTGTCGTCGGACCCGCCGATGCCGAACAACCGCTGCGTCACGAGCAGGTGCCCAGTCGAGCTGATCGGCAGGAACTCGGTCACGCCCTCGACCAGGCCGAGCACAGCGGCCTTGCCGGCAGTCATCTCCGCACCGGCCGCGATCGGATCGGCCTCGCTCGACCCGGTCGAGGCCATCGCCCGTACCGGCCCGAAGAGGGCGGTGGCGACGAGGAGCACGACCAAGGCCAGAAGAGCGCGCGGACAGCGGAGCCGGGTGGTGGGCACGGATCCCGACGCTACACGGGCTGGTACCTACCATGGGGGGCATGCGGCCGACGGCTCCCGAGCTCACCTCCCCGCTCACCGACCCCCACTTCTACGCGGGTGATCCCTTCCCGCTCTACGCGCGCCTGCGGGCGGAGGCACCGTTCGTGTGGCACGACGATCCCGGCTTCTGGGTGGCCAGCACCTACGACGACGTGCTGAGGATCTCGAAGGACCCGCACACCTTCTGCTCTGGTAGAGGCGTACTGCTCATGGATCTCGGGCGGGAGCTGCCTGAGATCCCCGGCGCGCTCCTCTACGTCGACCCACCGGAGCACAACCGGTACCGGCGCATCGTGCAACCGGCGTTCGCACCGTCGCGGGTCAAGGCGCTCGAGCCCGCCATCCGAGCGCAGGCCAGACGGTTGCTCGACGCGGTGCCCAAGGGTGAGGTCGTCGACCTGGTCGACGCGGTCGCCGTGCCTTTCCCGCTGGTGGTGATAGCCGAGCTGCTCGGGGTCCCGGCCGACGATTGGCGCCGGTTCTACGAGTGGTCCGACCACGCCATCGCGGCTGGCACGCAGCAGACCGAGGAGAACATGACCGCACTGGCCGAGATGGCGGAGTTCTTCTTGGCGGTCATCGCGGAGAAGCAGCAGCAGCCCGGCGATGATCTGGTCTCGCTCCTGGCGACGGTCGAGGTCGACGGCGAGAAGCTGAGCGACGGGGAGCTCATGATGTTCTGCGGGCAGCTCCTCGTCGCCGGCAACGAGACCACCCGCAACCTGGTCTCCGGTGGGCTCGTCGCCTTGGCGGAGCACCCCGACCAGTGGGAGCGGCTGCGGCGCGACCGTTCGCTGGTGCCCACCGCGATCGAGGAGCTGCTCCGCTGGACCACGCCTGTCATCAGCTTCTTCCGCACGGCGACCCGCGACGTGATCGTCCATGGCCAGCAGGTTCGGGAAGGTGACCCGGTGATGCTCCTGTACGCCTCGGCGAACCGCGACGAGGCCGCGTTCGGACCCGACGCCGACCGGCTCGATGTCGCACGGGAGCCGAACCACCAGTTGGCGTTCGGGTTCGGCCAGCACTACTGCTTGGGTGCGGCCCTGGCGAGGCTCGAAGGTCGGATCATGCTCGAGGAGCTCCTCGAGCGCTTCGAGGTCGTCGAGCTGGCGGGGGAGGTCGGTCGGCTGGACTCGGCGGGCGTGGTGTCGGGTTGGACGAGCGTCCCGATGGTCTTCAGGTGAAGATGATCTGGCCACCTGCGGCTCGTTCGTAGAACTCGCCGACGGTGATGATGTCCTGCACCTGTTCGACGAAGTCCTCCTTGGTGAGCCCGAACATGTCGACCGAGGCCTTGCACGCGTAGAGCCCAGCTCCCGTGTCGGCGATCATCTCGATGAACTCGGGGATCGTGGGGATGTCGAGCGCCGCCATCTTCCTCTCCATCAGGTGGGTGGCGATGGCGGACATACCCGGGAGGGCGCCCACGATGGTCGCCATGTGCATGCCCGGGTTGCCGACGGTGGCCACCTTGAGGCGCTGCGCGTGATTGTGGGGTGAGGGTGTTGTAGGGGTCCACCGGTGTGGGTCGGGGCCTCGCTGGAATCGGTGTTTTCCGACAT
>JBBFLY010000129.1:0-2985 GCA_037478855.1 Acidimicrobiales bacterium | reverse complement strand
GGTGTGGGAAGCCCTCGTGCGCGACGCGGCTGAGGTGGGGCGGGCGGTCGCCGGCGGTCTGCGACGGTTGCCGGCTGGTCTGTGGCGAGCGGCCGGCGACCCGGTCGGCGCTGCGCTCGGAGCGGCCCGCACCGCCGCCTCCATCGCCCGTTTCGTCGCCCCCGTCACCCGCACCCTGTCCCCGGTGATGACCGGGCGGCGGCTGGTGTGGCGATACGCCGCGCTGGACGTGCCGTTCGAGGACCTGCACAGCGCCGCGCACGCGGTGAGCGGAACGCTCAACGACGCGTTCGTGGCTGCGGTGACCGGTGGTCTGCGCCGTTACCACGAGACGCACGAGGCTCGCATCGAGCAGGTCCGCATGACGATGCCGGTGAGCGTGCGTCGAGAAGACGATCCCGCGGGCGGCAACCGCATCACCCTGCTGCGCTTCCCGGTTCCGGTCGACGAGCCGGATCCGGTGGCCCGCATGATCGCCATCGATCGCCTGACCGCCGGTCTCCGGCGCGAGCCCGCCATCGCGTACTCGGAGGTCATCGCCGGGGTGCTCAACCTGCTCCCGGCCACCATCACGGGGAGCATGCTCAAGCACGTCGACGTGCTTGCCTCGAACGTCCCGGGCTTTCCGGTACCTGTGTACGTGGCCGGGGCACGGGTGGAGGGGTTCTACGCCTGTGGTCCCACCATCGGCTCCTCGGCGAACATCACGTTGATGTCCTACGCGGGCACCTGCTGCGTGGGGGTGACGCTCGACGCGGGCGCGGTGCCCGACCCCGACGTCTTCGTCGACTGCCTCCGCGAGGGCTTCGACGAGGTGCTCGCGCTGGTACCGGACGCTCGCCGGGCCACGGTTCGGGCACGATCGTGGGTCGCGCTCGCCGAACGGGTTCCGTCGCCGACGTCAGACACCTAGCGTGCGCAGCTCCGGCATGAGCTGCTCGACGAACCCCTCGACCCGTGGCCGGCCCTCGGTCGGCCACCCGCAGACGAGATAGCTGACCCCGGCCGCGGCGAGCGCCTCCGCAGCTGCGCGCACCTCGTCCCAGGGTTCGGAGAGGCTGAGCGACGCGGCCCGAGCGATCGACGCAGGGTCACGCCCCTGCTCTTCGGCGAGCCGGTCGAGCAGCGCCGTCTTGCGGGCGATGGTGGCGGCGTCGCCGAAGGTGTGCCACACATCTGCGTGTCGGGCGGTGAGGGGCAGCATGCGGCGCTCACCGCTCGCACCGATCCAGATCGGCGGGTGTGGGCGCTGCACCGGCCGGGGGAGCAGGGTGGCGTCGCGGATCGTCCAGTGCCGGCCCTCGAAGGAGAAGTCGTCTCGGGTGAGCAGGCCCTTGATGATCGTGAGAGCCTCGTCGAGCATCTCGATGCGCGTTGCGGTTGTTGGGAACGGGATGCCGAGCGCCCGGTGCTCGGGTTCGAACCAGGCGGCGCCGAGCGACAGCTCCAATCGGCCGTCGGACGCGTGATCGATGGTGATCGCCTCGGCGGCCAGCACGGACGGGTGGCGGTAGGTCACGCCGGTGACCAGCAACCCCAGTCGCACGCGGTTCGTCCGTCCGGTCAGGGCCGCAAGCGTCGTGTTGCCCTCGAAGCACTCGCCTGGCCCCGATCCGTACATCGGCTGGTAGTGGTCGAAGCCCCAGATGCCGTCGAAGCCCGCCTCGTCCGCGAAGCGGGCACGTGACGTCAGCTCGGCGAACGACATGCGGTGCTGGGCCAGATCGAGGCCGAGTCGCATGGTGCCAGTGTGGCAGCTCTCACCCGGCGGGGACGGGATCGCGCGGTCGCTCGTGCGGTTCGGGGTCCTCCCCCGTGGGCAGCTCGTCGCCTTGCCCTTCGACGTCGATGTCGGGGAGGATCCGGTCGAGCCAGCGGGGCAGCCACCAGTTCCGATCGCCGAGCAGCTCCATGGTGGCGGGGACCAGCAGCATCCGTACCACCGTCGCGTCGAGCAGGATGGCGGTGGCGAGACCGGTCCCCATCAGCTTCACCACCCGGTCGCGCTCGAGAACGAAGCTGCCGAAGACGAACACCATGATCGCGGCCGCTGCCGTGATCACCTTGGCGGTCGCGGCGAGGCCGTCGGCGACCGAGGTGCGGCTGTCTCCGGTACGGTGCCACTCCTCCTGCACCCGTGAGAGCAGGAAGACCTCATAGTCCATCGAGAGGCCGAAGACGATCGCGAAGAGCATCATCGGCACCCACGGCTCGATGGGCGCGGGCTGCACGCCGGTGAGGTCACGCAGCCAGCCCCACTGGAACAGCGCGATCGCGACGCCGTACGCGGCGCCGATCGACAGCAGGTTCATGATCACCGCCTTGAGCGGCACGAGCAGGGACCGGAACACGACCATCAGCAGGAGGAACGACAGTGCCAGCACCGCGGCGAAGAAGGAGGGCAGCCGCGAGGCCAGGAAGCTGGCGAAGTCGATCGTGACCGCCACGTTCCCGGTGACCGCGATCTGCGTGCCGACCACCTCCTCGACCGGGGGGAGCACCTCGGTGCGCAGTCGGTGCACCAGCTCGGTGGTCGCCCGGTCCTGCGGCCCACTCGTCGGGATGACCGTCCAGATCGCCGCGGTCGGGTTCGCCGGGTCGTTGGGTTGCGGCGGCGACGCGAACACCACGCCCTGATCGCGCCCGACAGCCTCGGTGACCGCTGTGAGGGCGCGGAGATCGATGCCCGGGGGGAGCTCGGCCGCCAGCAGCAGGGGGCCGTTGAAACCCGGCCCGAAACCTTCGACGAGCAGGTTGTAGGCGCGCTTGGTCGAGGTCTCCTCGGCGAAGTTGCTCTCATCTGAGAACCCGAGGCGCAGGCTCAGCACCGGGAGGGCCAGCACGATCAGCAGCAGCGCACCGGCGATCGCCGCGGGCCACGGTCGCTCCTGGATGAGTCGGCTCCAGCGGTACGCAGCCGTCTGCTGGCGGGGCCTGAGCGGCCGGCGAGGCACCTCGCGCCGAAGCGGCCGGACGACGAACCCC
>JBBFLY010000128.1:0-3201 GCA_037478855.1 Acidimicrobiales bacterium | reverse complement strand
CTCGAAGCAGCCGGCTAGAACAACAACCAAGAGGTTGACGCGGTGGTCCTCCTACACCACGTCAGCGGGCGTGGCCCATCCTCGTGCCCGCTGGCGGTCACCTGGTTGTTGCCTTCACTGGCCCGACGCCGGTGCGGACGGGGCGGTACAGGCGTCGCCGTCAGGGTCGAGTAGCGGGGCGCTCGGCACTTCAGCATCGAGGACCTCTTGCGCTGCTGGCTGGGTTTGCCCCGGTTTCGGCGCTTGGTGTCGTCCTGGCCTGAGCGCGTCGAGGTCAGAGTTGATCGGCAGGCGCGTGTGTTGCCTGGTTGGCGGAGCCCGATGACCGAGGTTGCGATCTGTCAGGTGCCGAGCTCGTCGCGAAGGTGGCGGTTGCCGCAGCGAAGGACAGAGGTCAGGAGTCCGACGACCGCTTGTGGTGTCCGGCAGGGAAGGTCGATGTGGGTCCAGACTTCGGTGCCGTAGCCGATCGCAGGCCGCGCCGGATCGGGGGCGGTTGCATGGCAGGCGACGGTTCGCAGTGACACGTAGCTGCGGAGTTGGCCCGTCGCGATGATCCCGGTGAGGGTGTGGCAGCGGCCTTGATCGACGCGCTCTGTGTTGATCCCGGCGATGGTGAGCAGGTTGGGCCCTCTCGAGATCGTCAGGGTGTTGTGGTCGGCGTCGAAGGTCGCGCCGAACCAGGCGGCGAGTTTGTTTGGGGTGTCGACGAAGGCACGGACTTCGTCGATGGGGGTGTTAGGGATGATGACGGCGTCGTCGATGATGGGCCCGAGGACTTCGAGCTTGTGGTGTGCCCACGGCCAGTCGAAGCGCCGGTACGGCATGGTTAGTCGGTGCTCTCCGATGGTTCGGGTGTGTGGAGCCGGGGTTCGGCTTCGGCGGCGGTCTTGGGTCCGCGCAGCGCGGTGAAGGCCGCGGCGGCGACGCTGATGCCGGCGGCGAGGAGCAGGGCTGGGGTCATGCCGTCGACGAAGGCCTGGCGGGCGGCGTCGATGAGCGTGGCGCCCGTCGGGCCCATTTGGCCGGCGGCGGCGAGCGCACCGCCGATGCCTTCGCTGACGGGGTTCGCGACGTCGGGCGGCAGGGCTGCGGTGGCGGGTTCGATGTTGGCCTGGTAGGCGGAGTTGAGGACGGACCCGATGAGGGCGATGCCGACGGCTCCGCCCATCTCGCGGACCGTGTCGTTGAGCGAGGAGGCGACGCCTTGCTTCTCTTCGGGGAGCGACGAGGTGATGGCCGCGGTGGAGGGGCTCATCGCGAGGCCGACACCGGCACCGAGGATCAAGGTGCCGGGGAGCACTGTCATATAGCCGCCGTCGGGGTCGGCGAGGAGGGCGAACACCACGAGGCCGGTAGCCATGGCGAGCATGCCCGTGACGAGGGTGCGCCGGAACCCGAAACGCTCAGCGATGGTGGGGGCGATGGTGGACAGCGGCATCATCATGACGGCCATGGGCAGGAGCCCGGACGCGGCCTTGAGGGCGCTGTAGCCGAGGACAGCTTGGAGGTACTGCACGAGCACGAGGAACAGGGAGAACATCACAGCGAAGACGACGAAGAGGTTGACCGATCCGGCGGCGAGTCCCCGGATGGCGAAGATGCGGACGTCGAGAAGGGGGTGGTCGCGTCGCAGTTCGACCGCGACGAACGCGGCTGAGGCCACGATGCCGGCGGCGAGTGCGACGAGGGTGATGGACGCGGTCCAGCCTCGTGCGGGGCCTTCGTGGAAGGCGAGGACGAGCCCGCCGACAGCGACGACCGACAGCAGAGAGCCTGCGATGTCGAAGCCGGCTTCGGTGTGCTCGACGGAGTGTGGGACGTACACGGCGGTGAGGGCGAAGGAGACTGCGGCGAGCGCAATGGGCAGCGCGAACACCCACGGCCAGGTGGCGTTGTCGATGATCGCCGCCGAGACGAACAGGCCGATGATGCCGCCAGCGCCCGCGAAGCCGGCCCACGTGCCGATGGCCTTGGCTTGTTCTTCGCGGGGGAAGCTGGTCGTGATGACCGACAGGGTGACCGGCATCACCATCGCCGCCGCCACACCGGCGAGGACGCGGAGCGCGATGAGCATGCTGGGGTCGGTGGCGAACGCGGATGCGAGGTTGGTGGCGCAGAACGCGACGAGCCCGATCATCAGGATCGGTTTGCGTCCCCACCGGTCGCCGATGGCACCGACGGGCATGAGGAGTGCTGCGAGCGCCAGCGTGTAGCCGTTGATGATCCACAGCAGCTGGCTCTGGGTGGCGCCGAGGTCTTCGGCGAGGGCCTGCTGGGCGACGTTGAGGCCTGACACCGACGCCACGACGGCGACGAGGGCGACGCACATCGCGGCGAGGATGAGGCGGCGTCGACCGCTGCTCTCCACGACGATGTCGTGCTCTTCAACGTCGGGGTCGCGGGTGTCCTGAACCGCTTCGGTTGGATCCGGTTTGGCGATGGTCACGGGCTCTTCTGTCGGGACGGATCCGATGGTCGCCCAAATCTAGGACACTCTGTCTGCTATAGGACAACTCGTCCTGTAGCGGGGACTGGCGGTAGGGTCGGGGTGATGGCGACCGGACTCGATGTGGACCCGCGGGTGGTGCGTACTCGACGCGATGTGCTCGCGGCGGCGCGCTCGGTGCTGCTCGAGGAAGGGTGGGAGCGGGTGACGGTCAGCCGGGTCGCGGATCGCAGCGGGTACGCCCGCACGACCCTTTACCGGCATTGGCCCCAGCGCCTGGATTTGCTACGGGACCTGATCGGCGAGGAGGCCCGACTGGTGCACACGACCCCGACCGGCGATCTGCGGGCCGATCTGATCGCCGAACTGGAGGCGTTCCGGGTCGCGGTAACGTCGTCGGGCCTTGGCCGGGTGATGATCGCGATCGGCCAGCAGGCCCGTGATGACGCCGAGCTCGCGGACCTCAACCGGTCGATGCGCGCCGACGGCGCCCGGGTGCTCGACGAGATCGTGACGGCGGCGATCGTTCGTGGCGAGCTCGACGGGCGGGTGGACGCGAACAGCGCGGTCGCCCAGCTGGTGGGACCGGTGCTGTTCGGCTATCTCTTCGAAGGCGACGCGGCCCTCGACCGCGGGTTCGTGGAGTCGGTGGTCGACTGGTTCTTGGCCGCTGCCATGCACCCGGACAGGTCTCGCCGGTAACGGTCGACCTCAGGGCTGTCGGGGTTCTGCGATCAGCACCGTGCCTTGCG
>JBBFLY010000127.1:0-3601 GCA_037478855.1 Acidimicrobiales bacterium | reverse complement strand
CCGCCGGGCCCCCCGGGTCGCGCCGCGGCGCCGGGTCGTGCCGGTGGCCCGCCACCGCCTCCCCCGGGTCGCACCCGCTCCTCTGGTGCCCGCGACCTGTCACGGCCCGGGCGTACCTCGTCTGCGAACCCGATCGACGACTCCGGCACGGATACCGACCCGTTCGGTCCACCACCCGGCCGGACACGTTGAGCCACGACCGATCCCGACCGCGCAGGACCAGACCAGACCCGTAGGAGACGAGCCACGTGTTGCACCCGTTCCTCTTCATCGGCCTCGGCGGCTCCGGTGGCAAGACGCTGCGCACCCTGCACGCCGACCTCGAGCACCGCCTGGCCGAGGTCGGCTACGAAGGCCGCTGGCCGTCGTGCTGGCAGTTCCTCCACATCGACGTGCCCACCGTGGCCGACGGCAGCGAGCCGGACCTGCCCAGGCAGCTCGACGAGAAGGACTACCTCGGCCTCGTCGCGCGCATGATCGACTACCCGACCATCGACGACAGCCTCCTCCAGGGTGGCAAGGCCGAACAGCCGGTGCTGCGCAACCTGCTCGGCTGGCGGCCCGACCCGGTGAAGGTGACCGTCCCGGTGACTCGGGGTGCGGGACAGCACCGGGCGCTTGGCCGTGCCATCACCCTCGCCAACCTCCAGGCGGTCGCCGACGCCATCCGCCGCGCCACTCAGGCCCTTCACGGACCGCAGATGATCGCCGACCTCGCGGCGGTGAGCCGGGCGTTCGGTGCCGACGTGCTCGACACCGCACCGGCCCCGGAGGTGGTGATCGTCACCTCCCTGGCGGGCGGGTCGGGTTCGGGGGCGTTCCTCGACGTCTGCGACGTGCTGCGCGCCGTGGGCGGCGCCTTCGCGGATGAGTCCTTCGCCCTGCTCTACGCGCCGGACGTGTTTGGTTACCTACCTCCCGACAGCCGCAAGGGGGTGCAGGCCAACGCGCTCGCTTCGCTGTGCGAGCTGATGGCGGGCTTCTGGGACGTTGAGCCCCGCGAGGAGGACTTCGCCATCCTCGAGAGCCACGGCATCGCCACCGGCACCCCGAGGCGGCGGGGCCCGCGGTTCCCGTTCATCGTCGGGACCCGCAACGACCGGGTCTCGTTCTCCCACCAGAACGACGTCTACCGGGCCATGGGCAAGGCGCTCGCGGCATGGGTGGTGAGCGAGCACCTCCAGCAGACGATCAAGTCGTACGCCACCGGGAACTGGGTGCTGAGCGCCGACCGGGAGGACCGCACCCAGCTTCGGGCCGGGACCGAGGAGCAGCCTCTCGGGGGGATCGGGTTTGCCCGGGTGTCGCTCGGACGTGACAACTTCGTCGACTACGCATCCGAGCGCCTGGCTCGTGGCGCGGTGGAGCGGGTGCTGCGCCAGCACCTCGCCGACCGCCCGGCCGATGCCGACCCGAGCCACGACGCTGCCATCGAGGAGGCCGTCACCGCCAACGTCAGCGCCTTCCTCGAGGCCTCCGGTCTTGACGAGCGCGGCGAGCACCGCAACCAGATCCTCGACGCCCTCCGCCCGCCCGACCGCTCCGAACGCCTCGACGCCGCCACGAGCGCGGTGCACGCGGCGCTGGTGAGCGGGTGGAGCAGGGCGATGCCCTCCCGGCAGTGGCTGGCCCAGGCGATCGACCTGCTCCGCGAGGAGCAGCGGCGGTTCGCCAGCGAGGAGGCGGTCCGCCGGAACGAGCTGGCCCGGGAGTGGGTGGGGGCGATCCAGGATCGGCTCGTCGGTCTCGTGGCCCGATCGGTGGCGTCCCACGGTGCCCCGGTCACCGAGCGGCTGCTCGGGCGGCTCTCCACCGAGCTCGAGCAGGTCCTCGTCGAGCTGCCCGACGAAGAGGCCAAGCACCGGCACTGGGCGCAGCAGCTCGACGAGGTCGTGTCGTCCGTGCTGCGTCCGACCAACGACGCCATCGGGCCCGACCACCCGGTGTTGCGCCACGCGATCGACAAGGGCATCGACTGCTTCGAGTACGTGGCCGAGGCGGATCTGCGTCGGTTGAGCCGGGCGCTCGTGCAGGACCTGCGTGAGGGCCTGATCACCCCGTTGCTCGAGGCGGTGCGGAGTGGCAGAGAGCTGCTGGTCGAGCGCGAGCGGTCCAGTGGGAACGGCGACGCGGTGGTCGACCGCTGGCCGGCCGGTGACGTCGTGCCGAAGCGCTTCCACCCCGCGCCGAACGAGTTCCTCCTCGAGTCGCCCACCGACTACCCGGCCATCTTCCGGGCACAGGTCACCGCCACCGCCACGGTGGAGGACCCTGGCGGCGCCGAAGCGGAGCTGGTGCGCTCGACCATCATCGGCTCCCGGCCCGCAGAACCCGACCGCCAGTCGCTCGTCACGGTCGAGCATGCGTGGGTGCCCGCGGTCCCCGAGCTGCAGCACGCCTTCGGCACCTCGGCGCGGGCCCGGTTCGTCCTGCGCGTCGAGCCGGTGGAGATCCTCGAGCGGGCACGCCGGCTGGTGCAGGATCCTGAGACCCCGATCGGGGTGTTCGTCAGCGAGTCGCTGCGGGATCACCTCGACCCGGCCAGGGTCGAGCCGGCCGAGCTGACGCGTCGCCTCGAGCGCTTCCGTGACTGCTTCGTGCAGGCGCTGCACACCTCGGCGCCGCTGGTCAACGTCGACCCGAAGGTGCTCAGCCGCGTGCACGGCCAGAGCGAGGTCCAGGTCAGCTACCTGTTCACCGAGATCCCCTTCGCGCCGGACACCCCGGGCTACGACGAGGTGCGCAAGGTGCTCGAGAGCCGCGGGCAGTGGGACGAGAACGTCAAGAAGGCGTTCTCCGATGGCCGGCACGCCCGCATCGACGTGTTCAGCATGCTCGCCAGCGCGTACAACCCGGTGGTGTTCGAGTCCATCGTCGGACCCATCGCCGACGAGTGGTCGAAGCGCCGCGCCAAACCCGACCCGCGGGCGTCGTTCTGGTACCTGCGGCGCACCCGTCCGCTGTCGACGTTCGTACCGGTCGCCCCGGCGGTGCGGGCCGCGCTCATCCGTGGGTGGTTCACCGCCCGCCTGCTGGGCCAGCTCCGGTTCGATCCCGTCGATCGGGACCGCATGGAGATCTTCGATCCTCAGCTCGACGCGCTGGTCCCGTTTCCCAACCCGTTGCTCGGGCCGCCCGTGTACGAGGAATACGAGCGACTCCCGGCGGTGCTCGAGTCGATGCCGGTCGCGCTCGTCGCGACGGTGCAGAGCACGGGCGGCCGATCGCTCGACGACGGAGCGAGGTCGAGCTTGCGCTCGAGGTCGCGCACGGCGTCGTCGGCCGCTTCCGCAGCGGGATTCCTTGCCGCGCAAACCGCGAGTAACGCGAGTAATACGATCGGCAAGAGCGTGCCGGAGCGGGCTGCCTGGTGATTGATCGGCGCTTTCATTGCGTCATTCCTGTGTTTCCAATGCGGTCGGCGGAATCGGGATCCGTGGGGGCCGGAACCGGCGATAGGAGAAGGCCCCCGCCGACCCCGGACTGTACCGAACGTGATCATCATAATTGGCGGTTCCAAGACGCTTCAAGCGATTTCCCCGACCCCGTTCCGATTCGCGACGAGACGTATAATTACGGTATCGACGCCAGGGAGGACGGA
>JBBFLY010000126.1:0-3620 GCA_037478855.1 Acidimicrobiales bacterium | reverse complement strand
GCGGGCCGACCCAGTTCTTGTCACAGGTGACCGCCCCGGCCCGCAACGCCGTGATCGCCACCACGGCCCCGGCGACCGCCACCACCACGCCCAGGGTGAGCGCACCGAGACGGACAACCCGGTACCTGCTGGCGATCTCCATGCTGGGCTCCACCTCTGTGCTGCCTTCCCCGGAGCCGATCAGGCCCCGCCCCGATCCGGTGGCTCACGCCGCGCTCCGCGGCTCCCCCGCCACCTCGAGCGCCATCTCACGCCCTAGAGAGGCTACACAACCCCCCGTTTGACCACTCAGGGCGCGAACTCGGATGCTGATCGTCGCGCGGAGGACCGCGATCCGGCGGACCACCCGGGCGTGCGACCGCGGCGCACCAGCCGGGCACGCCATCCGTCCGATGGCAGTACGATGGGAATGCCCCCGCCAAGGGGGCGTTGACAGCATCAGACGGGGCTGATCGGTTTCGACGCTGAGACCGGAAGTCGATCCGTGCGACCGGAGTTGCTCAGACTCCTAAAACGGGGCAACCAAAAGAACCGCCGATGGCGAGTTCGCTCTCGCAGCCTGATCCGTCAGGCGATCGAGAGACATCGTGACCAGCGATGGCGCACGGGGCCTGACCGCTACAGCCCGGCAACAGAAGTAGCGGTGGACAGCAGGGAGAGACCGCTGACGGCGTGAAAGAACGCTGACACCGGGGAAAGACCCGGCGGTGGGGTCTCCAACCCGCCCCACCCGACCCGGCGGGTCGGCAGCCGTGAGCCGAGAACCGGGAATGGTCGTATCACGGGCGATGACCGCTCGGCGGACGGGGGTTCGATTCCCCCCAGCTCCACTGCCGTCATCCGCCGGCCTTGCCGTCTTCGCGCAGCACCGGCGGAGCCGGCGATGCCGCCACGACGCACGGGCCGCCGAGGCGTCGGCCGAGTCGGTGGTCGCCAGCGTCGGCGATGGGGTGCCCGCGGGTACGCACGTCGTTCACGTTCGCGTCCCACCCCCTGCGTACCGTGTCGTGGATGAGGCTGTTGCACACATCCGATTGGCACCTGGGCCGCTCGCTGCACGGCGAGCCGCTGATCGAGGCGCAGGCATCGTTCGCGGACTTCCTGGTCGACGTGGTCCGCGACGAGGGGATCGACGCGGTGCTGGTTGCGGGTGACCTCTACGACCGAGCCATCCCTCCGCTCGACGCGGTGGAGCTGTTCGATGACACCTTGGTCCGGCTGCAGGCCAGCGAGGTGCCGGTCGTGCTGATCACCGGCAACCACGACTCCGCCGGCCGCCTCGATTTCGGAAGCCGCCTGCTGGAGCGGTCCGGGGTGCATCTGCGCAGCCGCGCCGGCTCGTGCAGCGCGCCCGTGATCCTCCCCGACGCGCACGGCGACGTCGCGGTGTACCCGCTCCCCTACCTCGAGCCAGCGCTGTGCTGGTCCGAGCTCGATGCGGACGAGGCCCGCCACGAGTCGGTGCTGCGAGCCGCTCTGGCCCGGGTGGCCGCCGACCGCGCCCACCGGGGTGCGTCTTGCGCCGTGGTGGTCGCGCACGCGTTCGTGACCGGCGGCGAGTCCTCCGACAGCGAGCGCGACGTCAGCGTGGGGGGAGCGGCCTCGGTCCCCGCCGGGCTGTTCGACGGCATCGACTACGTCGCTCTCGGTCACCTGCACCGCCCGCAGCAGCTCGCGGACCACATCGTCTACAGCGGATCGCCCGTCGCCTACTCCTTCTCAGAGGCCGACCACGCCAAATCCGTGACCATCGTCGACCTGTCCGCCTCCGGCCAGCCGACGCTCGAGCGCATCCCGGTCCCCGTCTGGCGGCCGATGGCCCGCATCCGCGGCACCATCGACGAGCTGCTCAGCTCCCCTGCCTTCGCCCCCTACGAGGGAGCCTGGCTGGAGATCACACTCACCGACGAGCACCGTCCCGAAAGCCCCATGGAGCGGCTGCAGAAGCGGTTCCCGCACGCGCTGCGCCTGGTGTTCGAGGCGCGCACCACCGCCGAGGTCATCTACGGCGACAAGGTCGAGGGCCGGTCCGATCTCGAGGTGTGCCGAGCGTTCGTCGAGCACGTACGGGGTCGACCCGTGACTCCCGGCGAGGACGCGCTCCTCGATGCCGCGGTGCAAGCCCAACGCATCAGGGAGGTGGCCTGATGCGCCTGCACCAGATCGAGGTCCAGGCGTTCGGACCGTTCGCACAACGACAGGTCATCGACCTCGACGCCCTGAGCGACAGCGGGCTCTTCCTCGTGCACGGCCCTACCGGCGCCGGCAAGACCAGCATCCTCGACGCCGTGTCCTTCGCGCTCTTCGGCACGGTGCCCGGGTTCCGATCCCAAGGTGGGAGCCTGCGATCTCACCTGGCCGATCCGACCACTCCGACCGAGGTGATGGTGGAGGTCAGCTTCGGCGCGCGCCGACTGCGCATCACCCGGCGGCCGAAGCAGCAGCGACCGAAGCATCGCGGCGAGGGCTTCGTAGAAGACCCGCCCAAAGCCCGCGTCGAGGAGCTCATCGACGGTCAGTGGAAGGCCATCGCTGACAAGCCGGCCGAGGTCGGTCAGCTGGTCTCCGACCTGCTGCGCATGGGCGTCGATCAGTTCCACCAGGTGGTGCTGCTCCCCCAGGGCGAGTTCGCCAGGTTCCTGCGGTCCAGCGCCGAGGAGCGCCGGCCGCTGCTTGAGAAGCTGTTCGCCACCGACCGCTTCGCGAAGATCGAGTCGTGGCTCGATGAGCAGCGCAAGGCCGCGCAGCACGCGCTGGAGGAGGCCTCGGCCAGGGTCGATCAGGCGGTCCATGCCATCGAGGTGGTAGCCAAGAACCTCCAGGGCGATGCAGCCCTCGAGACGATGCCACCGATCCCCGACGACTGGGAGCAGCTCATCCCCTGGGCCCGGCACATCCTCGAGCTCGGAGGCGACGAGGCGCGTCGGGCCGGCACGCGAGCCTCGAAGCTCCAGGCTGCACGCGAAGAGCTCGCCACCGCGCACCAGTCGGCCCTCCAGCTCGAGGAACGCCAGCGCCGCCACGCGGAGGCCACTCGCCGCCACCACGAGCTCCACGCGGAGCGGGATGCGCACGCCGAGCGCCTGACGGTCCTGCAGACCCACGAGCGGGCTGCGCCAGTGCAACCGCTCCTGACGCAGGTGGAGCGCGCCCAGCAGGCGGAGCGCTCGGCTGTCGACCGGCTGGCGACCCAGCGCCGCGCAGCCGAGGCACGTGAGCCGACGCTCGCGGCAGCGAGCGCGGAGCAGGTCCGGCAACGGCACCAGCAGCTGCTCCACGAGATCGGTCAGCTGAGCGAGCTGCACGTTCTCGAGCGGGAGATCGACGAGCGAGCGCGCACGCTGGCTGAGCATCGACGAGAGCTGAGCGGGCTGCAGAGCGAACTGGAGCAGATCAGCGAGGCGCTCGCCGAGCTCCCAGAGCAGATCGCCGGGCTCGAATCCCGCAAGGAGCAGGCGACGCGAGTGGCCGGTGCACTCGACGGGCTCCGGCGCGACGCAGCTGACGCCGAGCAACGGGCCGACGCGGCTCGGTTCCGCGACCAGCTGCGCGAGCAGCTCGCCGACGTCGACGACCGGCTCCGTGCGGCCGTCGACGCCCACCAGAGCGCGCGTGACGAG
>JBBFLY010000125.1:0-3831 GCA_037478855.1 Acidimicrobiales bacterium | reverse complement strand
GACGAAGTCGAAGTACCACGACTCGCTCCACAACCGATCGGAGCCGGCCCGGTGCCAGCCCTCGTCGGCCGCTGTGACACTGCTCGCAGGCGCCCCGCGATCGACCGGACCAGCACCGGCCACGTTCACCACATGGACCCCCGCCTCATCAGCGCGAACGCGTTGCGGTCGATCCGCCCCCCGGGTCGGCACCTCCACCAGCTCGGCTTCGCGGCAAGCTCGTCGGAGATCGTGAAGCGATCTGAGCCGCCGAAGTGACCGAGGGCCGGCACGGAAGCCACGGCGCCAGTCTGCCCCCAACGACCGGGTGCCGCGCAGGCCGAACCCTGCGCTGCCTGCTGGACGAAGAGGGGTTCCCTCGACGCCAGAAACGCCAACCGGTGGTGAGAGACGCAACCGGCGGGTAGGGTTCCGCAGAACGCGGGAGCCCGGAGGACCGGGCTGAGAGGGGAGCTGCCGCTCCCGACCGTTTGAACCTGATCCGGGTCATGCTGGCGAAGGGAGTCAACGTGCCGATCGGTCGGCTGCACGTCATCACCGACACGAGGCCCGGCCGCGATGCCCTCTCGGTGGTGACCGCGGCGCTCGAAGCCGGCGCACCGGTCGTGCAGGTGCGCGGGAAGAACCTCACCGACCGCGAGCTGTACGAGCTGACCTGTCGCGTCCTCAACGCCTGTGCCCGGCACGGGGCCACCTGCATCGTGAACGACCGCCTCCACGTGGCGCTCGGCGCAGGCGCCCACGGGGGGCACGTCGGTGCGGACGACCTTCCGGTCGCGGTAGCCCGCACCGTGCTCGGGCCTGCCTCCGTGCTCGGCGCCACCGCGCGCGACCCTGCAACCGCGCTGGCTCACGAGGCCGCCGGCGCCAGCTACCTCGGTGTCGGGCCGGTATATCGGACGTCGACGAAGCACGACCTCCCCGATCCCATCGGCGTCACCGGCGTGGAACGGATCGCCGCCGCGGTCGACATCCCGATCATCGCCATCGCCGGGGTCACCGCGGACCGGATCCCCGAGCTGCTCGAGGCCGGCGCGCACGGTGTGGCGGTGGTCGGCGCGATCAGCGACGCCGAGGATCCCCATCTCGCCACCGAGCAGCTCCTCCTGGCACTGGAGAAGCACCCGTGACCGACGTCGCCATCATCGGCGGAGGGGTGATCGGTCTCGCGTCAGCCTGGCGAGCCGCCCAACGTGGGCTTTCCGTGACGGTGCTCGATCCCGCACCGGGGTCGGGCGCGTCCCACGTTGCCGCGGGGATGCTCTGCCCGGTGAGCGAGGTGCAGCACGGCGAGGAGCCGCTGCTCGCGCTCTCGATGGAGTCGGCGCGACGCTGGCCCGCCTTCGCTGCGGAGGTCCACGCCGCGAGCGGGCGCGACGTCGGTCACCGCACCGAGGGCACCCTGCTCGTCGCGTTCGACGACGACGATCTCCGGGCGCTCGAGGAGCTACGTCGGTTCCAGGAGGCCCTCGGCCTCGAGGTCAGCCGTCTGCGGTCTCGTGCCTGTCGGGAGCTCGAGCCCGGGTTGTCACCACGTCTGCGAGGGGGTGTGCTCGTCCCCGGCGACCACCAGGTCGACAACCGCAAGCTCGTCGCCGCGCTCTGGGAGGCGTGTCGACGGGTCGGTGTGCGGTTCGAGCCCAGATCCGTCACGCGGCTCGACGAGGTGCACGCCGAGCGCGTGGTGCTGGCCGCCGGTTGCTGGTCGGCCATGCTCGAGGAGCTGCCCGTGCGTCCGGTGAAGGGTCAGATCCTGCGCCTCCGCTTCGACCCCGCCGACGCGCCCCTCACCCGCACCGTACGGGCGCTGGCAACAGGCCGATGCGTGTATCTCGTGCCTCGAGCCGACGGTGAGCTGGTGATCGGGGCCACGATGGAGGAGCGCGGGCACGACACCACCGTCACCGCCGGCGCGGTCCACGATCTCCTCCGGGCGGCGATCGACGTCGTTCCCGGCGTGAGCGAGCTCGAGCTGGTCGAGACGAACGTGGGGCTGCGACCGGGGACCCCTGACAACGCTCCGATCATCGGGGTCTCGACGGACGACGAGCGGGTCGTGTACGCAACCGGCCACCACCGCAACGGGATCCTCCTCGCACCGGTCACGGCGGACGCGGTCGCGTCGATCCTGACCGGAGACGAGCCGCCAGCCGTGGTCGCAGCGTTCGGGGTCGGGAGGTTCCGGCGGTGAAGATCGTGCTCAACGGTCATCCGCACGAGGTCCCCGAGGGAACGACGGTGGCCGCGCTCGTCGCCGGGCTGGCGCGCACCCCGAGAGGGGTCGCGGTCGCGCTGAACGAGGAGGTCGTTCCGCGATCGACGTGGAGCGAGACCTCCCTGTGCGCCGGTGATCGGGTCGAGGTGCTGGGCGCGGCGCAGGGAGGTTGACCAGTGGATGATCCGTTCCTGCTCGGCGGCGAGACGTTCTCGTCGCGGCTCATCCTCGGAACCGGCGGCGCACCGAGCCTCGAGGTCCTCGAGCGGGCGATCCGCGCGTCGGGAGCCGAGATCGTCACCGTCGCGCTCCGACGCATCGACCCCGACGCGCCGGGCTCGGTGGTCGAGGTGATCGAGCGCACCGGGGTCCGTCCGCTACCCAACACCGCCGGCTGCTACACCGCGATCGAAGCGGTGCGCACCGCGAAGCTGGCCAGGGACGCCTTCGAAACGAACTGGATCAAGCTCGAGGTGATCGGGGACGATCGCACCCTGCTGCCCGACCCCGTCGAGCTGCTCGACGCCGCCGAGCAGCTGATCGACGACGGCTTCGTGGTCCTGCCGTACACCAGCGACGACCCGGTCGTCGCAGCACGCCTCGCCGAGCTCGGTTGTGCCGCTGTGATGCCACTCGGCGCGCCCATCGGGAGCGGCATGGGGATCCGCAACCCGTACAACCTGGCCATCATCCGCGAACAGGTTCGGGTGCCCGTGATCCTCGACGCGGGGATCGGAACCGCCTCCGATGCGGCCCTCGCGATGGAGCTCGGTTGCGACGCCGTGCTGCTGGCATCGGCGGTGACCCGCTCGCCAGCCCCCGAGCGGATGGCCGCGGCGATGCGCCACGCGGTCGAAGCGGGACGGCTCGCACGGCGCGCCGGCCGCATCCCTCGTCGGCTCTATGCGCAGGCATCGACCACCTCTGAAGGCCGACCGGAGCTGGCGTGAAGGTGCTCGTGCTCACCGACCGGTTCCAGGTACCCGACGGCCGCACGCTCGTGGACGTGGTGCGGGCGGCGGTGGACGGAGGCGCCGACACGGTGGTGCTCCGCGAGAAGGATCTCCCCCGCGCGGAGCGCACGGCGCTGGCGATCCAGCTCGCTGCGTTCGTCCCGACGCTGATCGTCGCATCTGATCCGACGATCCGGGGCGACGGCGTCCACCTCGGCGCGGGTGATCCCTTCCCCGACCGGCGCCCGGTTCGCGTCGGTCGCTCCTGCCACAGCCCAGCGGAGCTGGAGCAGGCGGCCGCGGAGGGCTGCGACTACGCGACGCTCTCGCCGATCTTCCCGTCACCATCCAAGCCGGGCTACGGCCCACCTCTGGGGCTCGACGCGCTGCGAGATGCTCCCCTACCCGTCTACGCCCTGGGCGGCATCGACGCTTCGAACGCCGCGGCGTGCGTCACCGCCGGTGCGGCCGGTGTGGCGGTGATGAGCTACGTGATGCGGGCTGCGGATCCGGCGCGCGCGGTCAGCGAGCTGCTGTCATGACCCCGACCGTGGTGCTCACGATCGCCGGCAGCGACTCCGGCGCCGGCGCGGGGCTGCAAGCGGACCTCAAGACGTTCGCGGCGCTGGGGGTCTACGGCACCACCGCAGTCACCGCCATCAC
>JBBFLY010000124.1:0-4029 GCA_037478855.1 Acidimicrobiales bacterium | reverse complement strand
GTCGTCGTGGAAGCTGACCTCGGGGGTCTCGCCGGGCAGGGTGTAGGGCGGTACCCCCATGAACTGGGCGAGTCGCAGGTCGGCTTCCATCTGACGGCGCGACACGCCGAAGCGCTCGCACAGCTCGTCGAGGCGCACCGGTCCGGTGGCGGCGATGCCCGCCAGGGCTGCCAGCAGCCGCTGCAGGCGCTCCTCGACCGGATGGCGGGCCATCAGCGGGCCAGCTCCCGCAGCCGCGCCACGACGGCGTCGCGCAGCTCGGCGGGAGCTTCGACCACGGCGAGCTCCCCCCAGCCGAGCACCCAGGACACGAACGCAGCCTCGTGGCCGACCTCGACCTCCACCACGACCGTGCCGTCGCCCTCTACGGGGGGTGGGCTCCCGGCGGCGGGCCGCACGAGCGGGGCGATGCGCCGGTCGATCCGCACCCGGGCGGTGCGCCGCTCACCTGAGCCCATGGTGAGGGCGTCGTCGGGCACCAGGTCGGCGGGCACCACCCCGGCGGGGACCTCGAACGCGCCGGGTTCGCCGATGCGCACGCTGGCCGGGTCGATGCGATCCACCCGGAACACCCGCCGGTCGCCGGCACGCTGGCAGAACGCCGGCAGGTACCAGCGGCCGTGCTTGAGCACGAGCCCCCACGGCTCCACCGTGCGGGGCTGACCACCGCGGTAGGAGAAGGTGACCGGACAGCGACGGACGGCGGCGTCCTGCAGGTCGGGCAGCAGCTCGAGACCGGGCAGCTCGGCGAGCACGGCGATTGGCGGGGTGTCGGTGGCCCCGAGCTTGGTGCCGATCAGCCGGGCCCACGGGACGGCCGAGAAGTCGACCGAATGGATGGCGAGCGCGAGCGCCACCCGCTCGTCGTCGGTCAGCTCGAGCGGGGGCAGCTCGTAGTCGCGGCGCCGCAGCCGGTAGCCGGTGGTGCCGGCGTCGTCCTCGAGCGTGCGGATCACGATCCCGGCCCGGCGCAGGGCGGCCTTGTCCGTTTCGAACAGGTGCCGGCCGGACTCCCCCTCGTAGTCGGGCAGCACCTCGGCGATCTCGTCCCGGGTGACGGGCCGCTCACGGTCCAGCAGGAACGCCACGAGCTGGCCGAGACGCTCCATGCGGGCCCGCGTTTCCGTCATGCCCTGAACGGTAGGGGACGACGGCGCCGTGCCGGAGCCGTCTTTGTGCTCACACCCCCCTGGGATCCTGGTCATGGCCCGGGGGAACGGCTCCGCTCGGATGGCGGGGACCGTCGGTACGAGAGGAGGCCACCATCACCACGAACTGCACCGACCGAACCGAGCTGGCCCGTCTGATGGCGGCGATGGCCGACGACGTGGCCATGGTCGTGCCCTTTCTCGCGGCCTACGGCGGTCGCCTGGCGGGGGTGGTCCGCCGGCACCTGCGCGAGCTCGGACGGGCCGAGCTGGCCGGCGACCCCGACACCGTGCAGGGGCTGGTGCTCGACGTTGCGCTGTGGCTGCGCGATCACGCCGGGTCGTGGCGGCCCGACGGCTCGCTGCCGTGGACCTGGGCGTGGTCCGCGATCCGAGCCCTCGTGATCGAGCACATCGGTCACGCCCGTGCCGACGTCGAGCTCGAGGGTCTCGACGACCAGTGGGTCGCGCCGACGAGCCGGGTCGGGGACCTCGATCTCGACGAGCTCGCCACCCGGGTGCCCGAACTTGCGCTGCTGTTCGAGGCGTTGGACCGGATCGGGGTGGGGGAGCGGGATCGTCGCGTCCATGTGGAGTACCGGCTCCAGGTGGCGATGGGGGACCCGTCACCGGCTCACACCGTGGCCGCCGAGTTCGGTCTGCACACCGATCACGTCCGCCAGATCGACCGTCGCGTGCGGGCCAAGCTGCAGGCGCTGAGCACGGAGATCGCCCGCTTCGCGCCGCTGGCGGAGTGGCCATGGGTGACGGGCAGGGCCTCACAGCACCAGCCCAGCGTGGCAGCGTGACCGGCTCGGGTGGTCGGGTCGTGGTCGCGGGTCTGTCACAGGAGGCCGCGAACATGGGGAGACGAGCGTCCGGTGCTGAGCCGGCTCGCGAGAGGAAGGCGAGAGGAAGGGAGGACTGAGCAGATGGTGAGGATCCTGCACCTGGCGGATGTCCACCTTGATGCACCGTTCGCGTGGGCGGAGCCGGAGGTGGCTCGGCGGTGTCGCTCTGCCATCAGGGAGGCGTTTCGAACCGCCGTCCACAGCGCCGCCGAGGGTGGCTACGACGCGCTCACCATCGCCGGCGACCTCTACGAGCACGACTGGTTCACCGCTGACACCGGCGCGTTCCTGCGGGCACTGTTCGCCGAGGTCCATCCCCTGCCCGTGCTGGTCGCGCCGGGGAACCACGACTGGTTCGGACCCGCCAGCCTCTACCGGCAGGTCGAGTGGACCCCGAACGTTCGGGTGTTCCGGGAGCGGCGGTTCGAACGGGTCGAGATCCTCGACGGGATCTGGGTGTGGGGTGCCGCACACCTGGCCCCCGCCCACACCCCCAACCTGCTCGACGGTGTCCGTGTCGACGGTGGGGGCACCCACCTCGCCCTGTTCCACGGCTCCGAGCGGGGCGGCTTCGCGTTTCAGGACGAGGGCAAGGTGCTGCACGCACCGTTCGAGGAGCGCGACGTCGTCGAGGCCGGGTTCCGCTTCGCGCTCGTGGGCCATTACCACCGTCCCCGTGTGGGTGACTGGCACGCCTACCCTGGGAACCCGTGCCCGCTGTCGTTCGGCGAGGACCGGGTGCACGGTGCGCTGGCGGTGTCGGTCACCGACGATGACGTGCTGGCCGAGCCGGTCGCCCTCGGGGCCGAACCGTGGCACGACTTCGTGGTCGACGTGAGCGGCGCCGCGAGCAGCACGGAGGTGCGGGACCGCGTGGGCGCGGCGTTGGCCGGCGTGCGTGGCGTCGCCCGGGTGACCGTGGTCGGCGAGCTGGCGCCCACGGTCGAGCTCACGCTGGCTGACCTGCGCGGCATCGAGCACGGCCTCGACGCCTACGTGCCCCGGATCGGGCGGATCAGCGTCTCCTATGACATCGAGGCGCTGCGTGCCGAGCCGACGGTGCGGGGACAGTTCGTGCGTGACGTGCTCGACGCGCCCGACCTCGACGACGAGCAGCGTCGGCGGGTGCTGCTCACCGGTCTGCGCGCCCTCGACGGTCGCAGCGATCTCGAGGTGGTCTGAGGTGTGGTTCGAGCGGGTGCGTGCGGCTGCGTTCGGCCCGTTGCGCGACGCGGTGCTCGACCTCGCGCCCGGCATGAACGTGATCTGGGGGCCGAACGAGTCGGGCAAGTCCAGCTGGCACGCCGCGATCCTGCTCGGCCTGTGCGGGCTGCCCCGCACGAAAGGCAAGCCCCGCCGGGACCACCGGGAGCTTGAGGAGCGTCGATCACCGCGGTGGTCCGACGACTGGTCGGCGGGGGTGACGGTGCGTCTGGCGGACGGACGCGCCCTCGAGTTCAGCCAGGACCTCGCCCGGCGCACCGGCACGGTGCGCGACGCCAACCTCGGTCGGGACTGCACCGGCGACTACCTCGACGCCAACAGTCCCGACGGCGCCCGGCTCGTCGGCCTGGACCGGGACAGCTTTCGGGCGGTGGCCTGTGTCGAGCAGGCGGCCATCCTGCGGATCACCGCGGATGCCGGTGCCCTCCAGGACCAGCTCCAGCGGGCGGCCGCCACCGCCGGGACCGAATCCACCGCCCGTGAGGCGATCGAGTTGGTGGACGCCTTCCTGAAGAGCCACGTGGGGCCGCGTCGGCAGAACTCGACCCGCCCGCTGCAGACCGTGCTCAACCGGGTGGCCGCCACCGAACGCGCCCTGGCCGCCGCCCGCCGGGCGCATGATGAGCTGCTCGAGCGGGCCTCGGCCGTCGACGTCGCCGAGCGGGTCGCCGCGCAGGCCGAGCTCGCCGCCCGTCGGGCGGAGGCGGCCTACGAGCTGGCCCGTGCCCGTGAGCGGCTTGAGCGGGACGAGCGGGTCCGGGCACTGGCCGCCGCCCACCCGGTCCCCCCGCCGACCCCGGCGGTGG
>JBBFLY010000123.1:0-4350 GCA_037478855.1 Acidimicrobiales bacterium | reverse complement strand
GGCGATGGGGGTGAAGAAATCGGCGGTGGAGAGGAGCACCTGCCCGTCGCCCAGGTCGTAGGCGGCGGCGTCGTCGCGGGTGTCGTTGCCCACCAGGAGCGCGGGGTGACCGTCGCCGCCGCCCGCGGCGGCGAGCTCAAGGTGGTGGTCTCCATGGGGCGGCCCGTGGCCGTGGACCCCAGTCTCTACGGGCCGTTCCTGGAGGCGATCGAGGAGGAGGCGGACAAGCTGGCCGGCACCGCCGTCACCCGGTCCACCGGCCCCACCGGCGGGCGCACCGATGCACAGGACCACCGGGTTCGCACCCTTCGAGCCACCGATGCCGCCGCGGCCACCGAGGCCCAGGGTCTGCGTGTAGCCCTGCTCGCCGGGCTGGCCGTCGCCGTTGCTGTTGCCGTTGCCGCCCTTGCCACCGCGGTTCGCGGTGCCGAGCGAGCCGTTGGCGCCGGCCCCACCGTTGCCCGTGCTGCAGCCCCAGAAGCAGTCGACACCGTTCGCGCCGTTGCCGGCTGCGGCAATCGTGCCGGTGTAGTTCGCCCCCTGGGCACCCTGGACGCCCTGCACGCCGTCGGCCGCCTTGAGCTGCACGTTGGTGAGCGTCACCGTGGAGCCGTTGATGGCACGCAGACCGTACACGCTCGATCCTGCAGGCAGGCCCGTGCTGCGGCCGAACAGGGTGAGCCCGTCGATGACCACACCGGTGTCCGCGTCAGCCAGCGCAGCCTGGCCTGGAGCGTCGATGCGGGTTTCGAAGTTCACGGCAGTACCGCTGAGACCGCCGGCTCCTGGCCGGGTCCAGTTCTGGTAGGAGTTGAACCCGCCCCGGATGGCCTTGTTCGAGAGCAGGTTCAGCCCACCGCTCGCCTCGGTGAAGCTGCCGATGCCCACCGCCAGCTCCGGCCGGCTTCCGAGGGCCGCGAGCCCGGCGGCGACCGTCAGCTTCGGCGCCGCGGCGGTGCCGGGGTTGGCGTCGCTCGCCGGTGTGCCGTTCGCGTTGTACTTGCCGACGAACACGGCGTTGCGGACCTCGAGGCCGATCGTGTCGACACCCACGTTGCCGTCCCAGTCAGTCTGGCTCACCTCGACCGTGTAGAGGCCGGGGGTGGTCAGCGAGGCGGGTGCCGTGGCGCTGAACGTGCCGTTGCTGATCGTGCCGGTGAAGGTCTGCACCGGGTTGTTCGAGCTGTCGAGCACCCGCACCAGCACGGTCGCCGGAGGCCCGGCGTTCGTGCCGGCGTCACCGAGGCCGGTGCTCACCGTGCCGGTGTAGGTGATGACGTTGCCACCCCAGCTGTCGATGTTGATCCCGTCGAACGGCCGCTGGATCAACGGCGTCGGAGCCGCGGTGTCGGCGTAGCCGTTCGTCGACAACTGGGCCGCGGCACCGGGACCACGCTCGTTCACCGCGCGCACCTCGAAGATGCACGCAGCCCCCGAGCCACCGCAGTCGTAGCTGAGCGACGGGTCCGTGCCGATGGACGCCCACGTCTCGGTGTCGAGCAGACCGTCGGTCGCCACCCGGTACTCGTAGCGGATGACGGGCAGCGCCGGGAGCGGGCTCGCCACCGGAGGCGGCGTCCAGCTGAGGTTCACACCGCCGAGCTCGTTGGGATCCGGCGTGGCCGTGAGACCCGTCGGAGCACCGGGCTGGTGATCGTCATCGAGGATGGTGATCTTCGCTTGGCCGTCGCCGATGGTGACCCCACCGGTCGGGTTCGAGAGGTTGGCGAAGAAGTACTCGTCACCTTCCTTCAGGTTGTCGGCCCGGATGTCGAGCTTGACCGTCTTGCGGTCCTGCCCGGCCTGGAAGGTCACCGTGGTGACCTCCGTGTTGTAGTCGAGCCCACCCGCGGTGCCCGGTGCGGTCGCGAGCTTGACCGACATCGGGGCGGGTGCCGGCTGGTTCAGCACGACATCAAGCCTCGCCGAGATAGGCAGGCCACCGACGTTGTCGGCCTCCCAGACCTCCACGTCGCCGACGCTCACCACGCAGCAGGGCTGGGTGGGAGCATCGTCGTCGCGGATCGTCACCCAGCCGATGCTGTCAACGATGTTCACGCCGACCGGGTTGCGCAGCTCGACGATGAACGACTCGTCGCTCTCCGTGTCAGTGTCCCCGTACACCTTGATGGGGATCGTCTTGTCCTGCTGGCCGATCTGGAAGGTGACCGTGCCGAACTTCTGGGCGAAGTCGATCCCGCCGGTGGCGCTCCGAGCGATGGTGCGGTAGCCGACCGACACGGTGCCGGTGGCCGGCTTGTCGAGCCGGATCCCGATGTTGATGGTCGAGTCACCCGCGTCGGTCTCGGGCACGAAGACGTTCGCGATGGCCACGCCGGGCTTGGTGAAGTCGTACGGACCCGAGCCTTCGGGGTCGTTGTCGACGATCGTGGCCGATCCGCTGGTCACCGAGCCGTCGTACTGGGTGACGTCGAGGGTGAAGTCCTCGTCGCCCTCCACGGCGGGATCATCGAGAACGGGGACCGTGACGGTCTTCGGCGTCAGGTCGTTGACGCCCCAGGTCGTGGTCGTCCCAGACGTGGTCGTGAAGTCGGCTCCCGCGGTGGCCGAGCCGCTCGCGGTCGTGTAGCTCACGCTGAACGGCACGGGGCTCGGCGCGGTGGGCGTCAGCGTGAAGGTCACCGACGCTGCGGGGCCTTCGGTCACCGATCCACCCTCGACCCGCACCGGGGGTGCGTCGTTGTCGATGATCGTCCCCGCCGTAGTCACTGCACCGCTGTCGATGAGCGAGTTGGTGGGGTTCGAGAGGTTGAGCATCACCGTCTCAGGCCCCTCGAACAGGGTGTCGCCCGTCGTGGGCACGTTCACCGTCTGGGTCAGGTTGGTGGACCCGGCGGTCCAGCTGAGCGTCCCGGACGTGGCGGTGTAGTCGCCGCTGGTCGCGGAGCCGTCGCTGGTGGAGTAGCCGACCGTCACCGGGTTCTCCGGTGGCTTCGAGAGGCTCACGTTGAACGCCACGCTGCCGCCTTCCGTCGCGGGAGTGGCAGTCACCGTCACGAGCGGATCAGGCGAGGCGACGATGTTGTAGTTCACCACCTTCACCGAGACGTTGCCCTTGGCGTCGGTGGCGGTCACGGTGAAGGTCTTCGGGCCGGGAGCCGAACTCGTGTCGAACGGCGTGCCACTGGCCACGGTGCCGACGCAGCTCGCCACGCCGACCTGGTCGTCAGGCTCCGAGCAGGAGTAGTTCGCGTTGACCGCGATGCCCTTGAAGTAGTTGCCACCTTCGACGGGCGAGATCACGTTGATCTGCGGGCCCTGGGTGTCGAGCGGGATGATGGTGCTGCGGGTCAGGTAGGGCCGGGGGTCGTAGGGGGCGCAGTAGGTCGGGGCGTCACCGTAGGAGCCGACGTTGGCCGTGGTGGTGAACCCCGGATCGGGCCACGGGAAGGAGTTCGGGTTCGACGGGATTGTGCCGGCGAACTTCGACTCGAGCACGGTGCCCGGAGCGCCCGTGGGGGTGGCGGTGACCTGGATCTGCGGCGGGACGAGCGTGCCACCGGCCTTCCAACCCTCGCTGTTGGGGGAGGGCGTACCCGGCGGATAGCCGGGCAGGCTCAGCAGGATGGTCTTGCTCGACGAGTCGTAGGTCAGACCGAACTGCGGGCCAGAGGGGCTGGCGCTCTGAGTGAGGGTGACCGTGCTGCCGCCCGGCGGAGTCCACGAGCCGGTGCCGGGGATGGCGACCACGCTGTTCACCGTGGCGCCGCTCAGGGGGAGCTGGGTCTTGACCGTGAGGTTCTTGATGTAGTTGATCGTCTGGCCGCCCGCGCTGGTCGGGACCTGCGTCGGCAGCGACGACGTGATCGTGGTGTACGGCACGCCCTGCTCGACCTTGTCGGGATAGGTGACCCCGAGGGTCAGGGACTGGTCCGCGTTCTGGGCACCGATGACCGGTGCGTTCGCCACGCAGCGCATGTTGGTGGTGACCTGGGTGTTGATGATCGCCGCGCCGGCATCGCCGACCGTGGCACCGACCACCAGACCGGTCGCCACCATGGCGAAGGCCGACAGACTGGCCAGCTTCTTCCGCCAACTCATCACAGACGCCCCCTGACGTGCAGAAAGAGACAGTTGTCGCATCTCTTGACCACAGAAGGTAACCGTCTGTGCCGTGCTTGTCACGCCACCCATCTGGCCGGAGGCAGCGCCGGCGCCGAAAATGAGTCGATCGACTCAGCGAGGAGTGGACTCCCGCCCCACCACCACCGCTCCCGCGGTCTGCGTCCACCGGCGTGGTGTACGAGCGGTGAGGTGAGGGGCTGAGGTCCCCCACTCGCGAAGACCACCGCATCAACCTCAACGGCAAGTCCCTGAGAAGACGTACCG
>JBBFLY010000122.1:0-4607 GCA_037478855.1 Acidimicrobiales bacterium | reverse complement strand
CTCCTGCTGGACCCCGACCGACCCGTCCAGCTCGTCTTCGCCGGCAAGGCACATCCCGCCGACGAGCAGGGGCACCACCTGCTCCAGACGATCGCCAACACCGCAGCTGATCTCGAGATCCGCCACCGCCTCGTGTTCATCGAGGACTACGACATCACCGTGGCCCGCATCCTCGTGCAGGGGGCGGACGTGTGGCTCAACACACCGCTGCGTCCGAACGAGGCGTGCGGCACCAGCGGCATGAAGGTGGTGTTCAACGGCGGTCTGAACTGCTCGGTGCTCGACGGCTGGTGGGACGAGATGTACGAGCCGGACCTCGGCTGGGCGATCCCCTCAGCGGAGGACGAGCCCGACCTCGAGCAGCGGAACCGGATCGAGGCCGCCAACCTGTACGCGATCCTCGAGCGGCAGGTCGTCCCCCTCTTCTACCGGCGCGACGACGACGGCCTGCCCGAGGACTGGGTGAAGCGGATGGCACGGTCGATCTCGCGGCTCGCTCCCCGGGTCGAAGCCTCCCGGATGGTGCGCGAGTACGTGACGGAGATGTACGAGCCGGCCGCAGAGCAGGTCGAGCGGCTCTCAGCCGACCACTACGAGCGGGCCAGGGCGCTGGTGCGCTGGCGTCACCACCTCGACCGGGCATGGCCGTCGGTCGCGGTCACGTCAACCACATACGAGGAGCTGCCCACGGGCCAGGGCGCGTCCTACCTGGTCACCGCGCAGGTGAACCTGGGTGAGCTGCAGCCCGAGGACGTCGAGGTGCAGCTCGTGTACGGCGAGGTCGATCTCGAAGACGAGATCCGCCAACCCCGCATCGTGGCGATGACACCGGTGGGCGACGGGGAGCACCCGGGCTGGCGTCGGTACCAGCACACGATCGACTTCGACCGGGCCGGGAACTTCGGCTTCACCGTGCGGGTCGTTCCCTCGCACCCTGACCTGCCGAACCCCCTGGTGCTGGGCCGGATCGCCTGGGCGCCGAGCCCCGGAGCGCAGCCGCCGGTCTCGTGACCGCGTCGCCGCGGCGTTGCGGCGCCGGGGGTGCCGGTACCCACCGGGCGGAG
Organism: Acidimicrobiales bacterium; assembly: GCA_037478855.1. Classification (GTDB taxonomy): domain Bacteria; phylum Actinomycetota; class Acidimicrobiia; order Acidimicrobiales; family Acidimicrobilacustridaceae; genus Rhabdothermincola. Next base: position 3,543 of record JBBFLY010000122.1, on the reverse strand, counting down.
CCCGGAACCCCCGGTCACCCGCGTCTCATCGGCCTCCCTGGGGCGACGGAGTGCGGTCGGCGCCACCGCACTGCAGCAGCCGCTGGCACACCTGGTTGATCGGCACCCCGAAGTGGATCTCCCCCGGATCGAAGCCGAGGGGTTCGTAGGTCAGCGAAGCCACCCCCAGCACCTTGCCGTCGACGGTGACGATGGGCCCACCCTGGAACGCAGGGCCGAGCGGTGCGGTGTGCTGGAAGCCGACGGACGACTGGTCGATCACCACACCGGTGGTCAGGCTGGCGCCCGCACCACCGAGGCCGCTCACCGGGAAGATCCGCCCGCCGAGCGCCTTGGCCGCCGCGTCATCGCTGATCCACTCAAGCACCTGCACCCCGCCCTTCGGGGCCCGGATGAGCGCCAGATCACGCTCGGCGTCCCAGTTCCACACCTCCGCCTTCGTCTCCTCGGTCCCCTTGCGGATGATGACCTCCGGCCCGGGCCGGACCGTGGCCGCCTTCACCGTCGTGTAGGAGGTCACGAAGAACGTCTCGCGATCGTCGCTGATCACCGCGAAGGCCGTGCCCACAGAGGGCCGTCCCTCCTCGTCGAGGGTCGCCACGCTGTAGACAGCCGGGGAGAAGAGCTGGGCCAGCTGGAGAACCTGGGTCTCCGCCAGGAACCCCTCCAGCGGACCGAGCGCGGCGTTGATGTCATCCAGCGCCTGGCGGCGCAGCTCCTCGATCGACGCCTGCGCCTCGGCGGAGCGTTCCTCGAAGTCCTCCGTCGTCGACCGCAGGTCGCTCACCTGGCTGTTGAAGTTCGCCCACCAGAACGCTCCACTGGCGCCGAAGGCCACGCCGGTGAGCGCGAAGATCAGCATCCACAGCAGCACCGACCGGGTGAAGATCGGGAAGCGCACCGAGTTTCGGGCCGCGTAGCGGCGCGCCCGGTCCTCACGCCGCCACGCGCGCCGCTGCTCACGGCGCCCCCGCCGTCCGGTGGCCGAGCCCTCGCCGGCGCCAGCTCCGCCGTCACCGGCTCCGACCCGCGGGATCTGGCCGGTCACCGGCTCCGCGTCGATCACCGGCCTAGTGAGATCGAACGGACCGGTGGCACCGCCACCAGACCCCTGGTCGGGCTGGTCACCGATCTGACTCATGACCCGTCGCTCCTCCCGGTCGCGAACCTCTCCTCGGACCCCAACCGGTCCCGTTCACGAGCCACCTCGCTCACTCCCCCGCTCCATCGGGCTCGTCCCGCCCCCGGCCGGGCCCGCCGTCCGTGGTGGTGGGCGGCGACGCGTCGCCAGGCCCGGCGGTCGTGGTGGTGGTCGGCTCAGGCAGCGACGGTGTCCGCACGCACGGCCCACCGCAGTCGCGTGACAGCTCGACCGGCGAACGTCTGAGAGGGCGGCGCACCCCGCCGCCCTCGCCGTCGCCGCGGGGTGGCGGCAGCGGGCCGGGGACGGGGAAGTCGAGCACCGGCAGCCCCTCGTGTGCGGGTCGCATGAAGGCGGCCCAGGTCCGGGCGGCGGTGTCGCCACCGAACACGTTGCCGAGCGAACGCTGGCCGTCCGCGTGGCCCATCCACACCGCCGTGGCGAGCTGAGGGGTGTACCCGACGAACCAGATGTCGGTGTTGTTGTCAGTGGTGCCGGTCTTGCCGGCTGCCGGCCTCCCGATGTTGGCCCGCCGACCGGTGCCACCCTCGATCACGCCGCGCAGGATGTCGGTCGTCGTGTCCGCGATCGCGGGGTGGAGCACGGGCGTGCCCTGACGGGCGGTGTTGTCCTCGAGGACCGTGCCGTCCGCAGCGATGACCTTGACCACCGGCGTGACCTCGAGACGCACCCCGTGGTTGGCGATCGTCGCGTACGCCGCCGCCATCTCCAGCGGCGACACGCTGTACTGCCCGAGCGTGATGCGCGAGGTGTAGGAGCCCTCGGGGGTGATCCACTTCATCCCGCCCAGCCGGTGGGCCATCTCCGCGATGCGGTTCGGACCCACGTCGCGGGCGAGCTGCACGAAGTAGGCGTTGCTCGACGCAGCGGTGGCGACCCGCATGTCACCACCCGTGCCGCCGAGCGGCTCGCAGGGCACGTTCGCTCGGCGGAAGCAGCCTGGCTCGTTGTAGGGGCCGCCGGGATAGGTCGTGCTCGGGCCGAAGCCCTGCTCGAGCGCGGCGGCGATGGTGAAGGTCTTGAACGAGGAACCAGCCTGCATGCCTGTCTCGCCGCCTAGCCCCAGGTTCACCTGGCTGATGTTCCAGTCCCGCCCGCCGACGAAGGCCTTCACGAACCCCGTGGACGGCTCAACGCTCACGAGCGACATCTCCCGCGGGTAAGAGGTGCCAGCGAGCGCGTCGGCCACCGCCTTCTCCGCCAGCGCCTGCAACCGGGGGTCGATGGTGGTTTCGATGCGAAGCCCACCCTTGAACACCCGCTCGTCGCCGTAGCGCTCCTCGAGGTACCGCCGCACGTAGTCGACGAAGTAGGGGTAGGCGGTCGCCCCGGTGTCGGTCTGGGGGAAGACCAGGGTGACGGGTCGCCCCTCGGGAGGCCAGCCGAAGCCCAAGTGCCAGAGCTGGGCGGCGCGGGCCTCGTCGTACTGCTGTTGGGTGATGAAGCCCAGCTCGAGCATGTCGGCGAGCACCTGCTGGCGACGGGTCTCCGCGACGAAGACGTTCTCGCGCGGGTTGAAGCTCGACGGTGACGGGATGATCGCCGCGAGGGTGGCCGCCTCCGAGAGGTTGAGGTCACGCACGTTCTTGTGGAAGTAGGTCTGGGCGGCCGCACCGGCGCCGTAGGCTCCGCTGCCGAAGTAGGTGCCGTCGAGGTAGCGGTAGAGGATCTCCTCCTTGGCGGCGCGCACCGAGCCCAGCTCCTCGGTCAGCTGGCGCTCGACCCGGGTGGCCAGCAGCGCCTCATTGAACTTGCGGGACAGGGTGCGCTCCGGTGAGAGGTAGGCGGCCTTCACGTACTGCTGGGTGATCGTGGAGCCACCCTGGACCACCTCACCCTCCTCATAGTTCGCCAGCGCAGCGCGAACCAGACCCTCGGGGTCGACCCCCCGGTGGGACCAGAACCGGTGGTCCTCGGCGGCGACCGTCGCGTCCTTGAGCACCTGGGGGACGTCCTCTCTCGACATGGGGACGGTCAGGTCGAACTGGCGGAACTCGCCGATCTGGTTCCCCTGGCTGTCGTAGACGTAGGAGGGCCGGGACTCGATCCGTGGGTTCTCCTTGGGCACCGTGCCCGGCAGGTTGCCGTACAGCAGCAACCCCAGCCCTGAGGCCGCGGTGGCGACCGCCAGCACGGGCAGCCCGAGGACCAGGATCACGAGGGCGCGAAGCGACGTCCGGATCGCACGACGCCAGCGGGATCGACGTGAGGAGGTCATGCGACGCGCCGGTAGCGGCACCCGCCGGTGCCGTTCGCGGGTCGGAAGTCGCGCGCCGGGGTCGCCAGCTCGATGGTGGAGCCCGTCACGACGCGACGCTCCTCCTGCCAGCGACCGTCGGCGTAGACCTGGAAGCTCGTGGCGCACCCGTCGAGGAACGTGC
>JBBFLY010000121.1:0-4754 GCA_037478855.1 Acidimicrobiales bacterium | reverse complement strand
CCATCCCCATCCCCATCCCCATCCCCATCCCCATCCCCATCCCCATCCCCATCCCCATCCCCACCCCATCCCACCGAACCTGTCAGCCACACCGACGGAAAACGACACCCAGGCTGACAGGTTCGAGGAGTAGAACCTGTTCTACTATTGGGGCATGGCGATGCCCACCGACATCGGGATCATCGACACGATGGTCGGCTTCCCCAAGCGCGACCGGCGTGAGGTCTACCGGTTCCTGGCCCCACACCTGCGGGACAAGGAGAGCCTGGAGGAGTTCAGCTTCCCGGCCCAGTACATGTTCAAGGACATCCCCCCCGACCTCGAGGACAACGTCGACCCGGTGGCGGTGGTGGTCGACAACCTCGACCGCTTCGGCATCGAGAAGGCGATGATCGGCGTCGGCCCAGGCCGGGAGGACGCCGATCGGGCGCTGAAGGAGCACCCGGACCGCTTCATCCCCTCGGCCTCGGTCGATCCGAACGACGGCATGGACGCGGTGCGGTTCCTCGTCGAGATGCACGACCGCTACGGCATCAAGGCCGCCACCACCTTCCCCGCAGGGGTCCAGGTGCCCATCAACGACAAGCGCTACTACCCCATCTACGCCAAGTGCGTGGAGCTCGACATCCCGATCTTCGTCTGCGCCGGGGTGCCGGGCCCCCGGGTACCGATGGCTCCGCAGAAGGTGGAGCTCATTGACGAGGTGTGCTGGTTCTTCCCCGAGCTGCGCTTCGTCATGCGCCACGGCGCCGAGCCGTGGACCGACCTCGCGGTGAAGCTCATGCTCAAGTGGCCGAACCTCTACTACTCGACCTCCGCCTTCGCCCCCAAGCACTACCCGAAGGCGATCATCGACTACGCGAACACCCGGGGCGCCGACAAGATCATGTATGCGGGCTACTTCCCCGCCGGGCTCACCTACGACCGCATCTTCGCCGAGCTGCCCGGTGTGCCCTTCAACGACGACGTGTGGCCCAAGTTCCTGCGGCACAACGCCGCCCGTGTGCTCAAGCTCGACCAATGAGACTGTGAGGTGCCGCCGATGAGCCGTTATCCCTTCCCCGTCCCCTTCGGTTGGTTCCAGGTGGCCTGGGATCACGAGCTGGCCCCGGGCCAGGTGCTCCCCCGCTACTACTTCGCCCGCCACCTGGTCCTCTGGCGGGATGAGCGCGGGTCGGTGCACCTGCAGGACGCGTTCTGCCCGCACCTCGGCGCCCACCTCGGCCACGGAGGATCGGTGAAGGGCACCGACATCGAGTGCCCGTTCCACGGCTGGACCTTCGACGGGGAGGGTCGGAACACCTGCATCCCCTACAGCGAGCGCACGAACGCGAAGGCACGCATCCGCACCTACCCGACCATCGTGCGCAACGGGCTCATCATGGCCTGGTACCACCCCGACGAGTCGGTGCCGCCGCAGTGGGAGATCCCCGAGCTTCCCGAGTTCAACGCCACCGAAGGCTTCTCCGAGCCGGTGTGCCGCCGGTACACCGTGCACGCGGCCTGGCAGGAGCTGGCGGAGAACGGTGCGGACTCGGCGCACTTCCGCTACGTCCACAACACCGAGGTCGTGCCCGAGATCGAGGAGTACCGGGCGGAGGGTCCGCACGCGATCATGCGCTCGTCGCAGAAGTTTCCCACCCCCCGCGGCGTGGTCGAGGGGCGGATCGACGTCGACAACTGGGGGCCGGGCTTCGCCATCACCCGCTTCAGCGGCATCGTCGACACCTTCCTCATGGGGTGCAACACCCCGATCGACGAGGAGACCTGCGAGCTGCACTTCACCTTCACGGTCCGCAACCTCGGCGACGACGGCTCGACGTCCAGCGTCGGTGAAGCGTTCGTCAACGAGGTGCACAAGCAGGTCATCGAGGACGGCCCCATCTGGGAGAACAAGGCCCACCTGGTGCGCCCAGCGCTCGCTGACACCGATGGTCCGTTCATGAAGTTCCGCCGGTGGGCGTCGCAGTTCTACGCCGAGGGCGTTCGCGACGATCGCCTGGTGTGGGAGCCGCCCCCTCCGGGCACGTTCGAGTCAACCATGGTCCCCACGGAGGCCACGGCGTCGCGCAAGTACCGGGGCCAGACCGACAGCTGATCAGCCGATCCCTTGATCAGGCGGTAGCGCCCAGACGGTTACCGTCGACCCGGAGCGCGGGACCAGCGGCGGGACCGGCGGTGGTCGGCCTAACTGGCACCGCTCATCGCGGACTTCCACCCAAAGGGGTCGCCGGCACAGGCCATGGAGGACGCACACCCGAAGGGCCAGCAGGATCAGGCACCTTTGCGGGCTGGCCCGGGTCGACCTGCGCTGGAGCGGGTCGGGCCTGCGTCGGCCGCTCCGGCTCCTTGCCACCGCCTCCCGCCTGCGCGTGAGCTGGCCCAGCGCCGGGGTTCGCGCCGCCGAGGCCGGGCGCGTCCTCGGTGCTACCGGGATCGCCCTGCAAGCCTGGGGCGTTCCCGACGTTCCCGGGGTTCTCACCACCCAGACCAGGAGGCTCGAGCGCTGCGCGGCCCTCTGGCAGGTTGATGCCCAGCGGGCTGACGACGGCGGCCGCCGTTCGCTGCAGCGGCGCGGGCAACACCTCCTCGGCGGCAGCCACCCCACCGCTCACCAGCACGGCTCCTGTGACCACGCCTGCGGCCAGCTTGAACCGGGAGCGGGCCCTCGCGCGGCGCGCGACCGCGAGCATCGCGTCGAGATGACGTCGAGCGGCCGCGGATGGAGGCCCGCACAGGAACGCCGTCCGAAGATCCTCCGCCACACGCTCGAGGCCCACGATCGACGCTTCGCTGATCGGCGACGCGACAGGGTCGGGCACGTCCATCACCCAAGCGATCGCCCCTGCCCGTGGGGCTGATACCGGACCGCAGCCGCCAACGTGCGTGACGAACGCCGCCTCCTCGACGGGTACCGATGTCTACTCGACGAGCTTGATCACCCGAGCGCCGGAATCGGCGCTGCCAAGACCACCCTGCCCCTGCCCGACCAGGCTGCTGGCATCACCGAGCAGCTCACCGCGGAACTTGTGGTTGCCGTAGCCGCTGCCGCACTGCCCCTGGCAGTCAAGGATCTTCCACGCGGTCCACTTCATCACGTAGAGCTCGGTGTTGGTGCCCGTGCCCCGCGAGGTGATCGCCAGCGGGATGAGCGTGACGCAGTTCGACCAGGTCTCCTGCCAGTTACCCGGGCAGGGGGTGAGGTACTGGCTGAGCACGCTCGCTCGCACCGAGTCCGGGACCTGCCCGTTGCCGGGCACGATCTCCACCCATCCGGGGAACTGTCCGATGTGACCGCCCTTGCCCTTGAAGGCCGAGGAGTTGCCGTTGCACGCCGGGACCTGGGCACCCTGGATGTCGTAGGTCCGGCCGCTCGCATCGTGGGTCCCGATCGCTGCCGGTTTGATCTCGCCGTTCGCGTCGAGGATGTCGTAGCCCTCGCCGAGCGGGTTCCCCATGACGCCGTCCGCGCCGCAGATGATGAAGGGGGTGTCACCCACGTAGGCGAAGGGCTGCACCACCGCCGTGGCGTCCGCCCTCGCCGTCACCCGATCGGCACCCATCAGCCAGGCGAGCGAGGTCGAACGCTCGTCGACAGCCTCGACCTTCACCCCCGCCACCCGCAGTCCGCTGAGGGGCTGCCCGTTCGGCTTGACCCCGTTGAACCGATCGGTGAGGGGGTTGATCGAGTTGAGCGCGTCGGGGTTCGTGCAGAAGTCACCGCTCACCACGGTCTGGGCAGCGTCGTTGATCACCAGCCAGCATCGGCTGGTGTCCTCTGCCCCGTAGTCGTCGAGGACATCGAGCACCGCGGTGCGGATGTCAGCTTTGGTGAACGAGGTGTCGTCCGCGTACAGCCACCGCTCGATCACCCGGGTGCCCGCCATCGCGGCAGCGTCCGCCGCGTTCTGCATCTGGCGCCGTTGGCCGTAGGCCGTGCCCGCGTCGACCGCAAGGCCAGCGACGCTGAGCAGTACCACCATCGAGAGCGCCACCAGCACGATGCTCACACCGTCGTCTCCCCGGGCGCGGCGCACACGCGGTGCACCGTGCCCTGCCGATCGCTTCCGGGTGAAGTTCGGGATCGTTGGCATGTCGCTCCTCGCGTTCAGGTCAGTTCGTCACCGTGAACGAGCCGCCGCTCCACAGGACCTGGCCTCCCAGGAAGACGGAGAAGGTCTTCTGACCCGTGGTCCAGTCGGTGTGCTTCGTCGCAGGGATCACGCCTTGGTAGACACCTCCGCCGAGGTTGGCGAGGCTCGTGATCGTCCCGTAGACGTTCTGGTTCGGCGCAACGGCGTAGTAGACGTACATCGACGAGCACCCCGAGTAGCCGTTCGTCGTCACCTTGATGGTGAGATCCGACAGCAACACCTTCGGATTGGATGTCTTGCGCTTCACCGGGTTGGGCGACGCGGTCGCTCCAGTGACCACACACGTGGTGGGGATGGTGGTGGTGGTCGAGGAGGTACTGGTCGGAGGTGGCGGCGCACCGACGCTGATCGTCGTGTCCGCGACGAGCCGGTTGTTGCGGTACAGCTCGATCAGGTACGAGCCGTCCGCAGTACCGGGGGGAACGGTGAAGACGAAGGTGAAGGTGCCGTTGTCGTCGGCGATGACCTCGCCCACCTCGGCGCCGTTGAACCACACCGTGTAGTCCTTGTTCGCCCGCCAGCCTGTCCCCGTCACGGTGACCTGTTGGCCGGCGAGGACGGGGTTCGGCGAAGCGGAGAGGGGTACGCCGCCACCACCAC
>JBBFLY010000120.1:0-4819 GCA_037478855.1 Acidimicrobiales bacterium | reverse complement strand
GCAGGAGCGCGACGTCGACCGGTTCGCCGAGCGGATCGCGGGCCGGCTCGCCTTCGCGGAGCGCTCCCACCTCGGCCGCCTGGGCCAGCAGCCGACGGGGCACGTCAAGCACGGCCATGGCGCTGGGCACCACGGTCGCGGCATCGGCTGTCTCCTCCACGTCGGTGTTCACGAGCAGCTCCTGCTGGAGCAGGAACTCCTTCGGGTAGCGGCGCGGCGCGGCGAGGAACAGATCGGAGAAGGCGAGGAGTCGGGCGAGGGCCGCGACCCGGGCCCCGGGTGCCGGGGAGACGGCATCGAGGGCGGTGTCCCAGTCGGCGACGTGCTCCTCGGCCACCGCGGCCAACTTCTCGAGCGCCCGTTGCTGCAGCGCGGCGAGCAGCGCGCTCCTGGAGGGGAAGTAGGTGTAGAGCGAGGCCGTCGCGTAGTCGGCTGCCTCCGCGAGGGCGGCCATGGTCAGCCCGGCTACTCCGTGCTGTTGCACCAGATCAGCGGCGAGATCGAGCAGGTGGTCTCGACGGGCTTCCCGCTTGCGGGTCCGACGGTCGGGGGCTATAGCCGAGTTTCGGTCGATTTCCGAAGGCACATCGGAAATCGTAGGAGGATCGGTAGAGGTCCGCAAGCCGGCGCTCCCGCTCGAACCTGTCAGCGAGCGTGTCGTTCTCCGCCCCTCGGGCTGACAGGTTCGGGGCGCGAAGCGGGAGTGAGAGGTCCGGTTCGGGGCGCGAAGCGCTAGAGAAGGGGACCGTGCAGCACACCTTCACGATCCGCACCCATCAGCGGGAGGCCCTCTACGACATCACCGACCAGGTGCGCGAAGTGGTCGCCCGCAGCGGCGTGCGCACCGGTGCGGCGACCGTCTACGCCCAGGGAGCGACCGCCGCGATCATGATCCAGGAGAACTGGGACGACAGCGTGCAGCGTGACGTGGTGCACCTCCTCGCCCAGCTCATCCCCCGGGGTGCATGGGAGCACGATCGCCAGGACGGCAACGGCGATGCACACCTGAAGGCCGGTCTGGTCGGGCCGTCGGAGACCATTCCGATCATCGACGGCGTCCTCGGGCTCTCGCGCTGGCAGAACGTCTTCCTGTGTGAGTTCGACGGTCCCCGCGCGGCGCGCCCGGTCGTCGTCACCGTGCTCCCCGCATCAGGATGATACCTGCGTCAGCTACGGTTGGCTCCGCCTCATCGTCGACCCCGGGGGTAGCCGTGTCCGAGGAAGCGCTCGTCCTCGTCGACGATCCCGCACCGTTCGTCCGCCGCCTCACGCTCAACCGGCCCGAGAAGCGCAACGCCCTCAGCAACCGACTCCGGGCCCAGCTGTTCGACGCCCTGCACGCTGGCGACCTCGATCCGGACGTCCGGGTCATGATCATCCGGGGGGCCGGCCCGTGCTTCTCCGCGGGCTACGACCTCAAGCCCGATCCGCACGACCCTCTGCCGTGGTACACGGCCCCCGGTGATGGCCAGTGGCCGCGCCACGTGGTGGCGGGATGGTTCGACATCTGGGATCTGGCCACGCCGGTCATCGCGCAGGTGCACGGGTGGTGCTTGGCGGGGGGCAGCGAGCTGGCCACCGCGTGCGATCTGGTCTACGTCGCCGAGGACGCACAGATCGGGTACCCGCCGGTGCGCACGATGACCACTCCGGACATGCAGTTCCACCCCTGGCTGATGGGCATGCGCGCCGCCATGGAGCAGATGCTCACCGGCGACGCGATGAGCGGAGTGGAAGCCGTCCGCGTGGGCTGGGCGAACCGGGCCTTCCCAGCGGACGACCTCGACGAGCAGGTGCTGCGCATCGCGGAGCGGGTGGCCGGGATCCCACCGGATCTCCAGCAGCTCAACAAGCGGGCGGTGCACCGGGCGATGGAGGTGATGGGAGTGCGAACGGCGATCCGCTACGGCTCGGAGATCCTCGCGCTGGGACTGCATCAGCGGTCATCGCGCGAGTACCTGCGCTCCCTGGTGACCGGCTCGTTGGGCGATGCGTTGGCGAAGCGCGATGCTCCCTTCGGGGACTACAGCCAGGCGACGACCGCTCGCCGCGACCCAGACGGAGAGGAGGGTGCCCGATGAGCGCCACCGCGACCCACCCGCGTCCCGCACGTGCCTTCGACGCGGACAACCACTACTACGAGGCCACCGACGCGTTCATCCGCCACGTCGATCGCCAGATGCGCGACCGCTGCATGCGCTGGGCAGAGATCGACGGCAAGCAGCGGCTGCTCGTCGGCGGGAAGATCAACCGCTTCATCCCCAACCCCACCTTCGATCCGGTCTCGAAGCCTGGTGCGCTCATCGACTACTTCCGGGGGAAGACCTCGATCACCGACCTGCACTCGGCGTTCGGTGAGCTCGATCCCATCTCGCCTGCGTACCGCGATCCTGCGGAACGGGTGAAGGTGATGGACGAGCAGGGCCTCACCGCGGCGTTCCTGTTCCCGACGCTCGGTGTGGGGATGGAAGGGGCGCTCAGCGGTGACCGTCCCGCGCTGCTGGCCGCGTTCCGAGGGTTCAACCGCTGGCTGCTCGACGATTGGAGCTACGACTACCAGGGCCGGCTCTTCGCCGCCCCGTACCTGACGCTCGCCGACGTCGACTGGGCGGTGGAGGAGCTCGAGTTCGTGCTGGATCACGGCGCTCGGATCATCAACATGCGGCCGGGTCCGATCAGCGATCCCAACGGCAACCGCGGCTTCGGTCACCCGTCGCACGATCCGTTCTGGGCTCGGGTCAACGAAGCGGGCATCACGGTGGCCTTCCACGCCGGTGACGCGGGCTACGGCTTCATGCTCGAGCAGTGGGGTGTCAACCCGGAGTTCCAGGCGTTCCGCCTGCCTGCGCTGTTCCAGCTGCTGACCATGTCACCGATCGCGGACACCGTGGCCTCCTTCCTGGCTGACGGGGTCTTCCTGCGCTTCCCGAACATCCGGCTCGCCACGATCGAGAACGGCTCGGAGTGGGTGCGTCCGCTCTTCGGTCGGCTGAAGAAGTCGTTCCAGATGCGCGGCCCGATGTGGGAGGAGGATCCCCGCGAGACGTTCCGCCGCCACGTGTGGGTGGCTCCGTTCTACGAGGACGACCTGGTGGAGCTGCGCGAGCTCATCGGTGTGGACCACATGATCTTCGGCTCGGACTTCCCGCACGCCGAGGGTCTCGCCGACCCCCTGAGCTACGTCGACGACCTGGTGGCCGCAGGCTTCGACGACACCGACATCGACAAGGTCATGTACGCGAACGCGGCGTCCCTGGCGGTGCCCCTGGGCTGAGCGGGCCGCCGCCACCGGCCGCGCGCTGCCCACCTCTCCGCTGCGTTCGCGCCCGAGGTGGCGGCCGGGGCCTGCCGCCTCAGCACCGCTCCCCGGCGACCCGGGCCGCCAGCTGCGCGAGCGCCGGGTCGACGGAGGCGGGGACGAGGATGACCTCGTCGGTTCGGGTCGAGGTCGCCACGCGATCGAGCGTCTCGGCCAGTGCCTCCTCGGAGAACAGGGAGGCCGTCTCCGCCATCGCCTCGGCGATCTCATCGCCGAAGACCCGGAAGTAGGCGTGGGTGAAACGCCTGAGCACGACGTCAGCGTCGTCGCCGGGTGCGAAGAAGCACGCGGTGAGGAAGCGGGGTGGCTCCGGTCGCCCCGCGTCCCGCCACGCGTGGTCTGCCACCCGAATGGCCCGTTCGATCTCGTCGACGTCAAGGTTCAGGCTGAAGCCCGTGATGCCTACCGCCCAGCGCGCAGCGCGGGCCGCGGCTTTCGGACCGAGCACCCCGCGTACAGCGGCGGCCAGCCGGGCTGCACGACGAGGGGCCGAGCGGTGGCGTGCCTGGCACCGGGGGTTCGCCGCTCCACAGCCGTCGCAGCTCGGCGGCCTGCTGGTCGACTCGGTCGCGGCGACGGCTCATGGGCGCGCCCATCGCGGCGTCGTCCTGGCCTTGGGCGCCGATGCCGAGACCCACATCGAGACGGCCCCCGCTCATCTTCTCGATGGTGGCGAGCTGCTTGGCGACGAGCACGGTGGTATGCCACGGCGAGACCACCACGTTCGTCATCAGGCGCACCCGGTGAGAGGGCTCACCCGGCGGGCGTCGGCCCCGGCTGGGCAGATCCGGACCTTCGGCCCTGCTGGATGTGCGGGAGCCGGACGTAGGGTCGCGTGGTAGGGGAACGAGCGGGGATCGAGGGGCCCGACCGGGTGGACGCTGAGGGTCGAGCCCCACAGCCGTCGAACCGCGGGAAGGAGTCACGATGAGCGATGCGACCGGTGTCGGTCCGGTGCAGACGCCCGTGCGGCAGGCGGACGTGTTCGCATGGCGGATGGAGCGCGATCCGCTGCTGCGCTCCACGATCATCGCGGTCGTGGTGCTTGACCGGGCTCCCGATCGGGCCGTGCTGCGGGACCGGGTGGAGCGAGCGACCCGGCTCGCCCCGATGTTCCGCGAGCGACTGGTGCCTGCCCCCCTGCCCCCTCCGCTCTCGACCCCGACGTGGGCATTGGACCCCGACCTGGATCTCTCGTGGCACCTGCGTTGGGTGGCCCTGCCGGAACCCTCGCTCGACGCGCTCTTCGACCTGGCCCGCATCGAAGGGATGACCGCGTTCGACCCGGCGCGCCCCTTGTGGGAGATCACCGTGGTCGAGGGCCTGCCGGAGGGTCGAGCCGGCATGATCCTGAAGGTCCACCACTCGCTCACCGACGGGATCGGCGGAATCCAGATCGCCGAGCACGTCGTCGATCTCGAACGGGAACCGGCCGATCGAGGTCCGCTGCCCCCGGTGCCGACGCAAGGCCCCCGCGTGACCGAGGTGGGGCGGGTGTGG
>JBBFLY010000119.1:0-4915 GCA_037478855.1 Acidimicrobiales bacterium | reverse complement strand
TGGTCTCGACAGCTCGGAAGCTAGGGAGCGGGCGGCGTGCGCACGCGGACCACACCCCCGGCAGCGTCAGTTGAGCCGCTTTTGTGTGCAAGGCAGAGGTCAGCGTCGGCAGGACCTCATGCTCAGGCTCGCAGCGGGCCTGTGGGGAGTCGGAGTGGAGTGTTTCGCTCCTCGTGTCGGCTGCGGTGTTGGAAGAGTCATCGCAGCGCCGTCTAGGGCGCCGAAGGCGCGGCTGCGGTGTGCAAGGTCGAGGCTTGTGGCGGGATTCGCGGACGGGCCGGAACTAGACCTTGACAAATAGGGAGGGGGGGTATGGTATATGTGCATGGTCCTCCGGCCTTCGGTTGATGGACCGGCTGGGTGTTCTCGGCACGGCAGCGCCTGTCGTGCATCGACAAAGGAGAAATCTGATGATCACCACCACGTTCCAGGTCGAGGGCATGAGCTGCGGTCACTGCGTCAACTCTGTGCAGTCGGAGGTCTCGGCCATCGCCGGCGTCAGCGCCGTCGAGGTCGACCTCGCCACGGGCCAGGTCACGGTCACCTCCGCTGCCCCGATCGACGCCGACGCCGTTCGAGCCGCCGTCGACGAGGCCGGCTACGAGGTCGTCACATGACCGCCTCGGCCCGATTGGCCGCCTTCGGGCTCGCCGCAGCCATCGCTCTCGGCGGTGGTGCCGCTCTCGGTGCCGCTGCAGGACCGGCTCCGGCACCCGCCGCCACCGTTCACTCCGATCACGAGGACAACCCGATGCCTTCCACCGCACTCGCTCCCACCCACGCGTCCAACTCCGCTTCCGGTGAGAACTACCGAATCCACGTCGCCAGCACCGTGGTCACCGCTGGCGAGCCCCAGCCGCTCAGCTTCGTGGTCCTCGATGGCGCCGGAGAGCCGGTCACCCAGTTCGAGGACCGCCACGAGCGGCCCATGCACCTCATCGTCGTCTCGATCGATCTCGCCGACTACGCCCACCTCCACCCGGAACTGGGCGCCGGCGGCACGTGGTCGGCAGAGCTCCCGGCTCTCGATCCGGGCGGCTACCGGGTGGTGGCCGACGCCGTCCCGGCCGGCGGCCCTGACCTGGTGCTCACCGTCGATCTCGTCGTCCCCGGCGTGGCGGCGGGCCGCCCGCTGCCCGAACCGACCCGCATCGCGGTCGTCGACGATCTCGAGGTCGGCCTCGACCTCGCTCCGGCCGCCGACGGTCTCGTCGCCGGGCTGACGGTCCGAAGGGCCGGTCTGGTGGTGGAGCCGGAGCCCTACCTCGGTGCCCGAGGCCACCTGGTGGCCATCGACGCCGATGACCTTGCCTACCTCCACGTCCACCCGACCGACAGCGACGGCCCGGTCTCGTTCGCGATCGCCGATCCGACCCCGGGCCGCTACCGGCTGTTCTTCGACTTCTCGGTCGACGGCCAGGTCCGCACCGCTGCGTTCACCGTCGACATCAGTGCCGACACCGCCGGCGCCACCGGTGAGGGGCACGCACACGCAGAGGGGGAGGGCCACCGATGAGCACCGCAACCGATCACGATCTCGCCCAGGTCCCTGCCGGTCATCGCATCGACCTGGCGATCGAGGGCATGACATGCGCCTCGTGCGCGGCGCGGATCGAGCGTCGCCTCAACAAGCTCGACGGCGTGACCGCCACGGTCAACTACGCCACCGAGCGGGCTCAGGTCACATTCCCCGACGACATCGAGCCGACCCGCCTCGTCGCCGAGGTGGAGGCCGCCGGCTATACCGCCCACCTGCCGACCCCGGTGGGCGAGGAGGGCGACGAGCCGAGCGAGGGGAGCGACGACCCGACCCGTCGGCTCCGTGACCGCCTGGTCGTCTCCGCGGCGCTCACCCTCCCGGTCCTGGTGCTGTCGATGGTCCCGGCCCTGCAGTTCGACCACTGGCAATGGCTGTCACTCACCCTCGCCGCGCCCGTGGTCGTGTGGGGCGCCTGGCCGTTCCACCGGGCGGCCTGGACGAACCTCCGCCACGGCACGGCCACGATGGACACCCTCATCTCAGTGGGCACGATCGCCGCGTTCGGGTGGTCGCTCTACGCCCTGTTCATCGGCGAGGCCGGCGACCCGTCCATGCGCATGGGCTTCGATCTCAGCATCGAACGCGGTGGCGGCCAGCACGAGATCTACCTCGAGGTCGCCGCCGGCGTCACCGTGTTCATCCTCGCCGGCCGCTACTTCGAGGCCCGCGCCAAGCGCCGCTCTGGCGCCGCGCTGAAGGCGCTGCTCGAGCTTGGCGCCAAGGACGTCGCCGTGCTCCGCGACGACGTCGAGGTGAGGGTCCCGATCGACCAGCTCGCCGTGGGCGACCGGTTCGTGGTCCGCCCCGGCGAGAAGATCGCCACCGACGGCATCGTGGAGGACGGCACCTCCGCGATCGACGCCTCGCTGCTCACCGGCGAGAGCGTCCCCGTCGAGGTCGGTCCCGGCGACGACGTCACCGGCGCGACCGTCAACGCCGGCGGCCGCCTCGTGGTGCGCGCCACCCGTGTCGGTGCCGACACCGCGCTCGCGCAGATCGCCCGGCTGGTCACCGACGCCCAGAACGGCAAGGCCCCCGTGCAGCGCCTCGCCGACCGGGTCTCTGCGGTGTTCGTCCCCGTGGTGATCCTGCTGTCGATCGGAACCCTCGGGTTCTGGCTCGGATCCGGTGCCGGCGCCACCGAGGCGTTCACCGCGGCCGTCGCAGTGCTGATCATCGCCTGCCCGTGCGCCCTCGGACTGGCCACGCCGACTGCGCTGATGGTGGGCACCGGCCGGGGTGCGCAGCTCGGCATCCTGATCAAGGGCCCCGAGATCCTCGAGTCGACCCGCGAGGTCGACACGATCGTGTTGGACAAGACCGGCACCGTGACCACCGGGCAGATGGCCCTCGTCGCCGTGCACCCGGCCGAGGGCATCACCGAGGATGAGCTGCTGCGCCTGGCGGGCAGCCTGGAGGACGCGAGCGAGCATCCCGTCGCCCGAGCCATTGCAGAAGGGGCCCGCCAACGCGGCGTCGACCTCGCCTCCGTCGAGTCGTTCGCCAGCACCCAGGGGCTCGGCGTCCAGGGCGTCATCGACGGTCACGCCGTCATCGCCGGCCGCGACGCGTTCCTGGCCGACTGGTCCCAGCACCTCGGCGCTTACCTGGCTGCTCACAAGCAGCGCGCCGAGAGCGAGGGTCGTACCGCCATCGCGGTCGGGTGGGACGGCGAGGCTCGCGGGGTGCTCGTCGTCGCTGACACGGTCAAGGACACCTCGGCCGAGGCGATCGCCCAGCTGCGAGCGCTCGGTCTCACGCCGGTGCTGCTCACCGGCGACAACGAGCGGGCCGCCCGGGCCGTCGCCGCCCAGGTCGGCATCGACGAGGTCGTCGCCGAGGTCCTCCCCAAGGACAAGGTCGCCGTCGTGGCCCGCCTCCAGGAGGAGGGACGGGTGGTCGCCATGGTCGGCGACGGCGTCAACGACGCCGCCGCCCTTGCCCAGGCCGACCTCGGCCTCGCGATGGGCACCGGCACCGACGTCGCCATCGAGGCGTCCGACATCACCCTCGTCTCCGGCGACCTGCGAGCCGCCGCCGATGCGATCCGGCTGTCGCGCCGCACGCTCGGCACCATCAAGACGAACCTGTTCTGGGCCTTCGCCTACAACATCGCGGCCATCCCCCTGGCCGCCGCGGGGCTGCTCAACCCTCTCATCGCCGGCGCCGCCATGGCGTTCTCCAGCGTGTTCGTCGTCACCAACAGCCTCCGGCTCCGCCGCTTCAAGGCGAGCCGTCCCTCCAAGGAGTCCCGATGACCACCCGGCCCCACTCCACCACCGACGCCCGGTTCGCCTTCGACGTCCTGCGGGCCGACACCCCGACCCTCGTCGACTTCTACGCCGACTGGTGCCGGTCCTGCCAGCTGCTCGACCCGGTCCTCGACGAGTTGGCCGCCGACTGGGGCGACCGGGTCCGGGTCGTCAAGCTCGACGTCGAAGCCAACCCCCACACCGCGGAGCGCTACGGCGTGAAGGGCATCCCCACCCTCATCCTCTTCGAGGCCGGCGAGGAACGCGACCGGATGGTCAACGTCATCCGCCGCCAGGCCATCGAGGACCGCCTCGGGACCCTCGTCCCATGAGCCACCCACCCGGCCCGCTCGACAGGTTGGCTGGTGCCCAGCGAGTCGTGGTGTTCATCGGCGAGATCCTCGCCGTGGCCACGGCACTGCGATCGCTGGCCGGTACCCGGCCACCCACCACGATGGAACGAACCCCACGGCCCAAGGAGACCCGATGCGCGGTTACGTGATCAGCAAGGACGACTATCAGAAGCGCCTGCGGCGCATCGAAGGCCAGGTGAGGGGCCTGCAGCGGATGATCGACGAGGACACCTACTGCGTCGACGTCCTCACCCAGATCTCCTCGGTCACCAAGGCGCTCCAGAGCGTCGCTCTGGGCCTGCTCGACGAGCACGTACGCCACTGCGTGACCCACGCCGAAGGACGCGACGGCACCGAAGCACCCGATGACATGGTCAACGAAGCCATGCAGGCCTTCGAACGCCTGCTGCGCACCTGAGCCCCGACTACGACAGACTGTCGCTGAACATGGACCCGACCTCATCGACTCGGAGCGTGACGATGGCTCAGCGTCGCCCGATGGGCACCCTCGAAGCCGACATCCTCGACATCTTGTGGCGAGCGGACACGCCGGTGACCCCGGCCGAGGTCCGCGACGGCCTCGACGGCGAGCTCGCGTACACGACGATCACCACGATCCTGACCCGCCTCGTCGACAAGGGCCTGGTGCAACGAACCCGACACGGTCGCGGCTACACCTACGCGGCGACGGTCAGCGAAGCGGACCTCACCGCATCCCGGATGCGCTCCGCGCTGGCCTCCACCACCGACCGGGTCGCGACGATGAACCG
>JBBFLY010000118.1:0-5406 GCA_037478855.1 Acidimicrobiales bacterium | reverse complement strand
TCTCCACCGCGTACCCGGCGCCAGCGTAGAGCTCGTTGACCGTCGGGGACTTCATCGCGGGGAGAAGCTCGATGACCCGCTCGAGCTGCTCTCCCTTGACGTTCAGCTTGACCAGCACCTTGCCCCTCGCCTCGAGCACGCCTTCGAGGAGGGTCTGGATCTGGCGCATCGCATGCTGCTTCTCGGGGTTCTCGTACGCCGCGGGGTTGGCGATGAGCTCCGTGTACGAGACGAGGATGGTGTCGATGATCTTGAGGCCGGCGGCGCGCAACGCACGGCCGGTCTCGGTGATGTCCACGATGCAGTCGACGATGTCTGGCACCTTGGCTTCGGTGGCGCCGTAGGAGAGCCGGATGTCGGCATCGACACCCTTCTCCTCGAAGAACCGCCGGGTGAGCTCGGGGTACTCGCTGGAGACCCGCACCCCCTGGGGCAGATCGGCCACGTGCTCGTAGGGCGAGTCCGCGGGTACCGCGACAACGATCCGCACCGGGTTGTCGGTGGCCTTCGAGTAGTGCAGCTCGCCGAGCGACACCACCTCGCTCGAGGTCTCCTCTACCCAGTCACGACCGGTGATCCCCAGGTCGAAGACCCCTTCGGCGACGTACCGGGGGATCTCCTGGGGACGCAGGATGCGGACCTCATCGATGCGGGGATCGACGATGTCGGCTCGGTAGGTCACCACCGAGTCGCGCCGCACCCGCAGATCGGCGGCTTCGAACAGCTCGAGCGTGGCCTTCTCGAGCGACCCCTTCGGCAGGACGAGCTTCAACATGAGCCAAACCGTACCGTCCGCTCGACGGGGGGCCATCACGGCTTCCGTAAGCTTGCCGCATGCTTCACATCGAACGGCACCGCAGCCACCGGGCGGGCTGGCTGCGCGCCGCAGTGCTCGGGGCGAACGACGGGATCGTCTCGACCGCGAGCCTGGTCCTCGGGGTGGCCGCTGCCGACAGCGACCGGGCCGCCATCCTCACTGCCGGCATGGCCGGGCTGGTCGCGGGTGCGCTCTCGATGGCGGTGGGCGAGTACGTCTCGGTGAGCTCCCAGCGCGACATCGAGCGAGCGGACATCGCCAAGGAGATGCACGAGCTGGCCACCACCCCGGACCGCGAGCTGGCCGAGCTGGCCGCCATCTACCGACACAAGGGGCTCTCGCCCGAGCTCGCGCGCCAGGTGGCCGAGGAGCTGTCGAAGGGCGACGTGCTCGAGGTGCACCTGCGTGAGGAGCTGGGCATCACCGAGGAGACCCGGGCCCGCCCGCTGCAGGCTGCCGTCGTCTCCGCGTTCTCGTTCGCGGCGGGAGCCTCGCTCCCCCTCGGCGCCGTGGCAGCTTCGTCCCCATCCGCCAGGATGACGTTCACGCTCGCCCTCGCGCTCGTCGCCTTGGGCGTGCTCGGCGCCGTCGGCGCCCGCTTGGGAGGCGCTCCCGCCAGCAGGGCGACGCTGCGCGTGCTCCTCGGTGGGGCTGCTGCGATGGCGCTGACGATGCTGGTCGGCCGACTGTTCGGCGCGACCTTGACCTGAGGGTCCCAGCCCCGGGCGGATCAGCGCCCGCGCAGGCGGCGAAGCACGTCCACCATCTCGATCGCCGTCCTAGCGGCCTCCTCACCCTTGTTGTCGCGCTCACCAGAGCGTTCCAAGGCCTGCTCGAGGTTCTCCGTCGTGAGCACGCCGAACACGATCGGCACCCCCGTCTCGAGCTGCGCGTCCTGGATGCCGTTCGCGCACGGACCAGCGACGTAGTCGAAGTGCGCGGTCTCGCCCCGGATCACCGCCCCGAGCGTGATCACCGCGTCGTACCGACCGGACGCGGCCATGGTCTTGGCAGCCAGGGGGATCTCAAAGGCACCCGGCACCCACGCCACGGTGACGTCCTGCTCGGAGACCCCGTGCACCGCAAGCCCGTTGCTCGCACCGTCAAGCAGCCGGTTGGTGATGAGGTCGTTGAACCGGCCGCACACGATGCCGATGCGCATTCCCTGACCGTCCACGGTTCCCTGCACCGAGGTCGCAGCACGGAAGTTAGAGGACATCGTCAAGCCCCTCGAGCAGATGACCCATGCGCTCCCGCTTGGTGCGCAGGTAGTTGATGTTCTCGGGGTTCGGGGTGGACAGGAGCGGGACACGCTCCACGATCTCCAGCCCGAAGCCCTCGATGCCCCCGTACTTCGCGGGGTTGTTGGTCATGTAGCGCATGGTGGTGATGCCCAGGTCGACGAGGATCTGGGCGCCGATACCGTACTCGCGGCTGTCGACCGGCAGACCAAGCTCGAGGTTCGCGTCGACCGTGTCGCGGCCCTGGTCCTGCAGGCTGTAAGCGCGGATCTTGTGCCCGATGCCGATGCCCCGCCCCTCGTGGCCGCGGAGGTAGACGAGCACGCCGAGACCCTCCTCGGCGATCTTGCGCATCGCCTGGTCGAGCTGGATGCCGCAGTCACAGCGGAGCGACCCGAACACGTCACCCGTGAGGCACTCGCTGTGCACCCGAACCAGGACGTTGTCCTGACCCTGCACCGCACCCTTGGTCAGCGCAACGTGCTGCTCGCCGTCGAGCATGGACTCGTAGACGTAGCAGGTGAAATCACCCCACTCGGTGGGGATCCGCGCCTCGGCGATCCGCTTGACCAGCTTCTCGTTCTGCCGCCGGTACCGGATCAGCTCGGCGATCGAGATCATCAAGAGGCCGTGCTCCTTGCAGAACTCGACCAGATCCGGCACCCGGGCCATCGTGCCGTCGTCGTTCACGATCTCACACAGCACCCCGGCTGGATACAGACCGGCCATGCGGGCCAGGTCCACCGCCGCCTCGGTGTGACCGGCCCTCTTGAGCGTCCCCCCCTCCGCGTACCGCAGAGGGAAGATGTGACCGGGACGAGCCAGATCACCGGGGCGGGTGGCCGGGTCGATCAGCGCTCTGATCGTCGCAGCCCGGTCCGCGGCGGAGATCCCCGTCGAGGTGCCGTGCCGGTAGTCGACGCTGTACGTGAACGCGGTGCGCTGCGCCTCCGTGTTGGAGTTGTCCCGAACCATGAGCGGGATGTCCAGCTCATCGAGCCGTTCTCCGGTGAGCGGAACGCAGATCACGCCGGAGGTGTGCCGCACGAAGAAGGCGATCTTCTCGGGGGTCGCGAACTCGGCGGCCATGATGAGGTCGCCCTCGTTCTCGCGATCCTCGTCGTCGACGACCACCACGATCTCGCCCCGGGAGATCGCGGCCACCGCCTCGGGGATCGTGGCGAACGCATCGGCGTACTCGGATCGGGGTGAAGAGCCGGCCGGGGGCTGCCGGGCGTCGTCGAGCGGGTCGTGGATCATCGTGCTTGCCTCTCTGGGACGTCGTGCACCGGTGCGCCACCTCGCAAGGAGTCGATCTGCGCGGCGAGAAGCCGCTCCGTGTACTTCGCGATCACGTCGACCTCCAGATTGACCCGGTCACCGGGCTTCTTCCGTCCCAGCGTGGTGACCTCGGCGGTGTGCGGGATGACCGCGACCGTGAACCCGTCATCGAGTGCCTGCACCACTGTGAGGCTCACCCCGTCCACCGTGATGGAACCCTTCTCGACCACGTAGCGGGTCAGCTCCTCCGGCATCCGCACCCGAAGGTCGGGGGCGGGCTCGACCACCTCCCCCACCGCGTCCACGTGCCCCTGCACGAGATGTCCGCCCAGCCGGTCCGTCAGGCGCACCGGACGTTCGAGGTTGACCGGGTCACCTTCCCGCAGCTCACCGAGGTTGGTGCGGCGGTAGGTCTCCTCGCTGACGTCCGCGCGCCACCAACCGTCTCCGAGCTCGACGACGGTGAGGCAGCAGCCGTTCACGGCGATCGAGTCTCCGATGCGCGTGGCGTCCAGCACCCGCTCGGCGCGCACACGCAGGTCGCTCCCCTCGCGGCCGAGCACCCAGCCCAGCTCCTCGACGATGCCGGTGAACATTCAGCTGCCTCCTCCCACGCCCGGTCCCGCCTCGATGGGACGGTCCCGGCGCGGCTCGAGATCGATCCTCAGATCCTCGCCCAGCCGGCGGAGCTCCACGATCTCCCCCCGCCACAGCTCGCCGATGCTGCCGACTGCGGGACCACTGAACAGTCCAGGCGCGTCATCGCCACCCATCAGTGCCGGCGCCAGATACAGCACGTACCGGTCGACGAGGCCGGCTGTGTGGAACTGGTGTGCAACCCGTGCACCACCCTCGACGAGCAGCTGGAGCACGCCTCGAGCACCGAGCTCGTCGAGGACGTCATCGGGCGAGCCGGAGAGCTCGAGTGCGGGATGCACCCTCGCCCCGGCGGGAGCCTTGCCGAGCACGACCCGGAGCGGCTCGACGCCATCCGCCTCCCCGGCGGGGAGGCGCACGGTGAGTGCCGGATCATCAGCGCGCACCGTCCCCGCACCCACCAGCACGGCGTCGCTGTCGGCGCGCAGGCGGTGGGCGTCCTCCCGGGCGAGCGGCCCGGTGATCCACCGACTGGAGCCGTCGGGAGCCGCCGTACGGCCGTCGAGCGTCGCAGCGAGCTTCAGGATCACGAACGGCCGCCCGGTGCTGCGGTGGTGGAGGTAGGGCCGCAGCTGCTCCCGCACCGCCGCTGCGCCCACCCCCACCTCGACGTCGATGCCGGCGTCCCGCATTCGAGCCAGGCCGCTACCGGCCACCCGGGGGTCGGGATCCTCGACCGCGACCACCACCCGCCGGACGCCCGCCGCGACGACCGCGTCGGCACAGGGAGGGGTCCGACCGTGGTGCGAGCACGGCTCAAGCGTGCAGTAGAGGGTCGCCCCGCGGGCAGCGTCTCCCGCCCGACGCAGCGCCACGACCTCCGCGTGCGGGCCCTCACGACCGTCGGTCGCTCCCTCGAAGCCCGGGCCGCCCGGGTCGCCAGCGGGGACGACCACCGCGCCGACCCACGGACGGGGTGAGACCCGGCGGCGGACCGCGGTGGCCGCTCGGATGGCCTGCTGCATGCGCTCCTCGTCGGTCGGACCCAACGCTGCGGACTCCGTCTCGCTGTCTCTTCAGGGGCGCGCGACGAGCGGGCGCCCTCGCTCCCATCCGGACTCTCACCGTCGGCCCCGGAGTTCCACCGGGTCGGCCCGTCTGCACAGCAGGCGGGTTCGCGGGCTCTCACCGCCGGTCGGGACTTGCACCCAACCCCGCGAAGGGCTTGACGCCACTGTAGGCCAGCCGCCGGTCGCCAACAACAACGACCGGCGTCGATTTCGACCAGCGCCGCCGGCACCCGGCAGGTACCCGGCCCGCGCCGACCTCAATGCCCGGCCGCGCGCCCGGTGAGCAGCCGGAGGGCGTGCGGGACCACGTCGAGCACCGCGTCGAGGCACTGCAGCGCCCCGTCGGTCGACCCGGGGAGGTTGAGCACGAGGCACGCCCCCCGGGTGCCGGCACGGGCAC
>JBBFLY010000117.1:0-5585 GCA_037478855.1 Acidimicrobiales bacterium | reverse complement strand
GTGCGCTGGCCATCCAGGTGCTGCTGCGTCTGCCGGACCTCGGCTTTCACGGGTCGACCGCGCTGTACGTCGCGACGGCGGTCGCCCCTGTGCTGCTCTCGGGCTACCTGCTGTTGCCCCGAGCCCGGCGCCGCGTGGTGCACCGAGCGTTGCTCGGCGCGGGCGTCATCGGCGCGATCGCGCTCGGCGTCTTCGGGCTGTCGGTAGCTCTGGCCTGGTCCGCGATGCAGGACGGTGTGCGGCAGGCGAGGCAGGGTCTGGAAGCAGCCAGCGACGGAGACGCGAACGCCGCCGCCGCGCTGTTCGAGTCGGCGACGTCGTCGTTGGAATCGTCCCATCGCCTCTTCGGCGCCTGGTGGGCACGCCCGGCGCGTAGCATCCCCGTGCTCGCCCAGCAGGCTGAAGCGCTCGAGGTGGCGACGGGACAGGCTGCGCAGATCGCAGGTGCTGCCGGGGACGTCGCGGTCTCGGCCGATCTCGAGCGGATCCGCTACACCTCCGGTCGGATCGACGTGGCGCGTCTGGCGGCCACCCGTCAACCCCTCGAGCGGGCCTCGGCGGTGATGACCCTGGCTGCTGATCGGCTGCACGCCGTCTCCTCCCCCTGGCTGATCGGACCGGTCAGCGACGCCTTGGCTGGGTTGACCGAGGACGTCGACGCAACGCTCGATGACATCGAGCTCGCAGCCGAGGCAGCAGCGGTCGCGCCCGGGATGCTCGGCGCGGACGGCGCCCGCCACTACCTCGTGCTGTTCACCCAACCGGCCGAGGCGCGGGGGCTCGGAGGCTTCGTAGGGAGCTGGGCAGAGCTGCGCGCGGTCGACGGCGACCTGGACCTCACCGACTCCGGTCCCATCAGGGAGCTGCTCGCCGCGCCGGGCAGCGAGCGTCGCAGTCTGTCGGGCCCGCCGGAGTATCTCGCCCGGTACGGGCGGTTTCGGCCCTGGCAATACCTGCAGGACGTCACGTTCTCGCCCGATCTGCCGACCGTGGCCGCGGTGATGGCCGAGCTGTATCCCCAGTCCGGTGGGCGTCCCGTCGACGGGGTCATCGTGGCTGATCCCTATGGGCTGGCCGCGCTGCTGAAGCTGACCGGGCCGATCCGGATCAAGGGAGCCCCACAGCGGCTCACGGCCGACAACGTCGCCCAATTCCTGGTGAAGGACCAGTACCTGCAGTTCGGGGAGACCGCCCAGCGGCGGGAGTTCCTTGAGGACGTGGGGCGCGAGACCTTCGACCAGCTCGTCAACGGCTCGCTCCCCGGCCCACGCAGGCTCGCCTCAGCGCTCGGGCCGGCGGTAGAGGAGCGCAGGCTCATGATGTACGCCTTCGACCCCGCGCAGGAGCGGTTCCTCTCGCACCTCGGCGTCGCGGGCGAGGCACCACGACCAGAGGGTGCGGACGGGCTGATGCTCGTGACGCAGAACTGGGGCCAGAACAAGATCGACGTGTTCCTGAGACGCGACGTGGACTATCAGGTCACCTACGATCCGGCCACCGGCGAGGTGGAGGGGACCGTCACCGTCACCCTGCACAACGATGCCCCGTCGTCGGGTCTGCCGGATGCCATCATCGGCAGCAACGACCTGGGGCTGCCGCTCGGCACCAACTCGCTCTACCTATCCGTCTACACCCCTCACCACCTGCAGGAGGCCCGACTCGACGGCGAGCGGATAGGGGTGGAGTTCCAACGGGAGCTTGGCTGGGCCGTCTACTCGCGGTTCGTGAAGATCCCACCAGGTGGCTCCGTTCGGATCGAGCTCGACATCAAGGGGTCGATCGATCCGGGTGCCAGGTACCGGTTGCTGGTCGGTGCCCAGCCCCTGGTCAACCCTGACACCGTCGCTGCCACGGTCCGACCCACCAGGGGATGGGTGATCGAGGCCGCGCGGGGCTTCGGCATCACCGACGTGGGAACCTCGGCGCAGGCTCGGATCGAGCCGCGCACCACGACCGCACTCGAAGCAGACCTCGTACGACTGCCATGAGTAACCGGGACCGCGACGGGGTCTCGATGGTCCCCGACGTCTTCCTCATCGGTGCGCACCGCGCCGGCACCACGACGTTGTGCGAGCTGCTCGATCGCCATCCGGGGATCCAGGTCAGCAGGCCCAAGGAGCCGGGTGTGCTCCGTCGAGACAAGTCGCTCGAGGCGATCGAACGGGCCTACCAGCGCTGCTTCCCGGAGTGGTCGTCGGGGATGATCCGGCTGGAGGGCAGCACCGTGTACTCCCAGTCGGCCGTGTATCCGGGCGTCGCGTCGCGCATCGCTCACCTCAACCCCTCGGCCCGGGTGATCTACAGCCTGCGCGAGCCGTTGCGACGCATCGAGTCGGCTTGGGTGCAGTACCGCAGCGAGCGGCGGGTCGACATCCCGGCCGACTTCAACCGGGCGGTGCGCGACGTCCCCGAGCTAGTGGATGCCAGCCTCTACTGGAAGCAGCTCGGCGAGTACCGGGCCGTTCTGGGGGACGACCGGATCCTCATCGTCTTCTTCG
This sequence comes from Acidimicrobiales bacterium, assembly GCA_037478855.1. Lineage (GTDB taxonomy): Bacteria > Actinomycetota > Acidimicrobiia > Acidimicrobiales > Acidimicrobilacustridaceae > Rhabdothermincola. The sequence continues at coordinate 3,087 of JBBFLY010000117.1, read as the reverse complement.
ATGACCTGGTCGCCGACCCGAACCGGGTGGTAGGTGCTTGCCTCGAGTTCCTCGGCCTCGAGCCCGTCCCGGTGCCTCGCGAGGGGGTGGCCCGCAACCGGTCTGCCGACAAGCGACAGGAGGCGGGCCTGCTGCGGTTGCTGCGACGGAGCGCGGCACTCGAGCGGCTGAACCGGGCGAGCCGACGCTCGGGTGCGTTGCGCGCCGTCAAGGCCTGGATCCGTGACCGGACCTCGCGACCCATCCCGACGCCCCGCTGGGACCGCGAGACCCTCGAGTGGGCGCGGGCGCAGGTCGAGCCCGATACGGCCGCGCTCGCGGCCCATCTCGGAGGCTTGCCGGGCTCCTGGGCCCACGAGCACGAGGTCGGCGGCCGTTAGCCGTCAGGTGATGTCGCGCCCCGGCTGGCATCGGCGTAGACGCGCAGCAGCGAGGCACTGACCTCGCCGGGGAGGAAGGCCGCGGCGCGCTGACGGCCGGCGCTGCCGATCGCGGCGCGACGTGCCGGATCGCTCACGAGGTCGCGCAGGGTGCAGGCCGCTGCCTCGACGTCGCCGACCGGGAACAGCACGCCGGCCCGCCCGTCGTCGAGCACCTCACGCAGAGGGGGGATGTCGCTCGCGACCACGGGCAGGCCGTTCAGGAGTCCTTCTGCCGCGACGCGGCAGAAGGACTCGACCCGCGACGGAACGAAGACGATGTCGCAACGCGCGTAGGCCTGCGAAACATCGGGAACCATCGCGTTGACCGACACCAGCTCTGCCGGGGTCGCCGTGAGCTGTCGCCAGGTCACCCGCTCCTCGACGAAGGGGGTCGAGAAGATCTCCCACCGCGCTGGGGTGTCACGGAGCAGCTCGATGCACGCGGGGAGCAGATCGAAGCCCTTGCGGCGCTCGCTGCGCCCGAGGAACCCGATCCGGACCGGACCGTCCCGCCCCGGTTGCCGCGCCGCGACCACCGCGGGGTCGATGGGGTTGGGGATCACCCGGAAGGCGTCGGCAGTGGTAAGACCGGCGCGAACGACAAGGTCCCGGGTGAAGGAGGACACGCCGGCGAAGCGCACCTGATCGCCGAGCGAGCGCACCACCGGACGGGCCAGTCGCGTCAGGAAGGGAACCTCCCAGTTGTGCACCCAGACGACGATCGGCAGGTCGAGGGCGATCGCTGCCGGCAGGGCGACGACCAACTCGGTGAGCGAGTTGGCGTGCACGGCGTCGATCGCGTCGCGGTGCCGTCGGGCTGCCGCCAGGACCTCACGCTGTGCCTCGACGATGCCCGCTCCCCGGGGGCGCCTCATCGGGATCAGGACATCGCTCACGGCAGCGAGCCGATCCCAGTAGGCGGCCTTCGCGGCCCGTGGCGCGCACACGACGCGGGTCACGCCGGTCGGTGCGAGCTCGGCGAGCACCGTGACCAGGCTGGCGACGGGACCACCGTATCCACCGGTGGCCGTCACGTAGAGCACGCCTCTGGGGGGCGGTGGTGGGGGTAGGATCGCTGACGCTTCGGGCTCGGACACGCGTGCTGCTCTCGACGCTGGCTCGGACGACCCACTCATTGTCATGGACGTCGACTCGGCACCGCCACCGCACTTCCTGATCATCGGGGTCATGAAGGCGGGTACGACGTCGCTGTTTCGCTGGATCGAAGCGCACCCCGACGTGGCGGAGACGTCCCAGAAGGAACCGAACTTCTTCATCGACGATGCGAACTTCGACGGGGACCGTCCCCGCCGGGACGCATGGGCGGCCTATCAAGGCCTGTGGGGGCCGAGAGGTGATCGCCTCCTGACCGGCGAGGCCTCGGTGCGCTACACCTATCCTGAGCACGCGGCGCGCGCCTGTGCCCGGATCGGCCTTGCCGCCCCGGAGGTCCGACTGATCTGCGTGCTGCGCGATCCCGTCGAGCGGCTCCGGTCACACTACCGGTACTGGGCGCAGCGGGGCCGTGAGCAGCGCCCGCTCGCCCAGGTGGTGAGCGAGCCGGGCAACCCCTACGTGGGTCGGTCCCTCTATGCCCAGCTGCTGCGTCCCTATCACGAGCGGTTTGGTGATCAGCTGCAGGTGGTGCTCTTCGAGGACCTGGTCGGCGAGGACGAGCGCGCCTGGGTCTCGGTCCTCGAGCACCTCGGGCTTGACCGGGTGCCACGACCGTCGAGCGCGCACAACGTGACCGACCTCGATCGCCAGTTCACGCCCCTAGCGCGCTCGATCCGCCGCCGCGGGTTGCTGCGGCACGTGGGCCGCCTGCCTGCGCCGCTTCGACGCCTGGGTCGGCGGGCGCTGGTCCGCGAGGGGCCCGCGGTGCGAGCGCGGCTCGCCGAGGCCGAGCGGCCCTTGCCGACCGCCGTTCACGAGGTGCTTGCCGAGGACACGGCGCAGCTCGTCGAGATGCTGGGCTGGGCCGGCTCGCCATGGCCGCGTCCGCTCGCCTGAGGGTCCCGGTCAGACGTGCCCCGTGATCGCCTTGCGGGCGGCGTCGGGCGCGTCGACCAACACCCCCCCGGTGGCTCGCATGAGTCGCTCATAGGCCTCGCGTACCTCGGGCGGGACCCCGTTCGAGAAGGTGATCGTCCGGGCTGTGGGACGGTAGCGCGGGCCGGAGAGCACCGCGGTGGTCCGATCGGTGACGATCCAGCGGACCGATGAGCCCGGGAGGAGGAAGATGAGCTCGACGGGCAGCGAGGGCTCGATGACGGTGATGGTCGAGGGCAGGTACCGGCCGAACGCGGCTGGGTCGTCTCGTGGATGGCGTTTGATGCCGACTGTGAGGCCGCTGTCCACGAGCTCGTCGATCAGGCGTCCGAGCGCCTCCTCGGCTTCAGCTCCGTCGAGCATCGTCGAGTGGGGGAGCACCACGATCGCCTCGAGCTGGCGGTAGGCGTCCTGCAGAACCGGGTCGACGACCGCGGCGGCGAGCGACTCCAACAGGGGGCGGACGGTCGCCGGATCTGGGATCGGGCGCACGGGGACCCCCGGCCAGGCGGCGGGGTCGATCGCTTCGGGGAACGACACCCACAACGCATCGAGCTGTTCGTAGGGGATCTGGCCAGCGGGGCTGGCCGCCCAGCGGCCCAGGTACGCCTGG
>JBBFLY010000116.1:0-5609 GCA_037478855.1 Acidimicrobiales bacterium | reverse complement strand
TTCCTCGACTACTCGACCCGAGAGCTGCGGGAGGCCGCCTGCCACCGGGAGGTCGAGCTGAACCGCCGCCTCGCGCCAGACGCCTACCTCGGCGTCGCCGACGTGACCGACCCCGACGGGCAACGCTGCGACCACCTCGTCGTGATGCGCCGCATGCCGCCCGAGCGCCGGCTCGCGCAGCTCGTACGCGACCGGGCCGCCGACCTGCCCGACCAGCTCGACGCGCTGGCCGAGGTGCTGGCCCGCTTCCACGCCAGCGCCGAGCGCGGTCCCCACATCGACGCGGCCGCCAGTCCGGACGCCGTGGCACAGCTGTGGGACCGCAACCTCGTCGAGCTGCACGAGGTCGCGGCCGGACTCCTCGACGAGCGCTCGGTCGATCGCGCCGGCGAGCTCGGACGCCGGTTCATCGCCGGGCGGGCACCTCTGTTCGAGGAGCGCATCGCCGGCGGCTGGATCTGCGACGGCCACGGCGACCTGCAGGCCGAGGACGTCTTCTGCGTCCCGGAAGGACCGCAGATCCTCGACTGCATCGACTTCGACGACACGCTGCGCTACGGCGACGTCGCGCTCGACGTCGCGTTTCTCGCCATGGACCTGGAGCGGTTGGGCGCGCCCGATGAGGCCCGGGCGTTCCTCCACGGCTACGAGCGCCACAGCGGCGCCGAGCTCCCGGCGCCGCTCGTGCACCTCTACCTCGCGCACCGGGCCCTGGTGCGCGCCAAGGTGCACTGCCTGCGAGCCCGCGAGGGGCTCGATGACACCAGCGCCACGCAGGCCGCGGCGCTCGTGGAGCTTGCCGCCCGCCACCTCGAGCAGGCACGGGTGCGTCTGATCCTGATCGGGGGAACACCCGGCACCGGCAAGTCCACCGTGGCCGGGGCGCTCGGCGACGAGCTGGGGGCAACCCTTCTCAACTCGGACGTGATCCGCAAAGCCACCGCCGGGATCCCACCGGGCGAGCACCACGAGATCCCCTTCGAGACCGGGCTGTACGCCTCGGAGGTCACCGACGCGCTGTACCGGCGGCTCGTGGAGCTGGCCCGATCCGAGCTGGAGCGGGGACGCTCCGTGGTGCTCGACGCCTCGTGGCGATCGGCCGCCCACCGCCAGCTCGCCCGCCAGGCGGCCCGTGACACGATGAGCGACCTGGTGGAGCTGCGCTGCGTCGCGCCAGCCGAGATCGCTGCGGCCCGCATCACCCGTCGGCTGGCGGCCGGCACCGGCGTCTCGGACGCGACGCCCGCCATCGCCGCGCGCATGGCCGACACCTTCGACGCATGGCCCGAAGCCGGCGAGCTGGACACCAGCAGCCCGCTGAACGCCACCATCGGCCGGGCGATCAGCCTCATCCGCGTCGCTCCCGGCACTGCCGATGACCGAGACGCCGACCGCTGATCGGGTCGTGCCGGAGCCAGATCAGCGACGCGCAACGTGGGCCCGGGAGGGATCGAACCTCCGACCAAGCGATTATGAGTCGCGCGCTCTGACCACTGAGCTACGGGCCCCAGCGCTCAAGCTAGCCGAGCGCCTGTTCAGGCGATGACAGGCGGATCGCGTGCTCTCCCCGGCCGCGGCGACCCCGGCGAACACACCGATCGACGTCTGCGGAAGCCATCTAGAACGTCACGCCCCACAGCGCGGGCACTGCGGGGCGATCGTCGCGTCGCTCCGGGGGTGGGGCTCGAACCCACGACATTCTGATTAACAGTCAGACGCTCTGCCTGCTGAGCTACCCCGGAAAGCGCAGTGCAGGATAGCAGCGCGTGAACCCGCCCCGTCAGGGCCCGCGCCGTCAGGGCCCGCGCCGTCAGGGCCCGCCCCGTCAGGGCTCACCGCCGGCGCTTCCCCAACGTGACCAGCACCGGGGCCGGCTGTGCACCGCCGGCTACGGCACACCGGCTGCGGCACCGCCGGCTGCGAAGTGGTTAGATCGGTGCCATGCGCTTCCGAGCGGGACTCATCGTCGGCTTCGCAGTCGGCTACTACTTCGGTGCGAAAGCCGGCCGTGAGCGTTACCAGGAGATCGAGCAGTGGCTCGAGAAGCTCCGGAGCGCCCCGCCCTACCTCGAGATCCGCTCCCGGCTCGACGAGCTCTACGAGCAGGGCCGCCAGCGCGCCGTCGAGCTCGCGAAGCAGACCGCAGCAGACGCACCCGACACCTTGTCGGACCTGCGCACCAGCCTCACCGACGACTTCGACGAGCCGACCGCCTGACGTCGAAACCGGGCGACGCCTGCGGAGACGAGCACCGATCCCCAGCCTGAGTGGCTACTCGAGCCTCAGTGGCTACTCGCCATCGAGGTAGTCACGCAGCTTCTGGCTGCGATGCGGGTGGCGGAGCTTGGCGAGGGTCTTCGACTCGATCTGGCGGATCCGCTCGCGGGTCACCCCGAACTCGCGACCGACCTCCTCGAGGGTCCGGGCCTGGCCGTCGTCGAGCCCGAACCGCATGCGCACCACGGCCTGCTCTCGCGGGTTGAGCTCCTCCAGCGCCTCCTCCACCGCCGAGTTCAGCATCATCTTCGCCGCCATCTCGGCCGGCGCGTCAGCCTGCTGGTCTTCGATGAAGTCGGCGAGGTTCGAGTCGTCCTCTTCGCCCACCGGCGAGTCGAGCGAGAGCGGATCCTGCGAGATGCGCATGATCTCTCGCACCCGGGCCGGCGTCATGTCGACCTTCTCCGCCAGCTCTTCGATCGTGGGCTCACGCTCGAGCTCCTGGAGCATCTGCCGCTGCACCCGATGCACCTTGTTGATCGACTCGACCATGTGGACCGGGATGCGGATGGTGCGGGCCTGATCCGCGATGGCCCGGGTGATGGCCTGGCGGATCCACCACGTGGCGTAGGTGGAGAACTTGAAACCCTTCGTGTAGTCGAACTTCTCCACCGCGCGCATCAGGCCCAGGTTGCCCTCCTGGATCAGGTCGAGGATCTGCATGCCCCGACCCACGTAGCGCTTGGCGATCGAGACCACCAGCCGCAGGTTCGCCTGGGTGAGCTCGGACTTCGCCCGCTCCCCCTTCTGGACCAGTCGGTTCAACCGTCGCAGCTCGGCCGGGTCGAGCGAGCCCAGCTCGCCGGCGGCCTCCAGATCGGCGAGCCGCTCGGCAGCCCGCACACCGGCCTCGATGCGCTTCGCGAGGGCGACCTCCTCCGCAGCCGACAGCAGCGGCACCCGCCCAATCTCCTTCAGGTACATGCGGACCGGATCCGACGACCCACCCGAGGACGCGCGCATGCGAAGCGCGTCACGCGAGGCGACGGCCCGCAATCGGGAGCGGTGACGGAGCGCGTCGTCGTCATCGTCGTCGAGGTGGTCGTCGGGATCCTCGACGATCACCGTCTGCAGCTCGGGTTCCTCGAGCTGGACTCCGGCGTCGCGCAGCAGACGACGAACCTGCTCGATGGTCTCAGGGGTGAGCTCAACGTTCGGAAGCGCGTCGACGACGTCGTGCTGGGTCAGCGTCCCCTGGCGTCGGCCGAGGTCGAGGAGCTGCTGGAGCTCCTCACCCGTCGCCCCCGCCAGAGCAGCGAGCGTCGAAGCGCTGTCGCTCATCCCTGCTCCTCCGGCCGATCTGCGAGCCAGGCTAGCAACTGCTCAGCGGCGCCGACCCGACTGGACGGCTCGCGCAGCTCCTCCATCCGCAGCTTCAGCCACGCGATGTCACGGGAGAGCTGTGCGAAGGACTCCCGGTCGTCGGCGAGGCGGGCTCGCGACTGCAGACCCGCCAGCGCCCGGCTCGCCGCGGCCTCGATCAGCCTGGCGGCGACATCGTCCACCTCGGCGTCGGACTCCTCGACGGCCAGCCGCTGCAGCAGCTCCGCAGCACCGGGATCGGTGCGCTCCAGCGCCTCCCGGACCGATCCGGCATCCCGCAACGCCCGGTAGGCGGCGAGGGTCAGCTCGTCACCGAAGAGCGGCTCGTCAAGCCAGGGCGCCATCGCCTCGGGATGCTGGATCAGCAACCTGAGCGCCTCAATCTCCGGCCCCTGCCGCACCGGACGGCCCACTGACGGCGACGGCGCGACCCGCACGACCCTGCCACGACGAGCCCCCTCCCCCAGGCCGGCACGAAGCCGTTGCGGATCAACCCGGCAGCGTGACGCGACCTCCATCAGGTACTGGTCGCGCACCAGCTCGTTGGGGTGCTCGGCGATCACCGCGAGCGCGGCCTCCGCAGCCCGAGCCCGACCCTCCGCGGTCGACAGGTCCCCCGAGGCCAGCGCTCGGTCCACCCGAAAGCGCAGAAACGGCACCGCCTGCTCGACCGCGGTCCGCAGCGCCTCCGCATCGCGCACCGCCAGCTCCCCCGGATCGACCCCCGGAGGTAGTGCCGCCACCGCCACGTCGAGGTCGTGCGCACGCTCCCAGGCGTAGAAGCGCTCGGCGGCGCTCAGTCCCGCAGCATCGGCGTCGAAGGCCAGCACCACGCGCCGGGCGAAGCTGCGCAGCAGCCGGACGTGCTCCTCGGTGAGCGCGGTGCCGCAGGTCGCCACCGCTCGCGGCACACCCGCCTTCGCGAAGCCGATCACATCCGTGTAGCCCTCACAGACGATCACCTCGTCGGCGGCGACGATCTCGGACTTCACCCAGTTCAACCCGTAGAGCACCTTGCTCTTCGCGTACACGGCGGTCTCGGAGGAGTTCTTGTACTTCGGGCCGTCGCCACCGGGCAGGATGCGGCCACCGAAGGCGACCGGGCGCCCCTGTACGTCGAAGATGGGGAACAGCACCCGCCCCCGGAACGCGTCGGTCTGGCGGTTGCGACGGTTGAGGAAGCCCAGGCCGGACTCGACGAACACGTCGTCGGGGAGCCGCAGCGCCCTGGCCAGCTCATCCCATCCCTCCGGCGCCCAGCCGAGCCGGTACCGGCGGACGTCATCGCCGTTGAGGCCACGCGAACGCAGATAGCCACGCGCCTTCGCCGCGTCAGGCGCGCTGAGCAGCCGCTCGTGGTACCACTCCACCGCCTTCGCCACTGCGTCCAGCAGCACCGCCTTCCGTCGACGACCCTCGCTCTCGGCCTCGTCCGTGTAGCGCAGGCTGATGCCGGCCCGTCCGGCGAGCTTCTCGACCGCGGCGACGAAGTCGAGGTGCTCGATCTCACGCACGAACGTGATCACATCGCCGCGCGCCTGGCATCCGAAGCAGTAGTAGAGCCCCTCCTGCTGGTTCACCGAGAACGACGGCGTCTTCTCGGGATGAAACGGGCACAGACCCTGCCAGCGCGTACCCACCCGACGCAGCGACACGTGCTCACCGATCACCGCCACGATGTCCGAAGCCTGGCGGACCCGGGCGATGTCCTCGTCGACGATCGCCACCGATCAGCTCCCGCTCTCAGCACCGAGCCCCACTGCGGGCACGGTAGCAGCGGCACGCCCGGCTCCGGCCGGTGCCCCGGGCGCTCGAGGTCGTCGCCTCCCGAGCGGTCAGCGCGTTCCGCGGGACCCCCTGCTCGACACGAGCGCCTGCGCCGCGGCCAGCCTCGCAACGGGCACACGGAACGGCGAGGTGGAGACGTAGTCCACGCCGAGCGACTCGAAGAAGGCGATCGAGGACGGGTCGCCGCCGTGCTCCCCGCAGACCCCGATCCGAAGTCCCGG
>JBBFLY010000115.1:0-5763 GCA_037478855.1 Acidimicrobiales bacterium | reverse complement strand
TCCTGCTCCTCGAGTCCTTTGGCGCCGAGGTCGAGGTCGTCTCGGGCGTACCGCCGGCTGATGCCGAGATCGCGCTCATGCTGTCGAACGTCATCACCCCAACCCGGGAGGCGGCCGTGCTCGAGTGGGTGGAGCGAGGAGGGCGCCTCGTCGTCGCGGACCCCTACAGCCCGCTCACCCCACCGGTCGCCGAGCGCGCCTCGCTGTTCGGTGGTGCCAGCGAGGTGGTCGAGCGGGATGCGTGCCGGATTCCGGCGCTAGCCCAGCTCCAGGAGCTCGTGCCAGGCTCGAGCTACGCCCGCTACGAGGTGACCGAACGGGCGCTCGGCTGCTTCGACGACGGCAACGGAGCGTTCGTGGTCGCGGACCAGCGGGGTGACGGCTGGCTGGTCTTCGTCGGCGGCGCGGATCTGTTCACCAACTCGCTGCTCGCCGTCTCGGACAACGCCGGGCTCGCCGTGGCGCTCCTGGCTCCCCGGGAGGGAACCCGGGTCGTGATCCTCGACCCCCGAGGCGGCGTCCCCTCCGATCGGTCGCTGTTCGACGCGGTCCCCCGGGGGTTCTGGCTGGCGCTCACGCAGCTGGTCGTAGCGTTCGGCGTCTACAGCTGGTTCCGTGGTCGCCGCCTCGGGCCGGTGATGGTCGAACCGCAACCGGTCCAGATCGAAGGCTCCGAGCTGGTCAGCGCGGTCGGGAGCCTCGCGCAGCTCTCCAGACGCCCGGAGCGCACGGCCGCGGTGCTGCGCAGGGCGTTGCACCGCGAGCTCGTCAGCTGGCTCGGGCTGCCGTCCGACGTCTCCCCACAGGCTCTCGCCGAGGTTGCTGCGAGCCGCACCGGCGTCGATCGCGACCGGGTGCTCTCGGCCCTGGCTGGCCCGGCGGTGACCGGCGACGTGGAGCTCGTCGCGCTGGCTGATGAGATCGAACGCATCCGCAAGGAGGTCATGCATGCACGCTGATCCGAGAGGGCCGATCCTCGCGCTGCGGGAGGAGGTGGGGAAGGTCGTCGTCGGCCAGGACGGCACGCTCAGCGGGCTCGTCGTCGCGCTGCTGGTGCGCGGTCACGTGCTGCTCGAAGGGGTTCCGGGTACCGCGAAGACCCTGCTGGTCAAGGCGCTTGCTGCGGCGCTCGACCTGGACTTCAAGCGGTTGCAGTTCACCCCCGACCTCATGCCGTCCGACGTGGTGGGCCAGGTCATCTTCGAAGCCAGGGAGGGGACGTTCCGCTTCCGGGAAGGGCCGATCTTCACCAACCTGCTCCTCGCCGACGAGATCAACCGGACCCCGCCCAAGGCCCAGTCGGCGCTGCTCGAGGCGATGGAGGAGCGACAGGTGTCGATCGAGGGATCGACCCGGCCGCTCCCCGAGCCGTTCATCGTGGTCGCCACTCAGAACCCCGTCGAGTACGAGGGCACCTACCCACTGCCTGAAGCCCAGCTCGACCGGTTCCTGTTCAAGATCATCGTCGGCTATCCCACGGCCGAGCAGGAGCAGGAGGTGCTCCTCCGCCACGACGAGGGCCTCGATCCGCACGACATCGCCACCGCAGGCATCCGACCGGTCGCGAGTGCAGCAGACCTGGCTGCGGCCGCCGCGGCCATCCGCGAGATCCGGGTCGAGCCGGCGGTGCGCGCCTACATGGTGTCGTTGGTGCGAGCCACCAGGGAGGTCCCCTCGCTGTCGCTCGGCGTGTCGCCCCGTGGTGCCACCGCCCTCCTGCACGCCGCCAAGGCGTGGGCCTGGATGGCTGGACGGGGGTTTGTGACGCCCGACGAGGTGAAGGCGGTCGCCAAGCCGACGTTGCGTCATCGCATCGTCTTGCGGCCTGAGCTCGAGCTCGAGGGTGCGACGCCCGATGGTGTGCTCGACGGCATCCTGGCCTCGGTTCCGGTGCCGCGCTGACCGTGCTGGTCCCCACCCGCCGCCTCGCTGCGCTCTTCGCTCTCGGCGCGATCGCGGTGTTCCTCGTCGGCACCGAGGCAGGGTTCTGGGCGGTCAACGCCGTGCTGGTCGGGATCGCTGTGCTCGATGGGCTGTCGGCCCCGAAGCCCGACTTGGTGCGGGTCGAGCGTGACCTCCCGCAGGTGGTTACCTTGGGATCGCGGGCGCCGGTCGTTTGGACGCTGACCAACCTCGGTCGGCGCCCGGTGCGGGTTGCCTTCGCCGACCAGTTGGCACCGTCGCTGCGCGCGGGAAGCAGGCAGGCCCGCGTGCGTCTCCTGCCCGCTCAGCCCGCGCACGTGTACACGGAGCTCACGCCGACCCGCCGCGGCCGATTCGTGATTGAGGGGTTGACCCTGCGCATCGAAGGCCCGCTCGGCCTCGCCGCACGCCAGCACGGCCGGCCCCTGCCAGCGGTGCTGCGCGTCTACCCGTCGTTCCGCTCGCGGGCCGAGGCGGAGCTGCGCATCGACAAGGCCCGCGTCGTGGAGGTTGGCCTGCGATCGGCACGTGGTCACGGCGGAGGGACGGAGTTCGAGCAGCTCCGGGAGTACACGGTCGACGACGAGTTCCGCCGCATCGACTGGGCGGCCACCGCCCGATCCGGCAAGGCGATCGTGCGGACCTACCGCGCCGAGCGGAACCAGACGGTGATCAGCTTGCTCGACAACGGTCGGGTGATGGCGGGTCGGGTCGACGGCGTGCCCCGGGTGGAGCACGCGATGGACGCGGTCATGATGCTCACCGCGGTCGCCACCCGCCTCGGCGACCGTGCCGGGCTGGTGGCGTTCGACAGCGCGGTGCGGGCAGTCGTGCCACCGGGGCACACCCGCGACCAGCTGAGTCGGGTCACCGAGGCCATGTACGAGCTCGAACCCCAGCTGGCGGAGAGCGACTACCGCGGCGCGTTCACCCAGACCCTGGCCCGGTTCCGCCGTCGCGCCATGCTGGTCGTGTTCACCGACCTGGTCGAGCAGGCGGTGGGGGAGACGCTGCTGCCCGCGCTGCCGATGATCGTCCGCAGCCATCTGGTGGTCGTGGCGAGCGTGCGCGATCCCGATGTCGTGCGTTGGGCGGCGTCGTCACCGCGGGACGCCTCGGAGGCCTACCGCAAGGGTGCCGCGGTGGCGGCGCTGGAGGAGCGGCAGCGGACCATCGCCCGTCTGCGTGGTGCCGGCGCGACCGTCGTCGACGCGCCACCGGGCGAGCTGGCGCCCCGGCTGGCCGACGCCTACCTGAAGGTCAAGGCCACCGGCCGTCTCTGACCGGTCGCAACGATCGTCGCCGGCTCGTCATCGTTGTCTCCGCTCTGGCATCGGATTGCAACCGGTGGGCCGTAACACAGCCCGCCGACGGTCCGGTCCAATCGTTGCTCCCGAGGGCATGGGTGCCGCTCGGGGCTGACAAAGGAGGTACGCATGTACCAGTTCGCCATCCTCACCATGCTCGCCCTCGCCACCGTGAAGCTGGTCGACTTCCTCGTCGACTTCCTCCCCGGTGACCGGGCCACGATGCGTTCCGTCCTCACGTTCGCCGTCGCCATCGGCGGTGTCTGGTTGCTCGACTACTCGCTGTTCGCCGCGTGGGACGTGCCTGTCCGCAACGCCGAGCTCGGTGTGTGGGTCACGGGCTTCGCGGTCGCGGGGCTGACCTCCGCCTGGCGAGCGGTCTTCCGCTACCTCACCCACGATTCGGCCACGGCCGATGAGACGCTCGGTGAGCACCACCAGCCTCTTCAGAAGGTGGCCTGAAGCCAACTGACCTGAAGACCAGAGAGGGGGCCGGCTCTGCATGGCCGGCCCCCTCGACGCGCACTCGGGCTGGGCGGCCTCATTCGCTGCCCCGGGTTGACGGGCCGGTGGTTTGCGTCCGGTGCGACCCCCGTGGGGCTCTGGACACTTGGGTGGGTGACGGTCAGGCTGCATGAGCTGAGGAGGACATGCAGCTATGGGACGACGATCCCCGTTCACGCCAGCCGAGAAGCGCGACGCGGTGTTGGCGGTGTTGAGCAGGCAGAAGACGATCAGCGAGGTGTGCCGCGACAAGGGCATCTCGGCGCAGACGTTCGCCCGGTGGCGCGAACAGGCCCGTGATGGGATGGTTGACGCGTTGGCGGACAAGGCTGACCGCAACGGCCGTGAGGCTGAGCTCGAGCGGCGCCTCGCGGAGGCGGAGCGCCGCTCGGCCGCCTGGCGTTGGCCAGCGAGCTGTTGGGAGGGGCGTCGCGGCGGCTGACGTGACAAGCCGTTGCGCCCTCGGCCGGCGGTTGGTGGCTGAGGGCGCGGGCCCGGTGGCGCAGGTCGCCCGGGTCCTCGGTGCCGGTCGCCAGGCCCTCTACAACCAGCCGGTGACCCCACGCGATGACGAGGGCAAGGTCGTCGAGCTGCGGGCGACGCCACCGCTGCTGCCCGACGACTGGCAGACCGCGGCGGTGTCGCCGGAGACGATGACACTCGAGGTTGGCCTGCACGTGTTGGCGCGTCGGCATCCGGCGGCGGGCTACCGCAAGCTGTGCTCGAGGCTGCGCCGGGCGGGCTGGCCGGTGAACCGCAAGCGGATCGCCCGGCTGCTGCGCCGGTGGGGCCTGCAAAAGACCCGGCGCGTCACGCACCCCAAAGCGCAGGGCCGGCCGTTCAACATCGGTGCCCCGAACGAGCTGTGGCAGACCGAGCGCACCAGGGTCTGGTGTGGCGAGGACGGCTGGGTGTAGGTCACCGCGGTGATCGACTGGGTCGACCGGTCGATCCTCGGCTGGACCTTCACCCGCCGCTGCCGAGCCCTCGACGTGATCGGCGCGATGAACGCGGCGTGGGCGACCGCCTGGCCGTGGGGCATCGACCCCGACGACGTCACCGTCGTATTGCGCCACGACAACGGCACCCACCTCACCGCGAAGCGCTACCGAGACAACGCCGCCGCACTCGGCATCACCCTTTCGCGCACCGCCTACCGGCACCCCGACGGCAACGCGTTCATCGAACGCCTCTACCGGACCCTCACCGAGGAATGCGTCTGGCCCAACGACTTCGCCAGCTTCGACGAGGCCCTCGCCGCCATCGAGGCCTGGGTCATCGACTACAACAATCACCGGCCCCACGACTCCCTCGGCCGGGACACCGTCCCCGCCGAAGCCCGAACCCGGGCCCTCACCCAACACAATCAAGCAGCCTGACCGTCAACCACCGAGGGGGTCACTACGGGGTCACTACGTGGCCCCACACGGCGGCCGCCCCCTTGATTGAGCCCGCCTGGCTGCGGCCGCACCACTTCATGCTCGCCTCGACGCGGCGTAGGGATGACCAGCACCCGAGCATCGGGCTGCTGCACCCGGCATCGATCGGGACCTGAAGTGGGCCACCAGCGTCTGAACCGCCAACCCTGAGGAGACCAACCGAACGACGCAGCGAACGAACCCCTGCCGGGGTTCGCGACCCCATTGTGCGAACCGCATCTGACCGGGCCGTCAAGGCTTCCCCTGCGGGCGGCCTCCGGCCGGCCTTGACCGCCCTCCCCCCAGCCCAAGGCCGCGGGGTCAACCTCGCGCGCGCCCAACGTTGGCATCAACACCCGAACGCCACCGATCAAAGGACTCGACTACGTCGAGACGGACTTGACTTCGGGCGCTCCTTCAGGGACGACAGACGGCCTGCTTAATGCTAGTCGTTGCTACCGATTGAGGGCCGTACAGGAAGCTTATACCATCACCAAGATCAACCTTGACACTACTACACAGACAGAGTAGAATTTGAGACTGCGCGGTTTCATGGGGTGAGGGTGGCTGGTCTCGGTGGTGATGATCGTATGGCGGGGCAGGCGAGGATG
>JBBFLY010000114.1:0-5985 GCA_037478855.1 Acidimicrobiales bacterium | reverse complement strand
CATCGAGGTCCTGCCCGTCGCGGCCGCCGAGAGCGACGGCTCGGAGCGCGCCCCGCTGATCGAGCGGGTGCGACAGGTCCGTGCCAGCGTCCTTGTGCTGGATCGGGAGGCACAGGCATCCCCAAGCGTGGTGGCTCAGGCGGCAGAGGTCCACCAGGCGGGCCTGCGGGTGCGCACGCTGTCGCTCTTCTATGAGGAGTGGCTGGGCATGCTCCCGCTGAGCGAGCTCGAGCGGGTGTCGCTGATGTTCGACATCGGTGAGATCCACCGAACCCAGTACGCCCGCCTGAAGCGGGTCGTTGACGTCGTGCTGGCGATCCTCGGCCTGATCGCGCTCGTCTGCATGCTCCCCGTCGTCGTGGTCGGGGATCTCCTCGCGAACCGGGGCCCCCTGTTCTACCAGCAGGATCGGGTGGGCAAGAACGGCAGGGTCTTCCGGATCGTGAAGTTCCGGACCATGCGGCCAGGCGGGTCCGCGTCGAGCGAGTGGACCCACGAGGACGACCCGAGGATCACACCGTTCGGTCGGATCCTGCGGGCGAGCCATCTCGACGAGCTCCCACAGGTGCTCAACATCCTGCGGGGTGACCTGTCGGTCGTGGGGCCACGACCGGAGCAGCCCCACTACGTGGAGGAGCTCAAGGCGAAGCTTCCGTTCTACGACATGCGTCATCTCGTCCGGCCCGGGCTGACCGGCTGGGCGCAGGTGAAGTACGGCTACGCCAGTGACGAGCACGACGCGCTCGAGAAGCTGCAGTACGAGTTCTACTACCTGCGCCGTCAGTCGCTGGGGTTGGATCTGCGCATCGTCGGTCGCACCATGCGCAGCGTTCTGGGCGCCGAGGGTCGTTGAGACGTGGCGGCCCCGGGGAGGAAGCGAGCACCGGTCGAGCGGCTGGTCATCTCGCGCCGGAGCCCCCTCGTGGGCGGGGCGAGCCAGATCGTCTACGGGTTGAGCAACTTCATGCTCATGGGGGCGGCTGCGGCCGTCGTCTCAGATGAGACCTTCGGCGCATTGTCGCTCGTCTACCTGCAGGTACTGCTGTGGATGTCGATCGGCCGTGGGCTGACCGGGGAGGCGTTCCTGATCCGCCCTGAGCTGCTCACCGAGCGCTCGGGTCGAGTGGCCTCCGGCGCGTTGCGACTCACCGTCCTCTTCGGCACCGTCTGCGCCGGGTTGATCGCGTCGCTGCATCTCGTCCCGGCGCTGCGGGCGGGTGCACCGATGGCGTTTGCCGTTGCCCTGCCGTTCGCGATGCTCCACGACTTCGGTCGGGCTGTGCACCTGGCGATGCGTGCTCCGCTGGTCGCGCTCCTCGGGGATGCGATCTGGCTGGTGACCGAGCTCGTGCTGCTTGTGGTGCTGTGGTCGAGGGGCGATCTCTCCATGGCGGGCATCGTGCTCGCCTGGGGCGCAGGGGCGTTGGCCGGAGCCGCTTTCAACCTCGTCCAGGCCCGCGTTGCGCCTCGACACGGGACGATCAGCTCGTTCGTGGATCGGGTGGGCGAGATCGTCCGCGGACTGGTGGCTGCCGCGGCGGTCACGTTCACCAGCCGCAACCTGACCTACTACCTCATCGGCTTCGTCGGCGGGCTGGCGGTGCTCGGTGACCTCCGCAAAGCTCTGATCGCCTATGCCCCTCTCACAGCCATCTTCCTCGGCGTGTCGGCGTCGGTGGTGCCGTCGCTGGCGCGGCATCGTCAGGAGGTGGGTCACCGGATCACGAGGCTCGCGGTCTTCTCGGCGACACTCGCTGTGCTGTGGACCTGCATGGTGCTGGTGGCCAGCGCGCTCGGCATCGAGATCGTCACCCGGATCATCGGCGATGACGAGGTCGTGCTCGTGATGCTCGGTGCCGCGCTCGTGGCCCAGGGTGTGGCGACCGCGGGGGTGGCAGGCCTGCGCGCCCTCGCGCGGCCACGCCAGCATGCCGTGGCAGTGGCGGTGAGCCTCGTCGTCATGGCGTGCGCGGGTGTGGTGCTGACCTATGCACTCGGCGCAGCAGGTGCTGCTGGTGCGCTGCTCATCGGCAACCTGCTGGAGGCGATCCTGCTCTGCGCCATGCTCGCGCAGGTGATCCGGGGTGGTGGTCAGCCATGAAGGCCCGCCGATCTCCTCCGGTTCCGTCAACGACTCGCGTTCGGGTTCTCGGCGACGTCGTGGCGAAGCAATCCGTCAGCGATCCGGCAGTCGAGTTCCTCAAGGCCCGCGCGATCGCGGACCTCGGTCAGAGGTGCGGCTTCGTCGCCCCACGCCCGCTGTCGTACCAGGAGGACTCGGGGACCATCCTCTTCGAACGGGTGCCTACGCCGGTGTCGCTCATCGCGGTCGTGACCGGAGCGGCATTGGATGACGAGAGCGTGGTGCTCGCCTTGCTGGCGGTCAGTGGCCGGGCTCTGGGGGCGATCCACCGGCATCTCGACCTCGATCAGATCCCGCAGGACCCGCTACCCGCGCAGGTCGGTCGGTTCTTGCAGCCGACGCTGCAGTCGAGGCTCGTCGAGGAAGCGATCGACGCACCGGTCGTCGGTCACGGTGACTTCGGTACCGCGAACCTCTACCTGACCTCAGCCGATCCAGCTCGTGCTCGAGTGGTGGTGCTGGACCCGTTCCCGAACTTCTACTCGTCGTTCCACGCGGCTGCATGGGAATCCCGGTACCTTGACCTCGCGCTGTTCGACACCTGTCTCGTCCGTGGAAGCGTTCGCAGCTTCTTGACGCTCGATGCCGGGTGGGTGCACGCCATGCGGTCCGCGTTCATCGGTGGGTACCGTGAGGTCGCGGGCGTGGAGGTCGACCTGAGAGTGCTCGGTGCGGTCAGCGACGCGGTTCTGGCGTCCTACCTCACGCTCCGACGCAGGTGGCCATCCACCGCTGCCTCGGTGGGAGCTCGGCTCGTCGGTCTGCGGCGACGGATCAGGAGGGGAGGGTGCACCCGATGAGCTACCGGATGAGCCACCAGCAGGCGGGCTACGCACAGTTCTACGACGAGACGATCTTCGGCGGTTACGCGGGGCATCTGTGGGAGACCGTCGAGCGGCCTCTGCTCGAGACGCTGCTGTCGCAGGTCCCGGTTCGAGAGGGGGTCGCGCTCGACTTCGCGTGCGGCACCGGTCGGATCACGGCGGTCGTGGCCAAGCGGTTCCCCCAAGTGATCGGCGTCGATGTCGCTGAGGAGATGCTGCGGCGTGCTCGGACCCGCTGCCCCACGGTCACCTTCCTGTGTGGCGACCTCACTCGTGAGCTCCTTCTCCCGCCGGGATCCGTCGAGCTCGTCACGGCGTTCCGCTTCTTCCAGAACGCCGAGCCCGAGCTCCGTGAAGAGGTGCTGTCGGTGTTCCGGCGTGTGCTCCGTCCCGGTGGCACGGTGATCCTGAACGTGCAGTGCAACGCGGACGGACCTGCCGGGCTCGTCCAACGGTTCCGCCGGAGGGTGCTGGGTCGTTCCCACCTCCGGGTGATGACCATCCAGGAGGTCCGCGAGCTGCTCGGTCGTCACGGCTTCCGGATCGAGCGAGTCGAATGGTATGGGTTCTGGCCCAGGACCGGCCGCCATCTCCCCGGCCTCGCGGCGCGAATGCAGCGCCCGATGGAGTTTGTCGTGCGCCTCCTCAGGCTCCCACCCCGGCGCTGCGCGCAGATGTTCATGGTCTCGGCCGTGCTGGAGGCGCCGTGACCGCTCGTCGCCCTGCGACGATCGATGTGGTGATCCTCACCTGGAACGACGGGCCACTGCTCGAGACCGCCGTCGCATCGGCCCTGACGTCGGAGGACGTCGACGTGAGGGTGTGGGTGATCGACAACGCCTCCGAACCACCGGCAGCGGTCAGGGACGATCCGCGGGTGGTACTCGTCCGCAACCCGGAGAACCGTGGTGTCGCACCAGGGCGCAACCAGGGAGCGAAGCTCGGCGGGGCGCCGTTCCTCGCGTTTCTCGACAGCGACGCGCAGCTCCTCCCTGAGACGCTTTGGAACCTGCTGGTCCCGATGCTCGACGACACCTCGGTCGGTGTCACCGTTCCGGTGTTCGTCGGCCAAGAGCCGACCGCCAGCGCGGGTCGAGCACCCTCGCTGTGGCTCAAGCTGCAGCGTGCCTTGAACCGTCGATCCGACTACGAAGCGCTCTGCCCGCCCGGATCGGGCGTGTGGGAGGTCGACTTCGGCATCGGGGCGTGCCAGCTCATCCGCAGGGTGGCGTTCGATCAGGTCGGCGGGCTTGACGAGGCGATCAGGTTCGGACCGGAGGATGTCGATTTCTGCCTCCGGGTCAAGGAACGGGGCTGGCGGGTTCTGCAGGTGGCTGATGCGCGCTGCGTCCATCCTGCTCGTCGGCGGTTCCGTGGCCTGCTGACGCGGAAGGGTCTTCGCCACGGATGGACGGTCGCCCGGTTCTACTGGCGACACCGAAGCAGGATCAGGTGATGCTGAGCATCCGGTCCAGTGCGACCCGAGCCCACTGAGCGGTCGACTCGTCGACGGTGATCTGGTTCACGACCCGACCCTCCACCAGGTTGTCGAGCACCCAGGCGAGATGAGCGGCGTCGATGCGGAACATCGTCGAGCAGGGGCAGATGAGCGGGTCGAGCGAGACGACGGTCTTGTCGGGGGTCTCTGCGTTGAGCCGCTGGACGAGGTGGATCTCCGTCCCGACGCCGATGACCGAGCCAGCGGGCGCGGCGGCGACCGCCTTGATGATGTAGTCGGTCGATCCGACCTCGTCGGCGAGCTCCACGACCTCGTGGGCACACTCGGGATGGACGACGACGATCCCGTCAGGATGCTCGGCGCGGAAGCGCTCGACGTGCTCCGGGCGGAAGCGCTGGTGGACCGAGCAGTGTCCCTTCCAGAGCAGGAACGTGCGCTCCTTGAGGTCGGCTTCGGTGAGCCCGCCCATCTCGAGGTGCGGGTTCCAGACCCGCATGTCGGCTTCGGAGAAGCCGAGCTGGTAGCCGGTGTTGCGACCGAGGTGCTGGTCAGGGAAGAACAGCACCTGCCGACCGCCGGCACCTCTGTCGCGCCAGTCGCCGAGGTTGAGCGCCCACTGCAGGACCGCCCGGGCGTTGGTCGACGTGCAGACCGCCCCGCCGTGCTCCCCGACGAACGCCTTCAGGGCTGCTGAGGAGTTCATGTAGGTGATCGGGACGACCTTCGAGATGTCGGTGGTCTGCTCGAGGACCTCCCAGGCCTCCTCGACCGACTCGAGATCGGCCATGTCGGCCATCGAGCAGCCTGCGTTGAGGTCGGGGAGGATGACCTTCTGGTGGTCGCCGGTGAGGATGTCGGCTGACTCGGCCATGAAGTGCACACCGCAGAACACGATGTACTCCGCCCGCGGGTGCTCCTTCGCGAGCACCGACAGCCGGAAGGAGTCGCCGCGAGCGTCGGCCCAGCGCATGACCTCCTCGCGCTGGTAGTGGTGACCGAGGACCAGCAACCGGTCGCCGAGGACCCGCTTCGCGGTGGCGATCCGATCAGCGAGCTCCTCGGGGGACGCGTTGGTGTACCGCTCGGGAAGCGGAGCTTGGAGCCGGAGCATGTGCCTTTGGAACCCCCATGGGTGTGGGAATCCCGATGTGACCGGTGGGGACAGCCGGGTCGCCTCGCCACGGGGATGTCGGTCTCGGGATTCGATCTGTCGCCGGATACCCGGCCGGCGTTGTGATCAGTGTAGGCCTCTGCGTGGTCGAACGCTGCCGATCCCACTCGTCATCCCGCGGGGCCCGAGGAGGCGGTCGCGAGCCGCCGGCGGAGGGAGTCGGACGTGACGATTGCCGGCTCGCCGGTCCCGAGGGCGGCTGTCGCTGCCGAGCAAAGCTCCTCCCCGGGGTCTCCGGCTGCGCACCAGCCGAGCACGAGCACCGGCTCCTCTGGACGTGTCGCGGCGAGCGCCGCGAGCTCGCTTGCATGTCGGATCGGCTCGGCTTTGCGACCCGTGTAGTAGGCGATCCAGGCGTTCGGACGGAACTCCTGCCCCACATATCGCA
>JBBFLY010000113.1:0-6044 GCA_037478855.1 Acidimicrobiales bacterium | reverse complement strand
GTGGGATGTGTCCATCCGCAACGCCGATCTCGGTGTGTGGGTCACGGGCTTCGCGGTCGCGGGGCTGACCTCCGCCTGGCGAGCGGCCTTCCGTTACCTCACGCACGACTCGGCAACGGCCGACGAGACGCTCGGTGAGCACCACCAGCCTCTCCAGAAGGTGGCCTGAAGCCAACTGACCTGAAGACCAGAGAGGGGCCGCGGGCGGGCGGCCCCTCTCGCGCGCTCACGTTGCCGCACCCACCGAGCCTGGCCCGGCGGTCGCTTCCGCCGGCTGCTCCCCGAGCGCACCCGTGATCCCCTGCGCGGCAGCCGCTCGGCCTGACCGCCAGAGATACGTCATGAACGCAGCCCAGGCGATCAGCCCGATGCCGACCCGCACCACCGCGGGCAGGCCGCTGCCGGTGACGAAGCCCTCGATCAGCCCGGCGACCACGAAGGTCGCCATCAGCCCCAGGGCGATCGCGGAGGCTCGCCGGCCCTCCTCGGCGACGGCCTCGGCGCGGGGGCGGTCGCCGGGTGCGATGAGCGCCCACCCCACCGCTAGCCCTGAGCCACCCGCGAGGACGATCGCGGTGAGCTCGAGCGCGCCGTGCGGGAGGATGAGACCGAAGAACCGCAGCGTGTCTCCTTCGCTGATCATCCACGCGGCGGCCTGTCCCAGCGCCACACCGTTGAACGCCAGGATCGCGACCCCGGGGATGCAGAGGATGCCGCCCAGCGCGAACGCCATGAAACCGACGCGGATGTTGTTGGTGGTCACCTGGGTGAAGAACTGCGCGCTGGGCTGCCCCGAGTAGTACTGCTCGAACCGCTCCTCCACGTACTCGGTGCGCTCGGCAGCGCTTCCGGAGGCGTCGAGTGCGGCTCGGCTGTTGAGCAGCCAGGTCGCCACGAGCACGGCCGGGGTGAAGAAGGCGATCGCGGCCACGACCATGAAGCGGCGGTTGTGCCACACCGCCGCTGGGAAGCTGTGGCTGAAGAATCGGAGCACCGTCTGCACCCTCGCCGGGCGCTTCCCGTAGATGACCGTCGCTGCCGCCGCGACCAGCTTCGTCAGGCGGGCGGTCAGGGCGGGGTCACAGAAGTAGGTGCGCGCGTACGACAGCTGCGCCGAGGTCCGCTGGTAGCGCTGCACGAGCTCATCGAGCTCACCGTCGCCCAGCGTCGCGACGCGCGTGCGGGCGCGGCGGGTCAGCTCATCGAGCCGATGCCACGCAGGCTCGTTGGCGCTGATGAAGCGGTCGATGTCCACCCGCCGTTACGGTAGTGGTCGCCCCGTATGAGCACCGTTCAGAGGTCCGGCATCGTCACGCCAGAAGCCGTCGTGCTCGAGTTCGACACGGCGAGCGTCGGCTCACGGACCATCGCCGAGATCATCGACGTGCTGGTCCAGCTCGCCTGCTTGGTGGCGGTGTGGACCGTGACGGCGTTCATCGTCGGCACGGTTGGTTCCCTCGAGACCGTCGCGGTCATCGTCGGGCTGGTGCTCACCCTCCTCGTGCTCGTCGGCTACCCGGCCGGGTTCGAGACGCTCTGGCGGGGCCGCACGCTCGGGAAAGCCGCGATGGGGCTGCGGGTGGTGACCAGGGAGGGCGGTACGATCCGCTTCCGGCATGCCGCGATCCGGGCGATGTTCGCTCTCATCGAGATCTACGCGTCCTTCGGCGCCATCGCCGTCATCTCGATCATCCTCACCCGCGACGACCAGCGGGTCGGCGACCTGGCGGCGGGCACGATCGTGCTGCGGGAGCGCACCGCGGGATCGCGTGCGGTCGCGGTCAGCTTCCTGCCGCCCCCCGGCTTTGAGGCGTACACCGCGTCGCTCGACGTCACGGCCCTCACCCAGGAGCAGTACGGGCTGATCCGTTCTTTCCTGCTGCGGGCCCACGAGCTCACGCCGCCGGCCCGCTCCTCGCTGGCGGCCCGTCTCGCGACCCCGGTGGCCCAGCTGCTGCGCCACGCCCCCCCGCCGCAGGTCGGACCTGAGCTCTTCCTCGCCTGCGTGGCCGCCGCCTACCAGCGTCGCCACGGCGGCCCTCTGCCGCCGCCTCCGGTTCCTTGGCCCCCTTCGCCGTCGTGACCGGCCGGCCGTAGCCTTGGGCACGTGCTCGGCTACCTGGATCACGCGGCGACCACGCCCATGCGACCTGAGGCCGTCGAGGCGATGTTGCCGTTCCTGAGCGAGCGGTTCGCCAACCCCTCCGGCGCGCACCGCCCGGCCCGGGAAGCCCGCCGGGCCATCGACGAGGCTCGCGACGTGATGGCCGAGTTGCTCGGGTTCGAACCGGGCGAGATCGTGTTCACGTCCGGCGGCACCGAGTCGGACAACCTGGCCGTCCTCGGGGTGCACGACCGACGTGGAGGCTCCGTGGTGTGCTCGGCGATCGAGCACCATGCGGTGCTCGACGCGGTCGTGTCCAGAGGAGGCCGGCTGGCACCGGTGGACTCCCAGGGGCTGGTTGACCTCGACCGTCTCGCCTCGATGCTCGACGAGCACGTGACCCTGGTCTCGGTGATGGCAGTCAACAACGAGGTCGGCACGATCCAGCCCCTCGAGCAGGTCGCCGCGCTGGTGCGCGAGCGGGCGCCCCGGGCGCTGCTGCACACCGACGCGGTGCAGGGTTTCTGCTGGCTCGATCTGCCGGCGCGCACGGCGGCGTTCGACCTGGTGTCGGTGAGCGCGCACAAGTTCGGCGGTCCCAAGGGTGTGGGGGTGCTCGCTGTCCGAGCCGGGGCCGAGCTGGCCCCCCGGCAGGTCGGTGGAGGTCAGGAGCGTGGTCGGCGCAGCGGGACCCACAACGTGGCGGGGATCGTCGCGATGGCGGTGGCTGCGCGCCTCACCGCCACCCGACGGACCGACGAGGTGGAGCGGGTCACCACGCTGCGCGACCGCTTGGTCGAGGGTCTGCTCGCCGCCGTGCCAGGCCTGGTCGAGACGGGTGTGCGAAGCGGCTCCGCTGGCCCCGACCGCTCGCAGAAGGTGGCGGGCATCTGCCACGTCTGCGTTCCGGGCGTCGAGAGCGAATCGTTGCTCTATCTGCTCGAGAAGGGCGAGGTCTTCGCCTCGGCGGCCTCGTCGTGCTCGAGCGGCGCTCTCGAGCCGTCGCACGTGCTCGCCGCGATGGGTGTGCCCCGATCGCTCGCGAGGGGATCGCTGCGCCTCTCACTGGGATGGGCGAGCACCGACGCCGACGTGGACCTAGCGCTCGAGGTCGTGCCACCCGCGGTGGAGCGACTCCGGCTCTTCTCCGAGGGGGACGGCACGTGAGGGTGCTCGTGGCCATGTCGGGTGGTGTCGACTCGTCGGTCGCTGCTGCGCTCCTGCTCGAGCAGGGCCACGAGGTCACGGGGGTGACGATGCGGCTCTGGGGAGGGGAGAGCGACGCCGGCTGCTGCTCGGTGGCCGACGTCGACGACGCCCGTCGGGTCGCCCAGCAGCTCGGCATCGATCACCTGGTGTTCAACTTCTCCGAGGCGTTCGAGGAACGGGTCGTGTCGACCTACGTCGAGGCCCATCGGCGCGGTCTCACCCCGAACCCGTGCATCGAGTGCAACCGCCACCTCAAGTTCGATCGGCTCCTCAGCCGTGCCGCCGCGCTCGGCTTCGATCTGGTGGCGACCGGCCATCACGCCCGGGTCAGAACGTTGCCCGATGGTCGTCGCCGCATCTGCCGGGGTGTCGACGGGGCCAAGGACCAGAGCTACGTGCTCTACATGCTCCGTCAGCGGCAGTTGCAGCATCTCGTGCTCCCGGTCGGTGCACTGACCAAGGCTGAGGTGCGCGCGGAGGCGGCGAGGCTGGGGTTGCGCACGGCCGGCAAGCCCGACAGCCAGGACGTCTGCTTCATCACCGCCACCGGTGGTCGCGAGGCGTTCCTCGGGGAGCGGATCCCCCTGCGACCGGGCCGCGTGGTCGACCGCACCGGCCGCGAGGTGGGTCGGGTCGAGCACGTGGAGCTGGTCACGGTCGGCCAGCGCAAGGGCCTCGGGGTGGCTGGAGGGGGTGTGCCCCGCTACGCCCTGTCGGTGGACGTGCCCGGCGCCACCGTCACGGTGGGCGAGCGCCACGAGCTGGACGTGACCGAGCTGGACGTGCGCGACGTGGTCTGGAGCGACCTCCCGGTAGAGGGTGAGCTGCTGGTGCAGTGCTCGGCCCACGGCACACCTCGCCGGGCCACGATCACGCTGGTCGACCCGGGCGCCGCGGGCCCGGGATCGGTGCGAGTTCGGTGGGTGGCACCGTCGCGCCGGGTCGCACCGGGACAGAGCGTCGTGTTCTACGACGGGGACGACGTGGTGGGGGGCGGCGTAGCGACCTGAACCGGCAGCCGTCGTCGGCGTGCTTCGGTGAGCATCCGACCCGGCAGCGATGGCGCCACCAGCACGGCGTCGACCTCGACCGCTTCGGGTGCCCGGCGCGACCGTCGAGGTGGCAGCGGGGTGATCGGGACCGGCGCCTCGAACCGCACCTCCACCGCGAGTCCGAGCGCACCGACGGTCAGGTCGTGGGCGTCGGTGTCGGCTGGCGCGGGGCCCAGCCAGCTGATGGTGCTGCGACGCACGAGCAGGGTGTCGGCGAGCGCCAGCGGGTCCACGATGACGATCCCCGCCTGGGTGAACACCAGCCAGCGGCGCGCCAGGGTGTGCAACGAGCGTGCGCCCGCCGCCGCCAGGCCCCAGCCCACGACGGTGAGGGCCGCTCCGGCGGGTAGCGCACCGGCGGCGGTGAGCAGCGGGCCGATCGTGATCCCGCCGACCACTGCCGCCCAGACCAGTTCGATCGGTCCGAGGACGAGCACACCCGGTGGGCGCAACGCCATCCGCCGTTCATGCCCATAGGAGGAGCCGTCGATGAAGACGTCCCCGGTCTGGGGTGCGAGGCACACCACCGCAGCCAGCGTGGAGGTGGTCAGCGCCACCGCCTCCGACCAGCCGGGTGATGGCGACGCGAGGACCGCCCATCCCACGGCGAAGGGCGCCGCGGGGATCACGATGCGCACCGCGGTCAGGGTCACGGTGCGGGGGACGAGGGTGGCGAGCAGGGTCGAGGCCCACACCACCCAGCAGGCGATCGACACGAAGGAGCGAAACGATCCGCGGGTGGGGTCCAGTGCCGTGGCGAGCGTCGGACCGGCGGTGAACGGCAGCGTCGCCCACAGCGCCGGCGCCCCCCAGCGGGCGAGGTGATCGACGACCCTGCGCATGCTGCGAGATTTGCTCAGTCGGAGCATCGGTCGCTATTCCGTAGCCGTGGGCGTGCGGCGGAGGTCCTCGGAGGGGGGTGCCTGAGATGCGTGATGACCGGAGGGTCGCGCTGCCGGTTGGCATCTCGACGGGCATCGGTAGCCTTCCGCACTGCGACCCGGGTGAGGCGGTCGAGTTCGTCCTCCGACACGCCCCCCGGCTGCCGTTCGCACCGTCGCTGCCCGCCCGCTCGAAGCGAGAGGGCATGATCGGGCAGGCGGCCACCGGCATCGCCGGCATCTCCGTCGAGGCCGACGGCTCGCTCTCGATCGATCATCGAGCCATCGACCCCGACGCGCCGCTCGACGAGCGGGTCTTCGCCGGCGACGCGTTCGTCGGGTTCCGCGCGCTGCTCACCGCCATCGCTGACCGCTCCGGCCCGGTGAAGATCTCGGTGACCGGCCCGGTGACCCTCGGCGTCGCGTTGCATGCCGCGGGACTGGATGCGGACCTGGCGTTCGCCGTCGCCGGGCGGGCCGTCCGGGAGCGGGCCCGGGGGTTGCTGCGGATGGTGCGGGAGCGCGCGCCGCAGGCCGAGGTCGTCGCGTTCGTCGACGAGCCGTCACTCGCGTCGTGCACCCAGCCTTCGTTTCCGATCGGAGCCGTCGAAGCGATCGACCTGGTGTCGAGCGCGCTGGCGGTGTTGGAGACGACCGGCGCGGTCACCGCGCTGCACTGCTGCGGCAGCGCCGACTGGCGGCTGCTGCTGCAGGCGGGTCCGCAGATCCTCTCGGTGCCGACGGATGCCGGTCTCGATCGGGTGGCGGGCACGCTCGCCGACTTCCTCGAGCGGGGGG
>JBBFLY010000112.1:0-6124 GCA_037478855.1 Acidimicrobiales bacterium | reverse complement strand
GCGGTCACCTACGACGACGTGTCCTTCGCCTACGACGGGCATCGCGTGCTGGACCACGTCTCGCTGCGGGTCGATCCCGGCGAGATCGTCGCGATCGTCGGGGCCACCGGTTCGGGCAAGACCACGCTCTGCGAGCTGCTGGTGAGGATGGCGGACCCGACCGAGGGCGTGGTCTCGGTCGGCGGCGTCGATCTGCGGTTCGCCGATCTGATGGAGCTGCGTCGAGCGGTGGCGCTCGTGTTCCAGGAGACGTTCCTGTTCGCCGACACCGTGGCCGAGAACATCTCGCTGGGCGACGAGGTGTCGCACGACCAGATCGTGGAGGCGGCGCGGACCGCCCGGGCCCACGAGTTCATCACCCGCCTTCCTGACGGCTACCAGACGGTCGTGGGTGAACGGGGGGTCACGCTCTCTGGCGGCCAGCGCCAGCGGATCGCCCTGGCGCGCGCGCTGCTCCGCCGCCCACGGGTGCTGATCCTCGACGACGCCACCTCGGCGGTCGATCCGGTCGTGGAGGCCGCGATCCTCGACGGTCTCCGCCGGTCCCTCGACATGACCACCCTGGTCGTCGCCCACCGAGTCTCCACGATCATGCTCGCCGACCGGGTCGTGTTGCTCGATCGCGGCCGGGTCGCGGCGGTGGGCACGCACGGGAAGCTGCTGTCGGTTCCCGCGTACGAGGCCATCGTGCGGGCCTACGAGTCGGGTCGGGAGCCATGACCGCCGCCGCCGACGAACGGGGGATCGAGCCCGAGGCGGGGCTCTTCGACGACCTCGAAGCCCATGTCCATGGCCCGGAGGTCGTCACCTCACCTGGCGGAGCCCTGGAGGTGCTGCGCCGCGGGCTCGCCAGCTCTCCTGAGCTGCGGCGAGGTCTGTGGTTCACCGTGCTCATGGCACTCGCCGCCACGGTGGGTCGGCTCGCGGTGCCGGTGCTCATCCAGCAGGTCCTCGACAAAGGGGTTACCGGGGTCGACGGGCTGCGCACCGGTTTCGTAGCAAGAGCGTGCAGCTTCACCTTCGTCGTGGTCATCGCGGTGATGCTCCTCTCCCGGCTCACGTACATCCGGCTCGTCCAGTCCGCGGAGGAGATGCTGCGCAACCTGCGGGTGCGCGCCTTCCGGCACATCCACCGGCTCTCCGTCGCCGACCACAACGAAGCCAGGCGTGGGGTGCTCACCGCTCGGGTCACCAGCGACATCGAGACCATCGCCCGGTTCGCCCAGTGGGGTGCCATCGCCTGGATCGTGAACTCGATCGTCATCGTGGGTGTGCTCGCGGTGATGGCGGTCTACTCCTGGCAGCTCGCGCTGCTCGTGGTCATCGTGTTCGCGCCGATGCTGCCGCTCATGCGGACCCTGCAGCGTCGGCAGCTGCGCGCCTACGACGAGGTGCGCACCCGTGTGGGGGAGACGATGTCTGCGATCTCGGAGAGCATCATGGGGGCCGGGATCGTGCGGGCATACGGGATCGGCGGTCGGACCCGTCAGCGGCTTCACACTGCGATCGACCGTCAGTACCGCAGCGAGGTGAGAGCGGCGCGCTACTTCGCCCTGCTGTTCCCGCTCGGTGACGTCTTCGGCGGGACGGCGCTCGCTGTGGTGGTCGCGGCCGGTGCGTGGTTCGGGCCCGAGTGGGGGCTCGACGTGGGCAGCCTGATCGCGTGTCTCTTCCTCGTGAACCTCATCCTCACCCCGATCGCGGAGCTCGGTGAGGTCCTCGACCAGACCCAGACCGCCCTCTCGGGGTGGCGCAAGGTGCTCGACGTGCTCGACGTACCGCTCGATGTGCCCGAGCCGGATCCGGGTGTGGCGCTCCCGTCGGGGCCCCTCGAGGTCCGGGTCGAGGACCTGTCGTTCGCGTACCGCGACGGTGCACCGGCGCTGCGGGAGGTGTCCGTCACGATTCCCGCTGGTGCCAACGTCGCGGTGGTGGGCGAGACCGGCTCCGGCAAGACCACCTTCGTCAAGCTCCTGTGCCGGCTCGCCGATCCGACCGGGGGGCGCATCCTGGTGGCAGGTGTCGATCTGCGCGACGTGGCCCCGGCGTCGCGGTACGAGGCGATCCGGCTCGTGCCGCAGGACGGCTTCCTGTTCGATGCGTCGATCAGGGAGAACGTGCGGATGGGTCGCGCTGGCGCCCTCGACGAGGAGATCGACGGGGTGTTCCATCAGCTGGGCCTCGACGACTGGGTCGCTCGTCTCCCCTCGGGTCTGGACACGATGGTCGGGGAGCGGGGAGAGAACCTCTCGGTGGGCGAGCGCCAGCTCGTCGCGCTGGCTCGGGCCGCGCTCGCGAACCCCGGGCTGCTCATCCTGGACGAGGCCACCTCCGCGGTCGATCCCGAGACGGAGCGGGCGCTCACCACCGCGCTCGCCCGGCTGGCGGAGGGTCGCACCACGATCAGCGTGGCCCACCGTCTCTCGACCGCCGAGGCGGCCGACTTGGTGCTGGTCTTCGACGGGGGACGCATCGTGGAGGAGGGCTCGCACGCGGAGCTGGTGGCCGCAGGTGGCCGTTACGCAGAGCTCTATGAGAGCTGGCTCGGCAACACGCGGCGCGCTGGTGGCTGACGCCACCTGTCGGTGCGGGGCACCGGCTTTTCCCCTCCGGAGAAGGGGATGGCTAGATTCGGCTCCGCCCCGACCGGTCGCCTGCTCGTACCTGGAGGAACTGTGAACGACCCCGTGCGCGTCGCTGTCACCGGAGCTGCCGGCCAGATCGGATACAGCCTCCTGTTCCGCATCGCGAGCGGTCAGCTGCTGGGTCCGGATCAGCCGGTGATCCTTCAGCTTCTCGACATCACCCCGGCCATGGACGCACTGCGCGGCGTGGTGATGGAGCTCGAGGACTGCGCCTTCCCCCTGCTCGACGGCATCGTTCAGACCGACGACCCCGCTGAGGCGTTCACCGGCGCTGACTACGCCCTGCTGGTGGGGGCCCGGCCCCGATCGAAGGGTATGGAGCGCAAGGACCTCCTCGAGGCCAACGGAGCGATCTTCACGGTGCAGGGCAGGGCGCTCAACGATCACGCCTCCAGGGACGTGCGGGTGCTGGTGGTCGGCAATCCGGCGAACACCAACTGCCTGATCGCGATGAACAACGCGCCTGACCTTCCCCGGAGTCACTTCACCGCCATGACCCGCCTGGATCACAACCGGGCGATCGCGCAGATCGCGAAGCGTGCGGGACGACCCGTGCGTGCGGTCAGGAAGGTCTCCATCTGGGGGAACCACTCGGCGACGCAGTACCCCCACCTCTTCCATGCGGAGATCGACGGCAGGAACGCGCACGAGGTGATCGGCGACCGGGAGTGGGTCGAGAACGACTTCATCCCCACCGTGCAGCAGCGTGGCGCGGCCATCATCGAGGCCCGCGGCCTGTCGAGCGCGGCCTCAGCGGCGAACGCGGCGCTCGACCACGTGCGCGACTGGGTGCTCGGCACCCCCGAGGGCGACTGGGTGAGCATGGCCGTCGCATCCGACGGCAGCTACGGGGTCCCCGAGGGCTTGATCTGCTCCTTCCCGGTCACCACCTCGGCAGGGGAGTGGGAGATCGTGCAGGGCATCGAGCTCGATGACTTCGCCCGCCAGCGGTTCGAGGCGAGCGTCGCTGAGCTGATCGAAGAGCGGGACACGGTCAAGGAGCTCGGCCTCATCTGAGCGGCGGCTCGAGCGGCAGCTCCGACGGTTGGGAACCCGTGCACGCCGGCAGCCCGGACGTCCACTCCTCGGGGTCTCAGTAGGTCGTGTCGGCTCGCAACACTGCGAAGAGGTCATCGAGCGCGGCGATCTGCTGCTGGTGCGTGAGCAGCGCCTGGATGTCACCGCTGACCCGCAGCCGCCCGGTCATGAACGCCGTCTGAGCGCTCTCGAGACCCCGGTTCACCCTGGCTGCGGTCTCGCGGTCGGTGATGAAGGTCACCGTCGGCGAACTCGCCCTCCCACGTCCCACCTGGATGCGCCCGTCGCCGATGATGAGGTGGTAGGCGATCTCCGGTCCACCGTCGTCGGTGACGATCTGCTCGAGGACCAGGTCGATCTCCGGGTCGATCACCTCGCCGGCATCTCGCGCGGCGCGCTCGAGCGCGCCGAGCCACTCGTCGGACAGGAATGCAGCCACCCCGTCAGGCTAGACACCGGGCTCGGGTGATCGACCTCCCCTGGGGGGCGACCACTACGATCGCCGGCCATGCGGGAGGTCGCCCGGGGGGTGAAGGTCTTCGATGCGGCTCCGGTCACCGGCCGCTGGCGGCCGATGCACGGCCCGGACGACGTGCTCGAGCTGATGGATGTGGGTGCCCAAGGCGTGATCGCGCTGGTGCGGGACGCGGGGGCGACGTTCCTCTCCCCGATCTTCCATGAGCTCGCTGGCGTGGTGTGCACGGGTGGGACGCCCCGGAGCCACATCGGCATCGTCAGTCGGGAGTTCCAGGTTCCCTGCATCATGGGGGCGACGTTTCTGACGGAGGAGCCGGCGCCGGGCAGCGTGGTCGAACTCGACTGCAGTGGCCCCGAAGGGCTCCTCCGTGGCTGAGTCTGGCATCCGCCCCGGCCTGGGACATCGGGACTGCCACCGTGACGTCGAGGAGGCGAACCGGCTGATCGCCTATCACGGGCCGATCGCGCGGGCGCTGACGGCGGAGCGCACGTCCTACAGCTCGCAGCTCATCCCCGTTACCGCGTACATCGTGGTGGCGTGTGCGGAGACCTTCTATCGCTACCCGGCGATGATGGAGGTCATCGACGCGGCGATGCCCGCTGAGGAGATCGGGCGGGCCGGGCGTCGTCCGGGGAGCCGAGTCAACACCGTGCACCTGTGGTCGATCGCCAACTTCTACCTCACCGGCCGCAAGGTGATGACCGCCGTCGATCCGAGCCTCGACGATCCCCATGCCGCCCGGACGGTGCTTGACTTCTGGGAGCGGGCCGCGATGGCCTTCCGAGGGGGTGACGGCACTCGCCAGGCGTGGGACGCCGGTGGCGTCGTCCGTCCCTACTCCGATGAGGTGCTGCACACGATCCTCGAGGGGACGAGCCCCATCGTCGACGACGAGCAGCGGGTGCGGGTCAAGCGGTTCAACGCCACTCTGGTGAACTACCTGTTCCTGCTCTACTTCGACACCCGGGTTGGCACGGGGGACACCGGACCGTACGAGCTGCCCGACGGGCGGGTCCTGCTCGTGCGTGACTTCTACCGGATGGGCCGCAGCGACTTCTGGTGGTCCGAGGTCGCGTCGGAGATGCCTTACCACAACCTCACCGCAGGTCTGCTGCTCGACGGCGTCGATGTCCGTGTCACCGACTTCGGGTCGTGCATCACCGATCCGGAGGACTACCTCGACCGGCTGTGCGGGTTCGGGCTGTTCACGACCGACACGCCTGACGGAATGCTGGCGCCGGTCCCCCTCGAGGAGATGGACGCGCTGGTGGCGGCAGTCCGCGCCGCACAGGCCCGACACTACCGGGCCGTTGCGGCGATGAGCCGCGACGAGATGATCCGCTGCGGTGCCTACGTCTACTTCAGCTTTCTCCGCCCGTTCGCGGAGGTGGCCGGTGTGGCTGGGGAGCTGGACTGGTCGGTGCCCCGCGCGGTCCCTGAACCCCTCTATCAGTTGTTCTCGGCGCTGACGGGCGAGGAGGTCGAGCTCGGCGGCGACGGTGAGTACTACGCGCTGTTCGAGCCGCGCTGAGCCGCGCGATCGCACGGGTGCCGGGAGCGACGGGGTATCGCTGCACAGGCGCCGCTAGTCTCGCAGCACCTCGTCGTGATCGTTCCGGGAAGGAGCATCTCATGGGCTTCCTCGACGACCTCAAGCGCGGTGCGGACAGCCTCAGCAGCAAGATCAACCAGAGCCTCTCTGGTGGCAGTGGTCCGAGCGCTTCGCAGGTCGAGCCGTTGCTGCGAGATCTCGG
The DNA here is from genome assembly GCA_037478855.1 of Acidimicrobiales bacterium. GTDB lineage: Bacteria > Actinomycetota > Acidimicrobiia > Acidimicrobiales > Acidimicrobilacustridaceae > Rhabdothermincola. The sequence continues at coordinate 209 of JBBFLY010000112.1, read as the reverse complement.
TGTGCTGACCTTCCTCGATCAGACCGGCCGGTTGAGCGAGGCGCAGCAGGCCGACGTGCAACGGGTGCTCGCTGCTCTGCAGAACCTCGAGGCGCAGGGCGTGCGACTGGATCTGGCCTTGCGCACCGCCCCGCCTCCTCCGCCGGGTGCTGTGCCGCCGCCTCCTCCGCCTCCTGCGGGGGTGACGCCTCCTCCGCCGCCTCCGCCTG
>JBBFLY010000111.1:0-6340 GCA_037478855.1 Acidimicrobiales bacterium | reverse complement strand
CGCCAGGTTGACCGGGAGCTGCTCCGAAGCGAGCCGGCGGATGCCGGGAACGAGCCCGACGGTCGACACGGTGAGATGCCGGGCGGAGATGCCGACGGCGCCGTGCAGACGCTCGATCGCGCCCCAGGTCGCGTCGTAGTTGGCGAGCGGTTCGCCCATGCCCATGAACACGACGTTGGACACCCGCCGCGGGGCGGCCTCCCGGATGGCGCGGATCACCTGCTCGACGATCTCCCCGGTGGTCAGGTGGCGTTCGAAGCCGGCTTGTCCGGTGGCGCAGAACCCGCAGGCCATCGCGCAACCGGCCTGCGTGCTGACGCAGACGGTGGAGCGGCCGGCGTAGTGCATGAGCACGGTCTCGATCCGGGTGCCGTCAGCGAGCTGCCAGAGCCACTTGACGGTCGCTCCGTCGTCGCTTTCGACCCGCGTCAGCGGCGTGAGCGCGCTCGGGTGGGTGCGCGCGAGCGATGCCCGCAAGGCCTTGGGGATGCTGGTGAGCTCCTCCGGTGTCCGGGCCTGGCGGTACAGGCCGTCCCAGACCTGGTCGACCCGATAGCGCGGCTCGCCCGCGAGCAGCTCAGCGAGCGCGCGTCGATCGAGGTCATACAGCGACACCACGGGAACCAGGCTACGGCTGGGGCGAGCGGTACCAGCGGTGCGAGTGGTGAGGGGTGAAGCCGAGGGCCCGATAGAGCGCGAGCGCGGGCTCGTTGTCCGCCTCGACGTAGAGCATCGCGGTGTCGAGCCCGAGCTCGCCGAGATGACGCAGGCCCGCGACCAGCAGCTCGCGGCCGATGCCCTGGCCGTGGAAGTCCGGATCGACGGCGATCACGTAGATCTCACCGAGCGGTGGTTGCTCGTCGTGGTGCACCTTGGTCCAGCAGAACCCCGCCAAGCGACCATCGCGCTCGTGGAGGAGGAAGCCGGCGGGATCGAACCAAGGCTCGCTCTGGCGGGTCCGCAGGTCCGCGACCGACCACTCCGCCTGATCGGGGTGCCAGGCGAACGCCCGGTTGTTGATCGCCAACCAGGCCGGTTCATCGCGGCCAGGGACGAAGGCGCGCACGGCGAGGTCGCTGCGCTCGCTGACCGGCAGCGGACGCCGCAGCTGCAGGATGTCGCGCTCGAGGCGAAGCCCTGCTCGGGACGCGGCGGTATCGAGGGCAGGGCTCGAGGGCTCGACCTCGAGCACCAGCGTCGCGCCGCCCGCCTGTGCCAGCTCGGCCGCTCGACGCAGGAGCCGCTCGCCTTCACGTGCGAGTCGCGCCCCGTCGAGCTGCCGGAGCTCGCGCTCGATCCGTCTCAGCTCTTCGAGGTCCTCGGCCGGCAGTGTCGGCACGGCGGCCAGCTCGAGCATGGGGGGCGACACTAGCGGCGGGCCGCACGGTGCGCGATCGCTAGCCTGCTGCGCCGATGGGTCGACCCCGAACCCCGAGAGGGCGAGCGCTGGAGGCGATGCGGCGACTCGCACAGGAGTACCCGGACGCCCGCTGCGAGCTCGATCACGACGGCCCCTACCAGCTGCTGGTGGCGACGATCCTCTCTGCGCAGTGCACCGACGCCCGGGTGAACCTGGTGACACCGAAGCTCTTTGAGCGGTATCCGACCCCGGAGGACCTCGCCACGGCCGATCCGGAGGAGGTCGAGGAGCTCATCCGGCCGACCGGCTTCTACAAGAGCAAGGCCCGCAACCTGCTCGCGATGGCACAGGCGCTGACGGAGCGCTTCGGCGGCGAGGTGCCGACGAGGATGGAGGATCTGGTGACGCTGCCGGGGGTCGGTCGCAAGACGGCGAACGTCGTGCGCAGCGTGGCGTTCGATCTGCCCGGACTGCCGGTCGACACCCATGTGCTGCGGCTCGCGAAGCGGCTCGGGCTCACCACCTCGAGCGATCCGGTGACGGTGGAGCGGGAGCTGACCGCCATGCTCCCTCCGGCGGAGTGGGGTCGGTTCAGCCTGCGGTTGATCTTGCACGGTCGGCGGGTGTGCTCAGCCCGCCGGCCGCGCTGCGAGGCGTGCGTCCTCGCCGACATCTGCCCGAAGGTCGGCGTGCGACCGACGGTGTGAACTTGTTCACTCCGTGCGGCAACCGGTGACGCGGAGCCCGAAAAATGGGCCTCTCGGGCGTCGCTGCCGGGAGGAAAATCCGTCCCGGGCGGTACCACCCCGCCTGCGCTCGTTGTAAGATGACCGTTACCAGGTTCCCGCCACCTGGTACCTGGCGACACGTCTGGGATCCGCCGCCCAGTGTCGCCCCGGCCGGCGCCCTTCGGGGCGCCGGCCCTCTTTTTCCACCCGCTTCTCCACCCGCCACCGGCTTCCCCCCTGTCCGCGGATCTCTCCCCTGGCCGCCGCTCCGACCGTCAGGCACCCGGCCCGACCGTCAGGGGCCGGGGCCGCTCACGGCACCGGTCAGGGCAGGCGTCGCACGACCTGGGCTAGCCGGCGCTCGGCCATCCGCAACGCCCGCTCCACCTCGTAGAGGTCCGCGGCGAGGGCGTCCTCGTTGCGGGCCTGGAACCTGCTGGCCAGCCGCTCCAACCGGCCTCCGAGGTCGTCGAGGATCGAGGAGACGGAGGAGAGCTCGGCGCGATCGGCATGCATCCCACCAGTCAAACCGGTACGGGACGTTGTCGGCACGCCCGCTACCGTTGGGCGCCGTGCTGAACCGTCTGGACCTGCGAGGCGTGGCCGATCTCCGCGGCGCCCTGCCACGACCCGCTCAGCTCGAACAGCAGCCGCTCCACGCGGTGCGGGCCATCCTCGACGACGTCCGAGCGCGCGGCGACGACGCCGTGCGCGAGTACACCAAACGCTTCGACGGAGTTGCCCTCGGGGAGCTGCGGGTGCCGGCTTCTGAGCTCGAGCGGGCGCTCGAGACCATCCCCGACCGGGTGCGGGACGCGCTCGCAGCCGCCCACGACGCCATCTGGGACTTCCACCGGGCTCAGCTGCACCCCGGGAGCACCTACGAACGTGACGGGATGGTCGTCCAGGAACGGGTGGTGCCCGTCGACCGTGCCGGGCTCTACGTGCCGGGGGGCAGGGGGGCGTATCCGTCGACGGTGCTGATGACCGCGGTACCAGCCCGGGTCGCGGGGGTTCCGGAGGTGGTGCTGTGCGTGCCCCCTGACCGTGAGCGGGCCGGGGTGGCCGAGGTGACCCTCGCGGCGGCGGCACTGGCCGGGGTCGACGAGGTCTACGCCATCGGGGGCGCCCAGGCCATCGGGGCGATGGCCTTCGGCACCGCGTCGATCCGTCCGGTCGACGTCATCGCCGGGCCTGGCAACGTCTATGTCGCACTGGCCAAGCGGGAGGTCGCGGGGCTGGTCGGCGTGCCGTCCGCGTTCGCCGGCCCCTCGGAGATCGTGATCGTCGCCGACGAGTCGACCCCCCCGGAGCTGGCCGCGGTCGACCTCATCGTCCAGGCCGAGCACGGGCCGGACGGTGCCGCCTGGCTGATCACCTGGTCGGAGGAGGCGGCCGAGGCCATCGACGAGGCGGTCGCCCAGCTCGTCGAGCGGGCCCCCCGACGGGCGGAGATCGAGTCCACACTGGGCACCGGCGGGTATGTCGCGCTGGTCGAGGACCCCGACCGCGCGATCGAGGTGGCGAACCTCATCGCTCCCGAGCACCTTCAGATCATGTCGTCGGACCCCGAGCGTCTGGTGCCGTCGGTGCGCCACGCCGGCGCCGTGTTCTGCGGCCCGTGGTCACCGGCGTCGGTCGGCGACTACATCGCGGGCCCGAGCCACGTGCTTCCCACCGCGGGAACCGCGCGCTTCGGCAGCGCACTCACCGTCGCCGACTTCGTGAAGCACGTGCACGTGATCACGCTCGACCGCAGCTCCTTCGGCAAGGTCGCTCCGTACGTGCAGACCCTCGCCGAGGTCGAGGGATTCGACGCGCACGCCGAGTCGATCCGGCTTCGTGTCGGCGGCTCCCCGAGCGAGGGCTCCCCATGACCGTGAACCCCCGCGCGGACATCGCGCTGATGGACGGCTACCACTCGCCGCAGGTCGACGTGGCTGTCCGCCTCAACACCAACGAGTCGCCGGAACCCCCGCCCGCCGCCTGGGTCGACGCGCTCTCCCGGCTGGCCTCCTCGGTGGCGTGGAACCGCTACCCCGATCGACAGGCCACCGAGCTGCGAGCGGCCATCGCCCGCTTCCACGGTGTCGACCCCGAGCAGGTGTTCCCTGCCAACGGTTCGAACGAGGTGATCCAGACCCTGCTGCTTGCGTACGCGGGGGCCGGGCGACGGGTCGCGGTCTGGGAGCCGACCTACGCCCTGCACAGCCACATCGCCCGGGTCGTCGGGTCGGAGATGCTGGTGGGGGAGCGCTCGGAGGACTTCACGCTCGACTTGGACGAGGTCCGACGGCTGTTCGCCGCGGCACCCCCGCCGGCGGTCGCGTTCCTCTGCTCGCCGAACAACCCGACGGGGATCCTCGACGAGACAGAAGCCGTCCGGGAGGTGCTCGCCCTCGCTCGGGCGCACGACTGCCTGCTGGTCGTCGACGAGGCCTACGGGCAGTTCGCGCCCTGGTCAGCGGTCGAGCTGGTGGCTGACGACCAGCCCCTCGTGGTCACGCGCACCTTCTCCAAGACCTGGTCGATGGCCGCGGCCCGGCTCGGCTACCTGATCGGACCGGCGGCGGTGGTCGAGCAGCTGTTCAAGGTGGTGCTGCCGTACCACCTCGACTCGTTCAAGCAGCTCGCGGGCACGCTCGCCCTGCAGTTCGTGGAGGAGATGGAGGCTCGGGTCTCCCACCTCGTCGACGAGCGCAAGCGTGTCGTCGACGCGCTCTGCCGGCTCCCGGTCCAGGTGTGGCCCTCTGACGCCAACTTCGTGCTGTTCCGGCCCCTCGGACGCGACGGCGGAGAGGTCTGGCGGGCGCTCGTTGAGCGTTCGGTGCTCGTGCGTGACTGCTCCTCGTGGCCCCGCCTGGAGGGCTGCCTCCGGGTGACGATCGGGACCACCGAGGAGGACGATGCCTTCCTCGCCGCACTCACGGAGGTCCTCACATGACCAGCCGCTCGGCCGATCCCGTGCGACGGGCCAGTCGGAGCCGGACCACGAAGGAGACCGACGTCGCGATCGATCTCACCCTGGATGGCACCGGCACCGTCGAGGTCTCCACGGGGATCCCCTTCTTCGACCACATGCTCTCGCAGCTCGGCCGTCACGGCGGCTTCGATCTTCGGGTTCAGGCCAGCGGTGATCTCGAGATCGACGCGCACCACACGGTGGAGGACGTGGGGATCGTGCTGGGCGAGGCCTTCGGTGACGCCCTGGGGGACAAGGCCGGCATCCGACGGTTCGCGTCCAACCGGGTCCCCCTCGACGAGGCGCTGGTCGACGTGGCGCTCGATCTCTCCGGCCGCCCGTATCTGCACTACGAGGTCGAGTTCCCCGGTGAGAAGATCCTCGGAGAACCCCCCTTCGATCCGCAGCTGGCGGAGGAGTTCTGGCGGGCGTTCGTCACCACCGCGGCGATCACCCTGCACGTGACGCTGGTGCGTGGTCGGAACACCCACCACATCGTCGAAGCCACCTTCAAGGCCGTGGCCCGCTCGCTTCGCGACGCGGTGCGCGTCGAAGGCGCGGGCGTCCCGTCCACCAAAGGAGTGCTGTGAGCGGGTCGGAGCCCCCGGGCGGCGCACTGATCGCGGTGCTCGACTACGGCATCGGAAACCTACGCTCCGCCCAGAAGGCCCTCCAGCACGTGGGGGCCGATGCTCGGCTGACCGCCGATCCCGCCGTGGTGCGGGAGGCGGTCGCGGTGGTGCTGCCGGGCGTCGGCTCCTTCGGGCGTTGCATGGAGGCCATGCGCGCAACCGGGCTCGACGTGGTGGCCAGAGAGGCGATCGAGCGGGGCACCCCGTTCCTCGGCATCTGCGTCGGGATGCAGATGCTCTACACCGGCTCGGAGGAGGCTCCAGGCGTCCCAGGCCTCGGGGTGCTCGAGGGGCAGGTCCGTCTGCTGCCCGAAGGGGTGAAACGACCGCAGATGCAGTGGAACGTGCTCGACGTGGTGCACCCGGCGGCGATGTTCGCGTCGCTCGATGACCCGATCTGGATGTACTTCGTCCACTCGTACGCCGCGGAGACCGACCGGGGGGTGGTGGCGACCTGCGACTACGGCGGTCCGGTGGTCGCCGCGGTCCAGAGCGATCACGTCTGGGCCACCCAGTTCCACCCCGAGAAGTCCGGAGCGGCGGGCCTGGCCGTGCTGCGCAACTTCGTCGGCGTCGCCGTCCGGGGGGGCGCATGATGGAGCTCTATCCCGCCATCGACCTGCGTGACGGTCGCTGCGTACGCCTCTACCAGGGCGAC
>JBBFLY010000110.1:0-6370 GCA_037478855.1 Acidimicrobiales bacterium | reverse complement strand
CTCCGCCTCCGCAGCGGTCGTCCCGATCCCGATGTAGGCGATCTGCTCCCGGGGCACCATCACCGCCGCAGCATCCCGTCCTCCGAAGTCGAGCACGCCCGCCAGCAGGTCCGCAGCGAAGTCCTCGATCAGCCCCTCCTCCCGCGACGTCGCCAGCATCACCGCGAGATCCTCGGCGGTGTGGGCGACCGCCAGCTCGCGGCGCGCCGTCACGCCGAGCAGGCGGAGCCCGGCGTTGGCGATCGCCGTGAGCAGCGCCACCAGCGGACCGAACACGAACAGATAGGCACGGTCCAACGACACGAGCCGCAACAGCGTCCGCTCCGGATCGATGATCGCCACGTTCTTCGGCACCATCTCCCCCACGAGGAGGTGGAGGAAGACCACGATCACGAGCGCGACCCCCAACGCGATCGGATGTGCCAACGCCTCCGACGCGCCGAGCCGCTCGAACAGGGACGCGAACAGGTGCGCGAGCGCGGGCTCCGCCACGATGCCGAGCCCGAGCGAGGCCATGGTGATGCCGAGCTGGGCGCCTCCGAGCTCCCGGTTGAGATCACCGAGGGCGGCGAGGCCGCGAGCAGCCCGGCGGTCACCTGCGGCAGCGAGCTCCTCCAGCCTGGTGCGACGCGAGCCCACCACCGCGAACTCAACGGCGACGAAGAAGCCGTTGGCCAGCAGCAACGCCACCGCAACGAGGAACGACCAGGGGCTCATGGGCCCGGCCGAGCTCCAGCGGGCGTCCCGGAGCTGTCATCAGCCGGCCCGACGATGGCAACCTCCGCGATCCGCCGTCGGTCCATCGCCACCACGGTGAGGGTCCAGCCCTCCCAGCTCAGCTGCTCGCCCACCTCGGGGATGTGCCCGAGCCGGTCCAGCACGAACCCTGCGAGGGTGTCGAACGGCCCGTCGGGCAGCTCGAGGCCGGTGGTGTCGGAGACCTCGTCGCGGTGCAGCGTGCCCGGGAGGATCCACTCGCCCGAGCCCCGCACCCTGGTGAACCGGGGGGTCCGGACGTCGTACTCGTCGTCGATCTCCCCCACGATCTCCTCGACGATGTCCTCGAGGGTGATGATCCCGGCGGTGCCGCCGTACTCGTCGATCACCACCGCCAGATGCTGGCGCGCGGCCCGCATGTCGAACAGCACGTCCTCGAGCTCCCGGCTCTCCGGCACGGTCAGCACCTCGCTCATGATCGAACTCACCGGTGTCGTGGCCCGCTCCGCCTGCGGCACGGTGTGCGCAGCCCGGATGTGCACGACCCCCCGGATGTCGTCGAGGTCGGCGCCGAACACCGGGAACCGAGAGTGACCCGTCTGCGCGGACGCGGCCACCAGGTCTGCGACGCTGGCTTCGCTCGACAGTGCGCGCACCGCCGTGCGGGGCACCAGCGCGTCAGCTGCGGTCTTGCGCCCGAAGCGGATCGACCGGGTGAGCAAGGTCGACGCCGATCCGGGGAGGGTGCCCTCCCGCTGCGACGCCGCGATCAGCAGCTCGAGCTCGGGGAGGGTGCGCACGTGTGACAGCTCCTCCCGAGGCTCCATCCCCATCCGTCGCACCGTCCAGTTCGCGGCGCGGTGCAACGCGTGGATGAACGGCCCGAGCACGGCGCCGTAGAGCCGCAGGAACGGAGCCAGCGCCCGGCTCGTGCGCTCTGGCTGCGCGATCGCCAACCCCTTCGGCATCAGCTCGCCGACGATCATCTGGATGATGGTCGCCAGCACGAAGCCGACCGTGACCGCCATCCCCCGCGCCGGACCCGATCCGACGAGCGGCTCCATCACCGGACGAAGGATCTCACCGAACACCGGCTCGGCGAGGAAGCCGATGACCAGCGAGGTCACGGTGATGCCGAGCTGGGCACCAGCCAGGTGGAAGGAGAGCCGCTGCAGCAGTGCCCGCACCAGGCGCGCCTGGCGACTTCCCGACTCGGCCTGCCGGTCGATGCGGCTGCGGTCCACGGCCACGAGCGCGAACTCGGCCGCGACGAACACCCCGTTCGCGACGATCAGCAGGCAGACGGCCAGCAGGCCGAGCGCGAGGTTGATCGAGAGGTCTCCGTTGTCGGCGACTGGGTCGGCGCCAGCGTACCGTTCGCTCCGGCACCCCCCGTGCATGCCTTACGTGGATTCGGACGAGCAGCGCCGGTTGGCCACACTACGAGCGTGCGCCAAGACCACACGGCGATCGAGCGGCGGGCACGATGACTACGGTGTTCGAGCCCGTCGGTGTCGAGGCCCGCTACCCAGCACCGAGCGCCACGATCCACCCCGATCGCGACCTCGGTTGGCTGCGCCGCATCGCGCCCATCGTGCTCGCCCACAAGCGGCTGCTGATCGGATCGCTCGCCGCGGCCATGGTGGCCCTGGCCGCCCAGGTCGCCGTCCCCGCGGTGACCAGCCGGGCCATCAACGTCGCGCTGATCGACCAGCAGGAGCCGCTCAGCCGGTTCGTGGTGGTGCTCGTGGCGCTCGGGATCACCCGCGGGGTCTTCGCCTACACCTACCGCTACGGCCTCTACAAGATCGCCTACCTGATCGAGACCGACCTTCGCTCGATCATCTACCGACATCTCACCCGGCTGTCGTTCTCCTTCTACGACCGGGTCCAGTCCGGGCAGCTCATCAGCCGTGCCAACAGCGACATCCGGTCGATCCAGATGTTCCTCGCCTTCGCACCGCTGATCACCCTCTCGGTGCTGTCGTTCCTGCTGGCACTCGGGCTGATGCTCACGATCAGCGTCCCGCTCACGCTGGCTTCGGTGGCATGCCTGCCCGGCGTCTACGTCCTCGGTGTGGTGCTGCGCAACCGGGTGTTCCCGCTGTCCTGGGTGGTGCAGCAGCGCGCCGCGGACGTGGCCACCATCGTCGACGAGAACATCAACGGGGTTCGGGTTGTCCGGTCCTTCGCCGCCGAGCGACGCCAGATCAACCAGCTCGCCAGAGCGGCGAGGCGCCTGCAGTGGGCGAACCTGGCCACCGTACGGGCCAGGGCCCGGTACGCACCGCTCATGGAGAACCTCCCCCGCGTCGGGCTCGTCATCGTGCTGCTGTACGGCGGCACGCTCGTCATCGACGGGCAGATCCAGCTCGGCGCGCTAGTGGCGTTCAACGCCTACATCCTGATGATGCAGACGCCCTTCAGGCTCCTCGGGTTCTTCCTCATGCTCCAGCAGCGAGCCGCGGCGTCCGCGGGGCGGATCTACGAGATCCTCGACGAGCAACCCGAGATCGTCGACCGACCGGGTGCCGTTGACCTGGTGCACGCCGTGGGACGGGTGGAGCTTCGCGACGTCCGCTTCGGGTACGGCGACGGACCGGACGTGCTCGACGGCCTGAACCTGGTCGTCGAGCCGGGCGAGACGGTCGCCATCGTGGGTCGCACCGGCAGCGGCAAGTCCACCATCGCCCGTCTGCTTCCCCGCTTCTACGACGTCCGCGACGGCGCGGTGCTGATCGACGGCCACGACGTGCGCGACCTGACGTTGCGCTCCCTGCGAGCGCACATCGGTCTGGTGCTCGACGAGCCCTTCCTCTTCTCGACCACGGTGCGCGACAACATCGCCTACGGCCGACCCGACGCATCCCTCGACGAGGTCATCACCGCCGCCAAGGTGGCCCACGCCCACGAGTTCATCGAGGCCCTGCCCGACGGCTACGACAGCGTGATCGGCGAACGGGGCTACACGCTCTCGGGAGGTCAACGGCAGCGGCTCGCGATCGCCCGCGCCCTGCTGATGGACCCCACGATCCTGATCCTCGACGACGCCACCTCCGCCATCGACGTGGGGGTGGAGGCAGGCATCCACGCCGCGCTGGGTGAGCTGCTCGGACACCGCACGACGATCGTGATCGCACACCGGCTCTCCACCATCAGCCTCGCGGACCGGGTCGTGCTGCTCGACGGCGGGCGGGTGGTGGCCACCGGTACCCACCGCCAGCTGATGGCCACCGAACCCCGCTACGCCGAGGTGCTCGCCCACCTCGACCGAGACGACGAGGTCGAGCGGTGAGCTGGGGGCCTCCCGCAGGATCTCCGTTCGCCGGCCCCGCAGCGGCGCAGTCCGCTGCCGCGGCGGGCCTGCCGTTCGCGGGCATCCCCGAGGAGCTGCACCGCAAGGTGCGCAAGCTGCTCGCCGACGAACCCGAGCATCCCGAGGAGCAGATCCCCTTCACCCAGGTAGCCGCCGAGGCCGAGCAGCGACCGTTCACCCTCCGGTCGTTCCTCGGCCGCCACCGCGTGGCGCTCGCCGGCGCCTTCGGCCTCGTCGCGGTGGAGACCCTGGCGCAGCAAGCGGGGCCCCTGCTCACCCAGATCGGCATCGACCACGGCATCGCGGCGGGCGACACCCGCACCCTGGTGCTCGTCGCGGTCGTCTACTTCGCCTCGGTGATCGTGAACGTGATCGCGAGCGGGGCGCGCGTCGCCTTCACCGGACGTCTCGGCGAGACCCTGCTCTTCGAGCTGCGGATCCGGGTGTTCTCGCACCTCCAGCGGCTCTCGCTCGACTTCTTCACCGGCGAGCGGGCCGGGCGTCTCATGACCCGCATGACCAGCGATATCGACGCCATGACCGCGCTCTTCCAGGACGGGCTGGTGAACCTGGCGGTCCAGGGTCTCACGCTCGTGGTCATCGCCGTGGTGCTGTTCGTCATGAGCCCCACGCTCGCCCTGCTGACCATCGTCCTCGTCGTGCCGGTCATGCTGGCCATGACGTTGTGGTTCCGTCGAGCGAGCGACCGCGGCTATGCGGTGGTCCGGGACCGGATCGCCGAGGTGCTCGCCGACCTGCAGGAGAGCCTGTCGGGCATCCGCATCATCGCTGCGCACAACCGCCGCCGGCACAACGTGATCCACCACGACAACATCCTGGGCGAGCACCTCGACGCGAACCTCCACACGGCGAGGGTCGGAGCGATCTACGGGCCCGGAACTGAAGCGGTCGGGATCGTGGGCCAGGCGTTGATCCTCGGCATCGGCGGGTGGATGGTGCTCCACGGCCGCCTCACCCTCGGCGAGCTCACCGCCTTCCTGCTCTACCTGACGGCCTTCTTCACCCCGATCCAGCAGCTTGTGCAGCTCTACAACACCTACCAGCAGGGTCAGGCGGCTGTGGCGAAGCTTCGAGACCTGCTGGCCACCACACCGTCGGTGCCGGAGCGACCGGACGCGATCGAGCTGCCGCCCATCACCGGCGACATCCGCCTGGATGACGTCACGTTCCGCTACTCGCCGGATGCGCCGGCGGTGCTCGACGGCGTCACCCTCCAGATCTCCCCCGGCGAGACCTTCGCACTGGTGGGACCGACCGGCGCGGGCAAGTCCACGATCGCCAAGCTCGTCGTGCGCTTCTACGACCCCGAGCGCGGCTCGGTGTCGATCGACGGTCACGACCTGCGCACGGTGACCCTGGAGTCGCTGCGCCGACAGCTCGGCGTGGTCCCCCAGGAGCCCTTCCTGTTCCACGGCACCATCCGTGACAACCTGGCCTTCGCCCGCCCAGACGCCTCCGACGAGGAGATCCTCGAGGCCTGCTGGCTGGTCGGGATCGACGACCTGATCGCCCGGCTGCCCGACGGGCTCGACACGCCGGTGCACGAGCGTGGGGCATCGCTCTCCTCGGGTGAGCGCCAGCTCCTCGCCCTGGCACGCGCCTTCCTGGCCCGACCCCGGGTGCTGGTGCTCGACGAGGCGACCTCGAACCTCGATCTGCGCTCGGAGGCCAAGATCGAAGCGGCGCTGGACGTGCTCCTCGAGGGTCGCACGGCGATCGTGATCGCACACCGCCTGGCCACGGCGATGCGGGCGGATCGCATCGCGGTGGTCGACGATGCGGGGATCGTCGAGGTCGGCACCCACGAGCAGCTGGTGGCGCTCGGGGGCCGCTACGCCGCCATGTACGAGACCTGGATGGCGCACGCGGCGGCCGGCGACGAATCGTGAGCGGCTCCCCGGGATCCGACGGCTTCCGGGGCCGAGGTCAACCGGGGGGCAGGATCGCCTGCGCGCGGAATCGACCGGATCGCGGGTCCCGATCGAGGCGCACCTCGATCCCCATGCATGCGGACAGCGTCCCTGAGGTGAGGACCTCGTCGATGGGACCCGATGCGTGAACCCGGCCGCCAGCGAGCAGCAGCGCGTGGGTGAACCGGGGTGGGATCTCCTCCACGTGGTGGGTGACGAGCACCGTGGGAGGCGTCGCCGGGTCAGCGGCGAGCGAGTCGAGCGTGGCGACCAGCCCCTCCCGTCCAGGCAGGTCGAGACCGGCCGTGGGCTCGTCGAGCAGGACGAGGCCCGGGTCGCTCATGAGCGTCCTGGCGAGCAGCACCCGCTGCCGCTCACCGGACGAGAGGGTGCCGAACCGCTGCGT
>JBBFLY010000109.1:0-6510 GCA_037478855.1 Acidimicrobiales bacterium | reverse complement strand
CGCCACATCGCCTGGCGCGGACCCTCGCCGATCTCGCCGACGCGCTCGACACCGCGAGGAGGGTCGTGCTGGCCCGCGAGCTCACCAAGCTGCACGAGGAGGTATGGCGGGGAACCCTCGGCGAGGCGCTCCGCTACGTCCAGGAGGTGGAGCCTCGGGGCGAGTACGTGCTCGTCATCGAGGGGGCCCCGCCGGTGGACGGGCCGACCGACCGGGAGATCGCCGACGCACTCGAGCGGCAGGTCAACGCGGGACGGTCGACCAGGGACGCAGTCGCCGAGGTCGCCCGGGAGCTGGGCGTGAGCAGGCGTCGGGTGTACGACCTCGCGACCCGGCACGGGTGAGGGCCCGGTTGTCGTGCCGATCAGAATCCCGTGACCCAGCGGCGGATCACGAGCCGGCACGAAACCAGGGGGGACCACCCGTCAGGCGAGGGTTCGACGATCACCATGTCGCGGCTGAAGCGCGCGTCGGTGGCGATCGCCCGGCGGATGCCCTGGTCGACAGCGGTGGCGGTCACCGGGTCGATCCTGCCGGACGCAGACGCGTAGGCGCGCACCACGACCCGGCTGCGCAGCACGTCCACCCGCGCGATCTCCCGGATGGGGCCGGTTGCGCCGTTGAGCTCCCGCCAGCAGTCGTCCGGGGTTCGCAGATCCCCGGCCTGCTCGTCGATCGCTGTGGCGAGATCGTGCAGCTCGGCGTACCGGTAGCGGCTGAGCGGCCCCGGGCCGCTGAGCCCGGTGAACGAGGTCACCACGACCAGCACGAGGAGCGCCGCCCCGACGCGTGTGGCCACCGTCCAACCCATCGCGACCAGTCTCGCACGGGGCGTCGGCTCGTAGGCTCGGTGGGGTGGACCAGCCGCTCTCCCTCGAGGAGCTCTACGACGAGGCGACCCTGAGGGCGCTGGAGCAACGGGGCTCGATCGCCGAGGGTAAGCCGTCCTCGAACGGCCGGGTGGGTCGGGGTGGCCTGGCCGGTCTGATGCTGTCGGGGATGCTCTTGGGTCTGCGCAACACCCTCGAGAACCCGCCCGAGGAGGAGCCGGTCGTTGAGCTGCGGCCTGACGGCGTCGATGACGAGGGCCGTTGGGTGAGTTTCGTGCACGTGCCGGGGCTTCCACAGTGGAGCCGGATCGTCGTGCGCCCCTGGCTCGCCCCTCGGGGCGGTCCCGGTCGCAGTGCTCACGCCGGCCTTCGGTCGGGCGGCGGACAGATCGCGTAGCCCGGCGTGCGTCCCCGGCTGGCGACCACCTGTTCTTGTCAGCGCTCGTGTTGTGTTCCGCCCGTGTGGCTGACAGGTTCGGTGGGGGCACCTGCGTTCGTCGTGGCCCGCTCCGGCCCGTAGCCTGTGAGCCGTGCCGAACCGGTTCTATGTGACGACACCCATCTACTACGTCAACGACGTCCCGCACATCGGCCACGCCTACACGACCGTGACGGCCGACGCGCTGGCTCGTTGGCACCGCCTCGTCGGCGACGACGTCTTCTTCCTCACCGGCACGGACGAGCACGGGCTGAAGGTTGCCCGCGCCGCCCAGGAGCGCGGACTGGATCCGCTGACGCACGCGGACGCCACGAGCGAGCGGTTTCGCGACACCTGGCGTCTGCTCAACATCTCCAACGATGACTTCATCCGCACCACCGAGCCCCGTCACCACCGCAGCGTGCAGACGTTCCTCCAGCGCATCTACGACAACGGCTGGATCGAAAAGGGGACGTACGCGGGCCTCTACTGCGTGTCCTGCGAGGCCTACTACACCGAAGCGGACCTCATCGACGGCAACTGCCCGATCCACGGCAAGCCGGTGGAGTGGCTCGAGGAGGACAACTGGTTCTTCAAGCTGTCCGCCTTCGAGGAGCCGCTGCTCGAGTGGTACGCCTCCAACGCGGACGCAGTGCAGCCGGAGGGGAAGCGCAACGAGGCGCTTGGCATCATTCGCCAGGGGCTTGAGGACGTCTCCATCACCCGCACCTCCATCCGCTGGGGTGTCGAGGTGCCGTGGGACCCGTCGCACGTCTTCTACGTCTGGTACGACGCGCTGATCAACTACGTGACCGGCATCGGCTTCGGAGAGGACCAGGCCCGCTTCGAGGCGTGGTGGCCGGCGGTGCACCACCTCATCGGCAAGGACATCCTGCGGTTCCACTGCGTCTATTGGCCGGCGATGCTGCTGGCGGCGGATCTGCCGCCCCCGCACCGCATCCACGTCCACGGCTTCCTGCTGGTCGGAGGCGAGAAGATGAGCAAGACCCGCCTCAACCAGATCTTCCCCGCGGATCTCGTCGACGAGTTCGGCGTCGACGGGTTCCGCTACCACTTCCTGCGGGATCAGCCCTTCGGTCCGGACGGCGATTTCTCCTACGAGGGCATGGTCACCAGGTACAACAGCGATCTCGCCAACAACCTGGGCAACCTGTTCTCGCGGGTGGCGACGGTGGTCTCGCGAAAGTGTGGCGGGGTCGGGCCGGCCCCGGGGGCCGACAGTCCCCTCGCCGGGTTGGTTTCGGAGGTGTACGAAGCGGCCGCAGCCGCGTGGGCGTCCGTTGCACCGTCGAGGGCGCTGGAGGCGACGTGGCGGCTGGTTCACGATGCGAACGCCCACCTGGAGGCCAACGAGCCCTGGAAGATGGAGCCGGGTGCCGAGCTCGATGCGGTGATGGGCGATGCGCTGGAGGTCCTGCGGATCGTCTCCGTGCTCGCGTACCCAGCCATCCCCGCTACCTGTGAGGAGATCTGGCGGCGCATCGGCCTGGAGGGATCACCGGGCGACCAGCGACTGCCGGATGCGGCGGCGTGGGGTGGCTACCCGGGCGGTCTCCCGGTCGAGAAGGGTGAGGCGCTCTTCCCCCGCATCAACGCCACGTCGGGGTGAGGGGTCGGCAACCCGATGCGCTGGATCGACAGCCACTGTCATCTCGAGCCTGGTGCGTCGGGCGCCGCCCTCGTCGAGGAGGCGCGGGCCGGAGGCGTCGAGCGTCTCATCACCGTCGGTACCGATGTGGCGTCCAGCCGCCGAGCCGTCGAGGTGGCCGATGCTCACGAGGGGGTCTGGGCGACGGCGGGGGTCCATCCCCACGACGCGAGCGGGGGTCTCGGCGGCCTCGTCGAGCTGCTCGGTCTGCCGCAGGTCGTGGCGGTGGGGGAGTGCGGTCTCGACTACCACTACGACCACTCACCCCGCGCGGTGCAGCGGGAGGTGTTCGCCGCGCAGATCGGGCTGGCCCACGAGCACGGGCTGGCGCTCGTGATCCATACCCGCGAGGCGTGGCCGGACACCTTTGACATCCTGGCCGCAGAGGGGGTGCCGGAGCGGGCGGTGCTGCACTGCTTCACCGGTGGTCCCCCCGAGGCCCGCCGCGCGCTGGATCTGGGGCTCTCCCTGTCGTTCAGCGGGATCGTCACCTTCAAGACGGCGGGCGAGGTTCGGGCCGCAGTTGCGCTCTGTCCACTCGAGCGAGTGCTCGTGGAGACCGACAGCCCGTATCTCGCTCCCGAGCCGCACCGTGGGCGTCGCAACCGACCTGCACTGGTTCCGCTCGTGGGCGCGGCGGTGGCTCAAGCCGGGCGCTGGCCGGTCGAGGAGGTGGCCGAGGCCTCCTGGCGCAATGCCGAGCGCCTCTACCGGCTGCCACCCTCCTTGCCCTCGTCGCGCTCGTCCTGAGTGGTGCGCTGGTCATCCCGTCCGAGCACGACGTCTGCGCTGTGGGCCCTTCTGCGGACGCTGATCGGGCCTGTCAGACGGCACTGGTTGTATCCCGGCTGCGTCGTGTATCACGCCGGTTGATCCGCCGAGGCGCAGCGCTCCTGGCTTTGTGACCATCGGTTGACGTCCGTCACAGTCGCATTGCGAAAGTTGCGGTTCCATTACAGCCCCCCCTAGGGTGCGCGTCGTGCCTCGGGCGGAGTAGGGCCTTTCAGAGGCGTACGCAGTCATGGGATCCGACCACCACCAGCACCAGCGGCGCCGGTTCTTCTACGGCATCCTCGGTGCCATCTTCCTGGCTTCGCTCACCACCGCGCTGTTCCCGCTCGCTGAGGCCGAGCAGACCGTCGAGGCTGGTCCGGGCGACCCGAGCGGCCTTTCGCTGGCCCCGCCGCCGACGGAGCTCGCAACCACCACGATGGTGTCGGTGTCGGCTCCACCCAGCACTGCAGCTCCCACCACCACCACCACGAAGCCGAAGCCGAAGCCGACGACCACCACCACGAAGCCGAAGCCGGCGACCACCACGACGCGGCTGCCTGCGAAGGCGCCGGCCTCCGTCGCGCCGGCACCCCCGCAGCTGAGCACCGCCCCCGGCATGACACCCCAGGAATCGAGCTTCCTCGCGTGCGTACGCCGGCGGGAGTCCGGGGGGAACTACAGCATCGTGTCGGCGAACGGCCTCTACTACGGCGCGTACCAGTTCCTGCGCTCCACCTGGGACAGCACGGCCCGGCTCGCCGGCCGGGGCGATCTCGTCGGGGTGGCACCCAACCAGGCGTCACCCGCCGACCAGGATGCCCTGGCCCTCTTCCTGTATCGCCGTTCCGGCCCGGCCCCTTGGGGTGGCGCCTGCTGAGCCATCGCCGCATCGGCGAGCTGCTCGAGCGACACGGCCTCAGCCCGAGCAGGGCGCTCGGCCAGAACTTCGTCGCGGATCCCAACACCGTGCGCCGCATCGCGCGGTTGGCCGAGGTCGGGGAGGGCGATGCTGTCGTCGAGATCGGCGCTGGGTTGGGCTCGCTCACCCTCGCTCTGGCGGAGACCGGCGCCGAGGTGACCGCGATCGAGGTGGACCGCTACCTGGTACCGGTGCTGCGCGAGCAGGTCGAGGGCGCCGGGGTGCGGGTCGTGGAAGGCGACGCCCGCGCGCTGGACTGGGGACGGGTGCTCTCGGGCCGCGACCACTGGGTGCTCGTTGCGAACCTCCCGTACAACGTGGCCACCCCGCTGGTGCTCGATCTGCTCGACAGCGTTCCGCAGATCCACCGGATGCTGGTGATGGTTCAGCGCGAGGCGGGGGAGCGCCTGGTGGCGGGGCCGGGGGACGACGCCTACGGCATCCCCTCGGTGAAGGTCGCCTACCACGCTGAAGCCGAGATCGTTGGTCACGTACCCCCGACGGTCTTCGTGCCCCAGCCCCGGGTCGACTCGGTGCTGGTGCAGATCGTCCGTCGGCCCCGCCCCGCGGTCGACGCGGACCCTGAGCTGCTGTTCTCGCTGGTGCGTCAGGCCTTCGGTCAGCGTCGCAAGATGTTGCGACGATCGCTCGCCGGACAGGTGCCGGCTGAGGCGTTCGTCCGGGCGGGGATCGATCCCGCGGCGCGGCCGGAGCAGCTCGACATCGAGGCCTGGGCTCGCCTGGTCCGAGCGCTCACTTCCTGAGGTTGCAGCGGAACTGCCCGCAACCGGCCCGGCTCGGCCCTTATCGCGACGCACAGTGGTGCGAGAGCTGCGAGACGCGTCGGATGTGACCGATGTCCGGTTGAGCGCGCTGGTGGTGGTTCGTAGGTTTCGGAGCCGCATCGGCGTTGGCGGAGTGACGGGAGACGGGCATGCGTCGTGTGGCGGGCATGATGGCGCTCGGTCTGCTGGTTGCCGGGTGCGGTGGCGGGAGCAGGGGGGAGGAGTCGGTGACGACTTCGACGTCGACTCCTCCCTCTGTGGTCGAGCAGGTGGTCACGTCGTCGACGTCGAGCATCCAACCGTCGGCCGAGCAGGATGCGATCCTGGCTGCGTACAAGGGGTATTGGGACACGTGGCTGGCGGCGAACGACCCGCCGAACCCGGATCATCCCGACCTTGAGCGGTACGCGACGGGTAGCGCGTACTCCAGAGCTGTGGAGGCGACACGGAAGCACCGCGACCTAGGGCAGAGGTTTCGCTTGCCCGAGGGTGCCCGCTACTCGCACAACCCGATCGACGTACTGGTCGATGGCGACCGCGCTGAGGTGCGTGACTGTTCGGTCGATGACGGGCTGATCGTCGACAGCAGCACGGGGGCGGTTCTCAACGATGCCGTGAACACCCGGTTGATCAAGGCGGAACTCGTGAGGGAGGGCGATCAGTGGAAGCTCCATGACGCCGCGGTCATCTCTGAGTGGGAGGGGGTATCCGGATGCGTGGATTGGTAGCTCTCCTCCTGTTGGTGCTGGCCACGCTGACTGCCCGCCCGGCCAGTGCGGGTGTCGACGGGGAGGTGGTCCCCGGCGCGTTGGTGTCGTCGGGGG
This sequence comes from Acidimicrobiales bacterium, assembly GCA_037478855.1. Taxonomy (GTDB): domain Bacteria; phylum Actinomycetota; class Acidimicrobiia; order Acidimicrobiales; family Acidimicrobilacustridaceae; genus Rhabdothermincola. The sequence goes on along the minus strand of JBBFLY010000109.1, from coordinate 291 downwards.
TGCCGACGGCGGTGGTGGTGCGGGGGCCGTCTGGGGAGGAGTTGGGCGGGTTCCGGTGGCGTGGGGGTGGTGGGGGTCGGTGGGTGTGTACCTACCACCGCGTCGACGCGCCGATGTCGGGGCCGACGATCAGTCCGATCAACTACCTCAGCGATCCGGTCCAGCCGGAACAGGGGCAGGTATATGCCTTCCTGTGTCGGAACGAGCGGGGTGTCCTGATCCACACCCGTCTCGTTCGATACGACCCGGGGGATCCGTTGGGTGGGTTGTTTGCGGCGGAGCGGGCGGCAG
>JBBFLY010000108.1:2756-6659 GCA_037478855.1 Acidimicrobiales bacterium | reverse complement strand
CCCGGCGTTCCGCGTCGCGCACCTGCACCGAGACTTGGGCCTCAACCTGATCGGGCCGACGCTGCCGCTGCACGGTCGCCGCAAGGTCACTCGCATGAGTGGCGACCAGTTCCTCGGCTTCGACCTCATCAACACCGTGCACGGCCTGGCCCAGGCGGTCTGGGACGTGCGCCGGGTGCTGGCCTGGTTGCGTGACACGCAAGCTGCGTCAGCAGTCGGTCTCTACGGGGTCTCGCTCGGGGCCTACACCGCGGCGCTGGTCGCCGGGTTCGAACCGGGCCTCGCGATGGTGCTCGCGGGGATCCCGGTGACGGACTTCCCCGCGATGTTCCGCTCGCAGAGCCCGGCTCACATCGCCCGTCGGGCCGTCGAGCACGGGATCCTGGGTGGTCCGGCCGAGGAGGTGCACCGGGTGGTGTCGCCGCTTGCCATCGATCCCGCGGTGCCAGTCGAGCGGCGGTTCATCTTCGCCGGGCTCGCCGACCGCATGTCCCATCCCCGCCAGGCGCACGCCCTGTGGGAGCACTGGGGACGTCCCCGGATCCGCTGGTACCCCGGCAACCACGTCGGCTACCTGTGGTCGTCCAAGGTGGCGGCGTTCATCGACGAGGTGCTCGTCGAGACGAAGCTCACGTTCGGTGGCATTTCCGTTCAACGCGAGCACCTTCCTGCCGATGGGTAAGACGAACTAGGTCGTTGATCGCACGGCCCCGATCCCTGAGGAGTCGACTGCTCGCATGCCCCCGGACGAGGTCCCCCCGTCTCGCCCTTCCCCGGCTGAGCCCCGGTTGTCCTTCAAGGAGCGCGAGCTGCTCGCAGCGCTGCGCCGGCTCGCCACCGCCAGGTCGCAGCTGGAACAGCTCGAGGAGAAGCTCGCTGCTCAACGGCAGCGCGCCTCATGGGATCCGGAAGACCTGGCGCGGGTCGACAGCTACCAGGCGGAGATCGAGAAGCTCCGCCAGAAGGCCCAGAGCCGCTTCGGCGGGGGCTCAGCCCGTGAGCGCCTGGCCGAGGTCGAGCTGCAGCAGCGGTTGATCTTCGAGCGGCTCGGTGTGGTCTCCTACGAGCAGCTGCAGGAGCTGCGCCGGGCGCCTGCCAACTCGGCCGACGAGGTCGATCCGGTCTTCGTCGAGTTCGCTCGTCGGGAGCTCGCCGATGCGCAGGAGGCGTACCGGCAGGCGCTGTTGCTGCCTGAGCAGGATGAGCTGGCTGACACCTCGGGCGACGATGGCCTGCTTCTCGGGGACCTGCCGGAGATCCCCGACTACCCCCCACCGATCGACCTCACCCACCCCGAAGCGCCCTGAGCGGCCCCGAGCATCCGAGAGCAGCTGTGGCTCGGGTCGCTCAGCTGGCCGGTGCCGGCCCGCGGTACTCCACCCCGGAGGTGCACGTCTCGCGGACCACGACGCGGCTCAGCCCGGGCAGGGCAGGTGCGAGCCGCTCCCAGATCCAGCCGGCCAGCACCTCGCTGGTCGGGTTCGCGAGGCCATCGATCTCGTTGAGGTACCGGTGGTCGAGGGCTTGCCGGACCGGTGCGCACGCCTCGTCCAGATCGGCGAAGTCGGTGACCCAGCCCGTCGTCTCCCCGACCGGACCCTCCACGTAGACCCGCACCCGGAACGAGTGGCCGTGCAGGCGCGCGCACTTGTGGCCCTCCGGCACGTTGGGGAGCTGGTGGGCCGCTTCGAAGCCGAACTCGCGGAAGATCTCCATGGGGTGCTCAGGTCCGACGGGTCATGCGATGGTCAGGGGATGCCGAGCAGCTTGTGGGTCTGCACGCTCAGTCGCCACTGAGGATGCTCCAGGCACCAGCGGATGGCCAACTGCGTGTTCGCCGCCAGGTCGGGGCCGTCCATCGGCTGCAGGAAGAAGTGGTTGAAGTCGAGGTGCGTGTAGCGCTCGGGCTCGGCGCCGCGCTGGGGGAAGACCAGCTTGAGCTCGTCGCCCGAGGTGACGACCAGCTCGGTGCCCGACTTGGGGCTCACGCAGACCCAGTCGACGCCGCTGGGGACGGGAAGCGTGCCGTTGGTCTCGACGGCCACCTCGAACCCGCGCTGGTGGAACGCCTCGACCAGCTCCTCGTCGAGCTGCAGCAGCGGTTCCCCACCGGTGCAGACCACGTAGCGACCGCCTTCGGCTCCGAGCTGCCCGTCACGCCCGGGCCAGATCGCCGCCACGTGGTCGGCGAGTGCGTCCGCGCCGCGAAACACCCCGCCGCCCGGCCCGTCGGTGCCCACGAAGTCGGTGTCGCAGAAGCGGCAGGTGGCCGACGCCCGGTCCCGCTCGAGGCCGCTCCAGAGGTTGCAGCGGGCGAACCGGCAGAACACCGCGGCCCGACCGGTGCGCGCACCCTCGCCTTGGAGGGTCGCGAAGACCTCTTTGACCGCGTAGGTGCTCACCCCGAAGCCTGTCCCTGCGATCCGGTCGTGGTCGCCGTGGTCGCGAAGACCTCCTTGACCGCGTAGGTGCTCACCCGGTCGAGGGTACCGGTGGTGGGCTCGCGTAGCGGGTGGGATCTTCCACGCCCGCCTCGCGGAACCCCCGGGCGCGCAGCAGGCAGCTGTCGCAGTGGCCGCAGGCCAACCCGTCCGGGGTCGGGTCGTAGCAGCTGAGCGTGGCCGCGTAGTCGACCCCGAGCTCTACACCCCGACGGATGATCTGCGCCTTGGTGAGGGTGACCAGCGGGGCGTGGATCCGCAGCGTGGCGCCTTCGACCGCAGCCCGGGTGGCCAGGTTGGCCATCCGCTCGAACGCCTCGAGGTACTCGGGTCGGCAGTCGGGGTAGCCGGAGTAGTCGAGCGCGTTGACCCCGATGAAGATGTCGCTGGCTCCCCGCACCTCGGCGAGCGCGAGGGCGAAGGACAGGAAGATCGTGTTGCGGGCCGGGACGTAGGTGATGGGGATGGACCCGCCGAGGTGGTCGAGCGAGTCGTGCTTCGGGACTGCGAGATGCTCGCTGGTGAGCGCCGAGCCACCGAAAGCCGCGAGATCGATGTCGACCACGATGTGCTCCACCCCCGCGCCAGCGGCGATGCGTGCTGCGGCGTCGAGCTCGAGATGGTGGCGCTGGCCGTAGCGGAAGCTCATCGCGACGCACGCGAAGCCCTCGGCGCGGGCGAGGGCGAGACAGGTGGCTGAATCGAGCCCACCGGAGAGCAGCACGACGGCGGGTCGGGCGTGCACGGCCGCAGCGTAACGGGCTGCGTTGTCCCCGACCCAGTGGACCGTCACCCCGGGTGGCGCTACACAGGGGCCATGTACGACCTGCTCGTCCGGGGCGGAACGATCGTCGACGGCACGGGTGCACCGGCCTTCCGGGGTGATCTGGCGGTCACCGGCGGGGTGATCACCGAGATCGCGGCGCAGATCGACGGCCGGGCCCGCCGGGTCATCGACGCCGATGGTCTGCTCGTCACCCCTGGCTTCGTCGACATCCACACCCACTACGACGGTCAAGCCACCTGGGATCCGCTGCTCACGCCGAGCTGCTGGCAGGGCGTCACCACGGTGGTGATGGGCAACTGCGGGGTGGGCTTCGCACCGGTGCGCGCTGCCGAGCGGGAGTGGTTGATCGGCCTCATGGAAGGAGTCGAGGACATCCCCGGTACCGCGCTGCACGCCGGGATCCGCTGGGGGTGGGAGAGCTTCCCCGAGTACCTCGACTTCCTCGACTCGGTGCCCCACGCCCTCGACATCGGCGCCCAGGTTCCCCACGGCGCGGTGCGGGCCTACGTGATGGGAGCGCGGGGGGCCGACAACGAACCCGCGACCACCGAGGACATCGCGGCGATGGCTCGGCTGGTCGCTGAGGGGCTCGAAGCGGGCGCTCTGGGGTTCTCGACCTCCCGGACGATCATGCACATGGCGGTTGACGGGCGGCCGGTGCCGGGCACCTTCGCC
>JBBFLY010000108.1:0-2746 GCA_037478855.1 Acidimicrobiales bacterium | reverse complement strand
TGAGGACGAGCTGTTCGGCATCGGTGACGCGCTGCGAGCTGTGGGCAGGGGGGTGTTCGAGCTGGCGCCCGCCGGGGTGATGGGTGAGGACCTCGACGCCCCCGAACAGGAGATGGCCTGGATGCGCAGGCTCGCCGGTCGCATCGGACGGCCGGTGTGCTTCGCGCTCAGCCAGAACCATCAGGCCCCCGATGACTGGAGGCGGATGCTCGAGCTGGCAGCCGCCGCGGCAACCGAAGGTGCGGCCGTGCGCCCCCAGGTGCACGCCCGAACCGTCTCGCTGCTGATCGGCCTCACAACCCTGCACCCCTTCCTGTTCGTGCCCAGCTGGCAGGAGCTCGCCGCCCGGCCGCGGCGCGAGCAGGTCGCGCTGCTCGCCGACCCGGCGCGCCGGGCACGACTGGTCACCGAGCTGACCGCGATGGCCGACGACCCGATCGTGGCTGGGTTCATGGATCCCGCCCGGATGTTCGTCCTGGGCGATCCACCCGACTACGAGCCCCCGCCCGAGTCGAGCGTCGCGGCGCTCGCGGCTCGGGAGGGGGTGTCGGCCTGGGAGAAGCTCTACGACCTGCTCGTCGCCCGTGATGGCCGCGAGCTGTTGAACTCGCCGGTGCTGAACTACGCAGACGGGACGCTCGACCCCACCTACGAGATGCTCACCCGCACTGTGACCGCCTTCGGTCTCGGCGACGGAGGTGCGCACTGCGGCCAGACGTGCGACGCCAGCAGCACCACCTTCATGCTCACCCACTGGGTGCGGGATCGGCGGCGTGGCCCACGGCTGCCGCTCGAGCTGGCGGTGCACAAGATCACGGGTGCCACCGCGGATCTCTACGGCCTCGGTGACCGCGGCCGGCTCCTACCCGGGTGCAAGGCCGACCTGAACCTCATCGACTTCGATCGGTTGCGCCTGCGCCGGCCGGAGGTCGTCCATGACCTGCCCGGAGGTGCCCGGCGTCTGATCCAGCGGGCGGACGGCTACGTCGCCACCATCAACGCGGGCGAGGTGATCATGGCTGAGGGGGAGGACACCGGCGCCCGGCCGGGGCGGCTCCTGCGGGGTGCCCGGCCCGGCCCCTCGTCCCGTCCACGCTGACCCGTGGGGCGCGCAGCCCGGTCGGTCGAGCGCGTTGCGGGGCCGATCGAGGGCGGTCACAATGTGTGGCCCACGCCACAGGGAGGGCAGGCATGGCGATCATCGAGACTTGGCGATCGATCGGGGATGATCCTGAGCTGCGGGTGGGGCCCAGTGACCGCGAGGTGGTCCAGGCGCTTCAACGGCTCGCCAGCGCCCGCGCCCACCTGGCGCACGCCGAACGGGAGGCGCGCACCGCTGCACACCCGTCGGAGGATGACCAGCAGGTCCGGGCCATCGAGCGGGCGCACACCGAGGTGCTCTGGGCGCAGGCCGGCTCGCTCGCCACGCCCAGAAGCAGGCAGGTCCGCAAGGCCCTCGAGGTGGCGCTGGCTCGCGAGCAGGCGCTGCTGCGCCGCCACGGCTACTCGTCGTTCGCCGAGTTCCGTGCCCGCCGGCGCGACGTGTCCACCGCGCAGCTCCACCTGGAGCTGGCCCGCCGGGAGCATGCGGCCGCGCTCGAGGCCTGGGAGCAGCTCCGTTCCGCGATGGCGCCCACGCTGATCATCGATCTCACCGGCGACGAGCCGCGCCTCATCCGCTGACCGCGCGGCCCTGCGCGGCGCGCCACCCATCCGACCGTCAGCGGTGGCATGGTTCTACCCTTGCTCGAGCGGGTGAGGGTGACACCGACTGCTGATGACCCATACCGATCGATCCCACGAGAGGCCCCGACGCCGGACGGTCATCCTCCTCGCGGCCGTCGCGGTCGTGGCGGCCGCCGCGGCCTGCTCGTCAGGAGGAGATCAGCGCGCGGCGTCCACGACGAGCTCCACGTTGCTTCTGCTCCCCGGCGATGATCGGCCCACCCCGGTGCGCGCCCCCGAGGGCTTCGTGGTGCCCGACACCCGCACGGCCGTGCTCCTGCCCGTCAAGGGAAGGCGTGCCGCCGAGCCGCCGCTTCCGATCTTCGGTGGGAGCTCGACGCTGCGCGGCAAGGTCACCGGTCCGGATGGCCCGGTCGCCGGCGCGACCGTGCGGGTGCAGCGGGTGGTCGGCGACCGCGTCGCCTCCACCGAGGTGACCACCGCTGACGACGGCGGCTTCACCGTCACCCAGCTCCTCGGTGGCCACTACCGGGTGCGGGCCTGGCTCCAACCCTCCCTCGCAGCGACGGAGGCTGAGGTGGTGTTCCTGGCGGCCAACCAGGCCAGCGTCGACGTGGAGATCCGTCTCTCCCGCTTCGACGGACGCCAGCTGCTGGCCACCCTCGACTCCGGCGAGCCTCGGGTCGGCGAGCCAGCCACGCTGCGCGCCCTGTACACCCAGCAGTCGGTGAACGCCGAGGGCATCGTGACCGGCCAGGGGATCGCGGGCGCACCGGCGCGGGTCGAGCTCGACGGCGGGTTCCGTCTCGACGGCGAACCCACCGCCACCACCGGCCGTGACGGCATCGCCAGCTGGCGGGTGGTCTGCGCCCGGGAGGGGCGGCACCAGGTGACCGTGTCAACGCCGGAGCTCACGACGCGGGTGACGCTCCCCGCCTGCGTCGCGCGCACCCCGACCACCACTGCGCCAGGCCCGGTCGACGTCCCGGATCTCCCGGTCGGCGAGGAGTTCTCGGTGCCTCATCCCGGTGTGGTGCCCGCGGGCACCTACCGCACGTTC
>JBBFLY010000107.1:0-6749 GCA_037478855.1 Acidimicrobiales bacterium | reverse complement strand
ACCGCCACCACACGGATCAACCGCAGATGGAACCGCACCCGCATACAGTCAGCAGCCATCGGGGCCTCCTCGGATCGATGCCGGAACACACCGATTCCAGCGAGGCCCCGACCCACACGGGTGAACCCTCTACAAGACCCTCATCCCACGATCACGCGCAGTGCCGATCCGCTTCCACCACCGCACCCGCACCGGCCGACCACCCGCCGGCGCGTCCACCAACGTCACCCACCGCCAATCCTTCGACCGAGCCCGCCCCCCACACGAAAGGCACGCCACCAGGCCACCCACCGTCGCCTCAACCCCGAAAACCACCGAGCCTCCGTCGCCGTCGACATTCACCAACAACACCTCGAATCCGGCCGCGCCGAACCACGCCCCACCACAACTACCGTCAACCACCAGAGCCTCCCGACCCTCAGACCGTCAAGCAGCCACCAGATTCGTGGAGGCCCCCACCTCAACAGTGGACCCCCACCCCCACCACTCCCAGCTTCATCGCGTAGGGCCGGCGAAGCCGCGCAGCTGCCTCTCGAGCCGGGCGAGCGCGTCGGCGGTGCGCGTACCCCACCAGAACAGGTCCCGCCCATCGACGAAGAGCACCGGGGCGAGCGCTTCGAGCTCGCCCCGGTGCCGCTCACCGAACGGGTACGGCTCCGACGGGGCCAGCACGACATCCGGTGCCCGCTCGGCCACCTCGTCCAGGCTCACCTCCGGATAGCGGTCGCGATCGTCGAAGACGTTCCCCACCCCGAGGTGACGGATCACCGAGGCCCCGTAGCTGTCGCGCCCGATCGTCATCCACGGACGCCGCCAGATCGGCACGAACGCCCGCAGACGAGCCGGGCGGGAAGCCCCCAGCTCGACGCGCACCACCCGGGGGCCGCCGACGAGCACCGCCAGCTCCTCCATCGCAGGCTCGACGTCGTGCACCGATCCCACCCGCACCACGTGCACGGCCACACCCGACGCGCGGAGCGCCTCCGCGTCCTCCCGGCGGTTCTCCTCCTCGTTCATCACCACCAGGTCAGGAGCGAGCTCGACGATCGCCCTGACATCCGGGTTTTTCGTGCCGCCGACCTGGGGCAGCTCCGGTCGCTCACAGAACCGGGTGACCGCCACCGGCCTCACGCCCCAGGCGAGCAGGCTCTCGGTGACCGACGGGACAAGCGAGACGATGCGCACGCGAGCGCTACATGCGGCGGAGCAGGTCGGCCTTCTTGGCCTCGAACTCCTCCGGGGTGAGGTGACCCTGATCGCGCAGCTGCGCGAGCTGCGCGATCTGCTCGGGGATCGACGGCGACGCCGCCCCACCCGTCGAGGCTGCGTTGAGGCCCTGCGCCACCCGGTCGAACTTGCGGTTCTCGTTGTTCTCCATCTGGATGTAGATCTCGTTCTGGACCAGGTTGGGCTTGCGGATGTTCTCGAACTCCGACACGCCCTCGACGCTCGCCGAGTCGACCTTGAGATCACCGAGACCCAGCACGCGCTCCCAGATCTTCTGCGAGAAGTGGATGGCGTTGATGGAGTCGAGCGGGATCTCCACCCCGCGCTTGGCCAGGATGCCCGACCGATAGATCACCCGGTCGGTGGTGAGCACGAAGTGGGTCGTGATCAGCTGCAGGTAGCGCAGACCGAACCAGATCAGGTTGGCGAGCACGAGCACCGCGAGCAGGTAGTTGACCAACCCCTCCCAGCGGTCGATGACCGCCCACAGGCCGATGCCCAGCACCACGGCCAGCGCCGCGATCGATGGGGTGATCGTCCACCAGTGCGGGTGGAGATCGAGGACGAGCTCCTCATTGCTGTGGAGGTTCTCCTCGGGATAGGGCACGACGCGAGCGTACCCCTCACGCCCAGCCGAGCTCGGTGAGTCGCGCGTCGTCGATACCGAAGTGGTGCGCCACCTCGTGGATGACCGTGATCCGCACCTGCTCGACCACGTCGGCCTCCGAGTCGCAGCGTTGGAGGATGGGCTCCCGGAAGATCGTGATCCGGTCGGGCAGGACGGCACCGATGCCGTAGTCGACCCGCTCGGTCAAGGGGATCCCCTCGTAGAGCCCGAGCAGGTGCGGGTCGACCGCCCGATCAGCGACCACCACCGCCACGTTGTCCATCCTCCGGGCGAGCTCCGCGGGGATCGAGTCGAGGGCGTCGCGCACCAGCTCCTCGAAGCGGTCCTCAGAGATCTCGATCACCTTCGACCCCCTGGTCGCCGGCTCGGACCACCCATCGGGGACGAGCCGGTCGTGGTCCGCGCAGGCTAGCGGCCGAAGCCACCCAGCCGGCAGTGCGCTCGGTGCCGGCAGTGCGCTCGGTGCCGGCAGTGCGCTCGGTGCCAGCCACCCCAGCGGCGCCGGCGGTCCGGCACGCTGTGAGTGGCCGTCGGTAACGTCGCAGCGTGGACGCCGACGCGCTGCTCGAGGGGCTCAACGAGCGCCAGCGGCGCGCGGTCACCAGTCCGGCCCGGCCCCTGTGCGTGCTCGCCGGCGCCGGCTCAGGCAAGACCCGGGTGCTCACCCGGCGCATCGCCTGGCGGGCGGCGACCGGCGACGCCGACCCGCGCCACGTCCTGGCACTGACCTTCACCCGCAAGGCCGCAGGCGAGCTCACCAGCCGGCTCCGCCAGCTCGGTCTGCGCGACACGGTCGCCGCCGGCACCTTCCACGCCGTCGCCCTCGGCCAGCTCCGGCAGCGCTGGGCCGATCGGGGCACACGTCCACCCGAGCTGCTCGACCGCAAGGTGGGCCTGGTCGCGAGACTGCTGCCGTCGAGAAGCGCGGACACCACGGTGGCACTCGACGTCGTGGGCGAGATCGAGTGGGCCAAGGCCAGGCTCATCGAGCCCCCCGACTATCCCGAGGCGGCGAGATCGGCCGGTCGCAAGCCAAGCGTCGATCCGGCTGTGGTCGCGCAGATCTACGAGCGCTACGAGGAAGAGAAGCGCAAGCGTCGCGTCGTCGACTTCGACGACCTGCTGTCGCTCGCCCGCAAGGCGATCACGTCCGACCCCGAGTTCGCCGCTGCGCAGAGGTGGCGGTTCCGCCACCTCTTCGTCGACGAGTTCCAGGACGTCAACCCGCTGCAGCACGCGCTGCTCGAGGCGTGGCTCGGAACCAGCTCCGACCTGTGCGTCGTGGGCGACCCCAACCAGGCGATCTACGCCTGGAACGGGGCCGACCCTGACCTGCTCGCCACCTTCGCCGACCGCCACCCCGGCACCGAGGTCATCCGGCTCATCGACAACTACCGCTCCAGCCCGCAGATCCTCACGGTCGCCAACGCCCTGCTCCCCCGAGGCACGGCCGGTGCAGGTGCGCTGCGCGCCCACCGCCCGGACGGGCCGATCCCCGAGGTGCGTTCCTTCCCCGACGAACGGGCCGAGGCGGCCGGCATCGCCCGGGCGGTCCGCGACCACCACCGCCCCGGCGCGCGCTGGGGGGCGCAGGCGGTTCTCGTGCGCACCAACGCCCAGCTCGCGCTGCTCGAAGAGGCCTTCCGTACCGCCCGCATCCCGTTTCGCGTCCGCGGCGGCGGAGCGCTCCTCGACCAGCCCGAGGTCAAGGAACGGCTGCGCGAGCTGCGTCGCAGCAACCAGCGTCTGCCCGCGGTGATCACCGACCTCGAGATCGCGTCGGCCGCGGCGCGCAGCAGTGACGACGACACCAGCGAGGAACGGGCGGGCAACCTGGAGGCCCTCGCCCAGCTCGCTCGCGACTACATCGCGCTGGACCCAGGCGCCTCGGTCGACGGGTTCCTCGCCTGGCTCGCGATGACCACGAGGGCCGACCAACCCGACGCGGCCGGTGATGCAGTCGAGCTTGCCACCTTCCACGCCGCCAAAGGCCTCGAGTGGCCGATCGTGCACCTGGCCGGTCTCGAGCAGGGGCTGGTACCCATCGGTCACGCCCGCACCCCGGCCGCGCGAGCCGAGGAACGCCGGTTGCTGTACGTCGCCGTCACCCGGGCTGAGCAGCGCCTGCTGTGCAGCTGGGCCGAGCAGCGCACCTACGGCGGGCGACCGCTGCCGAGGGAGGCGTCCCCCTACCTCGAGCTGATCACCGCCGCGTGTGAGCGCCTCAGCCACGGCGCTCGCGACCGCCGACCGGCTGCCGCCGGCTCGCCTCGACCCGGGCGTGCCCGCTCCCGGACGCGCCCCCGCCGAACGTTCGCCACCAGCGATCTCGACGAGCGAGCGAGGGAGCTGCTCGTGACCCTGAAGGCGTGGCGGGCGGAGCAGGCGAAGGCTGCCGCGGTCCCGGCCTACGTCATCTTCCACGACCGCACGTTGGAGGCGATCGCCGCCAGCCGGCCCCGCACCCGCGCCGACCTGCTCGCGATCGCCGGCCTGGGCGAGGTCAAGGTGAACCGCTTCGGGGACCAGCTGCTCGAGATCGTGGCGGCATCCTCAGAGCGCTGAGCGGCGCGGGCCCGCGCGGTCAGCCACGACGCAGACGGGCCTGCTCGCTGCGCTCCCGATGAGCCTTGAGCTCGGCGAACTTCTCCGCCCCGATGGAGATGAACAGGCCGTCGGCCTCCGCACAGAGCCGCTCACCCGCGTAGAGCGCACCGTGGGTGAAGATCTTGCGGCCCTCGACCCGAAGCAGCTCACCGACGAAGTGCAGCTCCGTGTGCAGGGGCGTCGGGCTGCGGTAGGTGACGGTGAGCGTGCCGGTCATGCCGGGGGTGCCCGACAGCGACTGGGTCGCCCCCAGCACCTCGTCGAACGCGCCCGCGACGTAGCCGCCGTGCACGCAGCCGGGTGGGCCCTCGTACGCGGAGCCGAAGATCACCCGCCCGTGCACCTTCCCATCGATCTCCTGCAAGTAGATCGGGGGCGCCAACGGGTTCGCCCGACCGATGAACGGGCTGTGCTCAAACGACGCGTGCGGGTCGCCGCCGGCGCTCGCGGCCTCGGCGAAGCCCTCGTAGCGGGTGCCTTCGCGCAGCTGGTCGAAGGTGAGCGCCACCCGGGCGAGCTTGTCGGCGGCGTCGATGATGACCTCGGTCGGAGCGGCGGTGGCGACCAGGCGCTCGATGATGATCCGCATCGAGTCGGCGAGCCTGCGCATCTCGACCCGCCGGGTGTCCATCTCGGAGACCGGGGGCTCCTGCCAGCGGCTGTAGAGCGCGGAGCGCACGACCTCGCCCGGCTCGCCGTCGGAGGGGACGGCCGCATCGCCGGAGGGGTCGGAGGGGCCGGACGCGCCGGCCCCTCCGGACAAGCCGGAGGAACGGGGGGCGTCAGAACCCAGGGATGGTCGGTCAGTCACGACCCCATCGTGGCCGACCGCCGCTCACAGGGCGAGATCGACCACCACCGGCGCATGGTCCGATGGCGAGGGGCCCTTTCGGGCAGCACGATCGACGTGCACCGAGGTCACCCTGGCGCAGAGAGCCTCGTCGAGGAGCACCAGATCGATCCGCATCCCCTTCCCTTGGTGGAAGTGCCCGGCGCGGTAGTCCCACCACGTGAACAACCCGCCATCGGGTCGATGGTCACGCACGACGTCGCGCAGACCCAGCGCCTCGAGGCGACGGATCGCAGCACGCTCGGGCTCGGTCACGTGCGTGGCACCCACGAACGCCGCCGGGTCCCAGACGTCCCGGTCATCGGGCGCGACGTTGAAGTCGCCGCAAAGCGCCAAGCCGGGGTGGGACCGCTCGCGCTCCTCGACCACGCCGGCCAGCCGCTCAAGCCAGCGGAGCTTGTACGAATAGTGCTCGCTGCCGACCGCACGTCCGTTCGGCACGTAGCAGCTCGCGACCCGCAACGGCCCACAGGTCGCCCAGAGCAGCCGAGCCTCATCGTCTCGTGGGCCACCGTCGCCGAAACCGGAGACGACGTGGTCGAGCCCGACCCGGCTCAGGATCGCCACCCCGTTCCACCGACCCTCACCGTGGTGGGCGCTGTCGTAGCCCAGCCCGTGGAAGACCAGCGCCGGGAACGCCGAGTCGGTGAGCTTCGTCTCCTGCAAGCAGAGCACGTCGGGCTCGTTAGCGACGATCCAGGCCTCCACCCGGGGCAGGCGCGCCTTGAGCGAGTTGACGTTCCAGGTGGCGAGCCGCATGGGCCGACAGCGTACGGGTAGCGTGCCCGGCCGATGGAGGCACTGCTGTGGCGCGACTACCTGTGCCCCTGGTGCTACCTCGGGCGTGACCGCACCCAGCTCATGGAGCGCCTCGGGGTCCGGGTCACGCCCCTCCCCTTCGAGCTGCACCCCGAAGTCCCCCCGGAGGGTCGACCCGTCCGGCCGGGTGGCCGTCTCGAGCGCGTCCTCGAGCTGGTCGGGTCGGAGTGCGATGCCCTCGGCATCCCGTTCCGCAAGCCGGCTCGCATCGCCAACACCCGTCGGGCCCTCGAGACCGCCGAGGTCCTCCGGTTGAAGCACCCCGGCGCGTTCGCCGCCTTCGACGACGGGTGCTACCGGGCCCACTGGGTGGAAGGCCGCGACCTCGGCGATCCGGCAGTGCTGGCCTCGCTGGTCGCCGAAGCCGGCGCGGACCCACAGGTCGTCGACGAGGAGCTGCGCGAAGGGCTCGGCGTCGCCGCCCTCCACCGCTCGATGACGCTCGCCCGGGAGCACGGCGTGGCCTCCACCCCTGCGTGGTGGGTCGGGGATCGACTGCTCATCCCCGGTGCGCAGCCCCGCGCCACGATCGCCCGGTGGGTGGGACGGCTGCTCGAACGAGCCGGCTGAGGGCACCGGCCGACGCTGCGCGGTCGCGCCCAGCCTCGGGGACCGCCG
>JBBFLY010000106.1:0-6819 GCA_037478855.1 Acidimicrobiales bacterium | reverse complement strand
GTCTCACCAGCCTTGTCCTGTGCTTCATGCGTGCTCGCCCCGAGATGCGGGGTCACCACGACGTTGGGCAGCTCGAACAAGGGTGACTCGGTGCACGGCTCGGTCTCGAACACGTCCAGCGCCGCACCCGCGACCTGACCTGAGCGGATCGCGTCGGCGAGCGCCGCCTCGTCGACGATCCCACCCCGGGCGACGTTGATGATGCGGATGCCCCTCTTCGCCCTGGCCAGACGCTCGGCATCGATCAGCCCGATCGTCTCAGGGGTCTTCGCCACGTGGAGGGTCACGAAGTCCGCCACCGCCATCAGCTCGTCGAGGTCGAGCAGCTCGACGCTGAGCTGCCGGGCACGCTCCGCGGAGACGAACGGGTCGTAGGCGACGAGCCGCATGCCGAACGCCAGCGCCCGCTGCGCGACGAGCTTGCCGATGCGGCCGAGCCCGATGATGCCGAGGACCTTGTCGGAGAGCTCCACACCGGTCCAGCGGGAACGCTCCCAGCGCCCCTCCTTGAGCGCCGAGTTCGCCTGGGGGATGTTCCGTGCCTGGGCGAGCAGCAGGGCCATCGTGTGCTCCGCAGCCGACAGCACGTTCGACTGGGGGGCGTTGACGACCATCACCCCACGCTCGGTCGCGGCTGCGACGTCGACGTTGTCGAGACCGATGCCCGCCCGACCCACCACGACCAGCTCCGAGCCGGCCTCGATCACCTCAGCGGTGACCTGTGTTGCGGAGCGGATGATCAGCGCGTGGGCTCCACGAACCAGCTCGATCAGCTCCTCCGGCGAGGACGGCGAACGAACGTCGACCTCATGGCCGGCCGCACGCAACCGCTCGAGGCCGCGATCGGCAATGGGCTCGGTCACCAGGATGCGGGCCATGTCGCCATCCTGTCCGGCGCGCGGGAGCATCCGCCAATGGACGCACGAGCCCGCCAAGGGAAGGTGTGAGCCGCGGTCTCAACCACCGGCGAGCTTGTAGCTGACGAAGAACGCGATGGCGGGGATGATGATGAGCGCCGCCACGAAGATCGCCAACAGGTACGCCCACTGCGGCAACCGACGCCACCGCCCGGTGGGTTCGTCATCGCCACCCGGCGCCAGGCCCAGCAGCTCCCGGGCCCGAGCGCCGTCGCCGGGCACCACTAGCAGGGTGAAGGTCGACATTCCGGTCTCGGGGTCCGGAACCGGGGTCGGCTCCCAGGTTGCGCCGATACCTCGCTCGACGAGGGTCGCCACCACTTCGCGCACCTCGTCCTCCGTCCCGAAACGGGCGATCGCGTCGTACGCGAGCTCTTCGGTCATGCGCTTCCCCGCTCGCCGGCCACCGGTCCCGCCGGTGGGCGAACCGTCAGAGGTTGTCGATCTCGACCGGGTCGACCGGATCGGCCAGGTCGAAGCCGAACACCCGGGCGTAAAAGTACAGCTCCGCCTCCAGGACACGCCTGATGGTGGCGGCCTGCCGGAAGCCGTGCTGCTCCCCCTCGAAGGCCAGGTACGCCACCGGCATGCCCTTGGCCCGCAGCGCGGCGACGAGCACCTCAGCCTGATCCGGAGGCACGATCACGTCCTCGAGTCCCTGGAACACGATGAGCGGGCAGTCGATGCGCTCCGCGTGGTGCACCGGCGAGCGCTCGACGTAGCGCTCGCGCGCCTCGGGGTAGGGTCCGATGAGCCGGTCGAGATAGCGAGCCTCGAACTTGTGGGTGTCGCGGGCGAGCGCTTCGAGATCACTGACCCCGTAGAGGCTCGCCCCTGCGTCGAACACGTCCCGGAACACCAGCGCGCACAGCGTCGTGAACCCACCCGCGCTGGACCCGCGGATCGCGAGCCGCTCACCGCAGACCTCCCCATGCGCCGCCAGGTGAGACGCGACGGCGGTGCAGTCGTCGACATCCACCACCCCCCACTGCCCCGCGAGCGCATCCCGGTAGCGACGCCCGTAGCCCGAGCTGCCCCGGTAGTTGACGTCCGCGACCGCGAGGCCCCGCGAGGTCCAGTACTGGACGGTGAGGTTGAGCTGGGGACGGGCAGCCGAGGTGGGGCCGCCGTGGCTGATCACGACGAGTGGCGGCCGCTCGCCCTCAGGTGCGGAGACCTCCGGGTTCGTGGGGCGGTACAGCAGCGCGTGCGCGTGCCCGCCTCCCGTGGTCGGGAAGGTCACCGGCTCGGGGACGGAGAACCAGCGCTGATCGACGCCGAGATCCCGTGGCGGTCGCAGACGAACGACCTCGATCGAGTCACTCCCCGGTGGGAGCTCCGTGAGCACGACCGAGGCCTCCTCGGTGAACGAGGCCCCAACGAGCACCGCGCCGTCGCCGAAGGCACGCACCGACGAGACGGCGGTGAACGGGGAGGACAGCTGCTGCACGGTCCACTCGCCGCCGTCGCCGCGCCCGGCCACCGCGAGGTAGTCGACCCCGTCTCTCGCGAAGGCGACCAGGACGCGCCCGTCGGCGAGCAGCGCGTAGCGCGACAGGTCGAAGACCCACTGGGGAACGCCGATGTCTCCCTCGAGGACCACCACCGGTTCGACCGGAGGGCGGTCGCTCGACGAGCTGGGTTCGAGATCGCGGGCTGCGATGCGGTAGAGGTTCCACCAGTCGCGCCGGTCCGACACGAACAGCAGCGACCCGTCAGGTGCCCACTCCGGTTGGAAGATGGACTCGCCCGGCCCGCCTGCCACCGCCCGTGGCGCCGACAGCGCGAGCGAGCCGCCCTCCTCCACCAGCTCGGCGACCCACAGCTCGGTGGCGTCCCAGGGCATGTCCGGGTGGTTCCACTGGGTCCAGCACAGGCGACGGCCGTCGGGGCTGACTCTCGGGAACGACACGAAGTCCGGCCCCGAGACGAGCACCACCGGATCACCACCCTGGTGCGCGTCGATGGCGACGATCTCGTTCACCGGCTCGCCGTCCGGGCGGTGCAGCTCGCGCACGCAGATCACCAACCGACCGTCGACGGTGACCCGACCGTCCGCGTAGCGCGCACCGGCCGGGAGCTCCGGCTCGGGCGTCAGGGCTCGTGGTACGCCCCCGCTCTCGAGCCGGTAGAGGCGCTGGTCAGCCCAGTTCGTGAAGAACAGCACCTCGTCGTGGAGCCACCACGCGCCCCCGCCGTACTCGTGCACCCGGGTGCGTGCCGAGAACCCCTCCGGCAGCACGTCCACCGGCTCACCGCCGGGGCGCTGTCGCACCACCGCGACCCGGCCACCCTCGGCGGGGCGCAGCTCCGACCACCACACGTCTTCGACGCCGACGGCCACCTCACCGATCGAGACCGCCTGCTCGACGATCAGCGCTGCTGAGATCGGCGAGGGCCAGGAGCCGTAGGGCAGGACCTCCCCCACGGCTACTCCGCGCGGGCGAGCAGATCTCCGATGCGGGTGACGCCTTCCACCAGGTCGTCGTCACCCAGCGCGAAGGACAGGCGGGCGTAGCCGGGTGCGCCGAACGCCTCACCGGGCACGATCGCCACCTTCGCTTCGTCGAGGATCAGCTCAGCGAGCTCGAGGGTGGTGGTGGGGCGCCGGCCGGCGATGGTCTTGCCGAGGACGCCTCGGAACGAGGGGAACGCGTAGAAGGCACCCTGGGGTTCGATGGCGGTGACACCGGGGATCTGGTTGAGCAGGCGGTGGATGGTGTGCGCCCGCCGTTCGAACGCGGCGCGCATCTCAGCCACCGCGTCGAGATCACCGGCGACTGCGGCGAGGGCAGCCCGCTGGGAGACGTTCGCCACGTTCGAGGTCGAATGCGACTGCAGGTTGGTGGCGGCCTTGATCACGTCGGCCGGCCCGATCATCCAACCCACCCGCCAGCCGGTCATGGCGTAGGTCTTGGCCACTCCGTTGAGCACGACGCAGCGCTCGGCCAGCTCGGGGACCACCGAGGGCATCGACACGAAGCGGTGCTCCCCGAAGGTGAGGTGCTCGTAGATCTCATCGGTCACCACCCAGATGCCCTTGTCAAGCGCCCACTCGCCGATGGCCTTCACCTCCTCCGGCGGGTACACCGCGCCGGTCGGGTTGGACGGCGACACGAACACCAGAGCCTTCGTGGCGGGAGTGCACGCCGCGTCGAGCTGCTCGACCGTCACCCGAAAGCCGGACGACTCATCGGTCGGCACCACCACTGTCGTGGCGCCCGCGAGCGCGATCGGCTCGGGATAGGTCGTCCAGTACGGCGCAGGGAGCAGGACCTCGTCACCGGGGTCGAGCAGGGTGGTGAAGGTGTTGTAGACGGCGTGCTTGCCGCCGTTGGTCACCAGCACCTGACCGGGCAGCACCTCCCAGCCTGAGTCGCGCAGGGTCTTGGCGGCGATCGCCTCCTTCAGCTCAGGGAGCCCACCCGCGGGGGTGTAGCGGTGGTTGCGGGGGTCGCGGCAGGCGGCGATGGCGGCCTCCACGATGTGGGCCGGCGTCGGGAAGTCGGGCTCGCCCGCACCGAAGCCGATGACCGGTTCGCCAGCCGCCTTGAGGGCCTTGGCCCGGGCGTCGACGGCGAGCGTGGCGGACTCTGCGATGGCCGCCACACGGGCGGAGATGCGGTTGCGGGTTGGGGACATGGACGAACCGGTTCCTCGGTGTGCTGCCGGATCAGGGGATCGGGGTGGACGCTAGCGTGGCACGCGATGAGCAGCGAGATCCCAGACATTTCGATCCCCACGGACCTGCTGCCGACCGACGGCCGGTTCGGGTGCGGCCCCTCGAAGATCCGACCGGAAGCGGTTGACGCGCTTGCCGCGGCCAAGATGACCTACCTCGGCACCAGCCACCGGCAGGCGACGGTGCGGTTCATGGTGAGCGCGCTGCGCAACGGCTTGGCCGAGCTGTTCGCGCTCCCCGACGGCTACGAGATCATCCTGGGCAACGGCGGCACGACGGTGTTCTGGGACGCGGCCACGTTCGGTTTGGTGGAGCGCCGCAGCCTCCACCTGTCGTTCGGTGAGTTCTCCTCGAAGTTCGCCGCTGCGGTCGCGGCGACCCCACACCTCAACACCCCCGAGATCATCGAAGCCCCGCCCGGCACCCGCCCAGACCTCGAGGCGCGGCCCGGTGTCGACGCGTACGCGCTCACCCACAACGAGACGTCGACGGGTGTCGCCATGACTCCCGTCCGGCCCGACGGCGTCGCCGCGACCGATGCGCTGGTGCTGGTGGACGCCACCTCCGCGGCGGGCGGGCTGCGCTTCGACGCGACGCAGGTCGACGTCTACTACTTCGCCCCGCAGAAGTGCCTGGCCTCCGACGGCGGTCTGTGGCTCGCGGCGGTGTCGCCCGCCGCGGTCGAGCGCATCGAGCGCATCGCCCGCTCGGGGAGATGGATCCCGGCGTCGCTCGACCTGTCGATCGCGCTGGAGAACAGCCGCAAGGACCAGACCTACAACACGCCCGCGCTGGCCACCATCTTCCTCGCCGTGCAGCAGGTCGAGTGGATCAACCACAACGGTGGTCTCGAGTGGGCGGCTTCGCGCTGTGACACCTCCGCCGGGATCATCTACGGCTGGGCCGAGCGCAGCGACCACGCCACCCCGTTCGTCGAACGCCCCGAGGATCGCAGCCACGTGGTGGCGACCATCGATCTGGACGACGCGGTGGACGCGAACGTCGTGGCCGGCGTGCTGCGGCGCAACGGCATCGTCGACACCGAGTCGTACCGCAAACTCGGTCGCAACCAGCTGCGCATCGCCCTGTTCCCCGCCATCGACCCGGCCGATGTGGAGGCCTTGACGCACTGCATCGACTACGTCGTGGCGGCGCTCGGGAGCTAGTCCGCAGGCCGCTCCGACGCCCCGCTCACCGCAGCGGTGCGGATCTCACCGGCGCGGTCGCCCGCGGCTGCTCCGGGCCCGGAGGTGCTCAGCCGGTGAAGCGGGGGGCCGTCACCACCGCCCGTCCCGGTCCAGTGGTGGACGTGGTGGAGGAGGATGCGGCGGTCGTCGTGGTGGTCTCCACCGGAGCTTGCTGGAGCCCTGCGAGGTAGGCGAACACGTTCAGCACGAACGCTCTGTTGGCGTTCGCTCCCGAACCCGGTCCGGACGCGCAATCCTCGGTGGTGAAGACGTCGACGTCAGCGACGAGCACCACCGGGCCCGAGCCCGGCGCGAGGGCGCCAGGGGGCAGCAGCGCTACCGCCGGGCCGAGGTCCGGGTCGGCTTCGACGATCTCGGTCGCTGACCCGAGGCCGCTGTAGATCCCCTGGTTACCGGAGAAGACCAGGCTCGTGACCGTGCCGAACGGACCGGTGATCAGGGGGGAGGCTGGCGCAGTCGGCGTCCCGGTGCTGTAGTTGCCGTCGTCGAGGGTGACGCCGAACAGGTCGGCGATGTTGTGATCGAGATCATCGGTGGTGGCGATCACCGCCCCACCCGCAAGGACGAAGTCCCGCAGTGCGGTGCGCTCATCGTCGGTGTAGGTCGACGTCAGGACCCACCCAGTGAAGAAGACGTCGACGCCGTCGAGCGAGCCGGGGGTGACCGTGTCGACACCGGGATCACTCAGCGAGATGGGACGCTCGACGATGCCTCCAGGCCCGAAGTTGGCTGGGTCGGTGAGCATCCCGCGAAGATCGGCACCACAGTCCGAGAACAGACCCCAGTTCGAATCGACCCGGCTGGTCGAATAGCCAGAGACCACGAGCGGCGCGTCGGCCGCCTGACTGGAACCGGGCACCGCAACCAGCATGAGGAGCGAGAGCCCACCGGCGGCCAACAGCAGCTTCTTGAACGATCGCATGATGCGATCTTAGTCGAGACTGCGCGGTTTCATGGGGTGAGGGTGGCTGGTCTCGGTGGTGATGATCGTATGGCGGGGCAGGCGAGGATG
>JBBFLY010000105.1:0-6821 GCA_037478855.1 Acidimicrobiales bacterium | reverse complement strand
CACCACGCCGGTGGACGCAGACCACGGGGGCTCGCCAAGTGGTTCGGGGGCGTTGTGGGAGCTTCGCGGGCGGCAGTCGGTGGTGGGAGCTCAGGCACCCGTCGTGCCGGCGTGATCCGACCGCGCCGCCACGTTCCCGGGCGGCGCTCGAGGTAGCTGATGGTCTTCCAGCGTGTCGTGCGCTACGGTTGGTGGCCTGGGGGCAGGGAAGACAGAGGGGAATAGTGGACTTGCGGGCGGCAGTGCGTCAGACTGGCGGCCTCGCATGGCTTGGCGGAGGAGAAGCGTGGCTCGACGCATAGTGGTTCTCGCATTCGCCCTGGTGCTGGCGTCGGGTGCTGTCGCCCACGCGTACGTTCCGGGGGAGCCAGGCTTCATCCTCGACCCGGCCACGCTGCCTGACGTCGGTGGTTCGACGACGATCTCCGGTGTCGGGTGCCCGCCCAACGTCCCGGTGCAGGCGTTCATCCTCGTCAACGGGGTGGAGCAGTTCATCGGCAGCGGAGTCGTCACGAACGACCCCGATGGCCCGTTCCAGTTCCCGGTCACGATCCCGTCGCTGCCCGCGGGCGAGTACACGATCATCGTGAAGTGCGGTCCCACGGTCATGAGCAACATCCTCACGATCACCAGCACCACGCCGATCACGCTGCGCCCACAGCCCGGCCCGCTGCCTCGTACCGGTGCCGATGTGATGGGCTTCGTGAAGATCGGGCTCGGTCTGGTCGCGGTGGGCGGGCTGTTCCTCCTCGCTGATCGCAAGCGTCGACGTCACGAGACCGTCTGACGGTTCAGCCTGGGTCCGCCCCGGGCCCGCCGTTCGCTCAGCCCTGCTCTCGGGTCACCCCCGCCACCACCTCGCCGATCGCGTCGATCGCTGCGTCGAGTCCCCCGTGCTCGAGGGTCCAGCAGGGAACCTCGCGGGCCACATCGGTCATGGCTTCGAACGCCACGTCGCCGGCGTCGTCGAGCCCGAACGCGTTCTCGAGCAGCAGCACCAGCGCCTCGGGGGCCGCGGCGCGCCGCAGGGTCGTGGTCGCTCCGGGTCGGAACCGGTGGAACACGCACGCGCCGAGTTGCGCCGGGGTCGATCGGCCGACCGCCTCGGCGCGCAGCAGCTGTGGCGCGACCACCATCGAGGAGGTGTCGGCCGATGGGTTGTCGTCGAGCTCGGGGAACAGCTCCCAGGAACCCTCGTCGAGAGTGATGGGCAACGGGAGCGGCAGCACCTCGCGCGTGACCGGGTCGAAGGCCACGGCCTCGTCGGTCACGTACCTGTAGCCGCTGCGGACCAACCCGGCGACGAGGGTCGACTTGCCGGACTCCGGTGGTGCGGGCAGCGCGACGACCAGGTCGCCGACGCGGATCGCTGAGGCGTGCAGCCTCACGAGCCGGTCGCTGTGCCGGAGGGCCTGGCGGTGGATGTGCCAGGAGAGGAAGGTCAACGCCATCGCGGGGGTGGTCGCCGTGCGGACCACCGTGCCGTCGACGAGCACGAGGATCTGCTCCCCGTCACCGACGAGGTCGTAGCGGCGGGGTCGGGCGTGCGCACCCCCGTCGTTGCCGCCGGACTGGGGCGGCTCGGCCAGACCCCCGAGCAGCTCCCGCACCGCCTCGGCGAGCGAGGGTTCGGTGGCCCGCACCTCGAAGGGGTAGTCGAGTGCCCGGTACCGCCCCGCGGGGATGGTGGAGGTCAGCTCGGTGGCGAGGAGCTTCGGCTCGACGTCGACCGCATCCCCCCACTGGGGAGGCCGGAACCGTGTCGAGGGAGGCTCTCCGAGCAGGCCCAGCTCCTCGAAGCGGGACATCGCGCGCCGCACGTCCAGGCGGACCCGCTCCTCGGGCACCCCATGGCTCGACGCGAGGTGGGCGGTCAGCGCATCGGCGTCGGAGGGTGCATCACGCCAGGCGGTCCAGATGGCTGCCGCGGACTCGTTCAGCAGATGGGTGACGCGGGCGACCGGGTCGTAGATCACGAGCTGTCCCTCGATCGGCAGCTCCCGCAGATCCGGGCGGGGCGGCGCGGGAACCCACCTCATCGCCGGTGCCCGCCCGTCAGGGCCCGCAGGGCCCGGCCTGCCCGCTGGCCCACCCGGGCGTTGCGCCCGTCGGTGGGAGCGGCGACCGCCAGCCCGTAGGCGACCTTCTCGCGCAGCCCTGGGACCGCGGCCAGCGAGGTGAGGGCTCGCAGCACCGGTGCTCGCGGAGTGTCGTGATAGCTCTCGAGTCGCCAGCGGTCACGCACGGACCAGCCGGTGCCGGCCTGCCAGGCGCGCAACGGGCCTGGTGGCTCCCAACCCAGGCGCGTGGAGGTCTCGTCGAGTGCCGTCCGCACGACGGGCTCGAGCTGCCACCGACGTGCGAGGGCGAGCGCGTCGAGGAGCAACCCGGGTGACCGCGGGCAGCTGAGCGCGACATCCCGGAGCTGACCCGGTCGCGGGACGGGCTGACCGAGCACGGCATGGACGCAGGCATGCACGAACCGACGCGGCTGGTCGAGCGCGTCGAGGGTGACGCCTCCCACGACGAAGCGCTCGCGACCGGCGGCCAGCTCGGCCGGGTCGATGGTGAGACCGAACGGACCCTGGCAGAGGGTCCGGTGGAGGTCCACCTCGTGGCCGGTGGGCAGCACATAGGCCATCCCCTTGGAGAACCGGCGGTCGAAGCCGGCGCGTGGTTCGCGGTAGCGCCGGTGACCACCCCAGTCGGCCAGCACGCGGCAGGCCCGGTCGAGGTGCTCGGGTGCCACGAGCAGGTCCAGGTCGGCGAAGGCCCGCCACGAGGGGTCGGGCGCGTCGAGATGCGCGGTCGCCGGACCCTTCAGGACTACGTGATCGATCTCCTCGGCGACGAACGCGTCGTGGAGGTCGAGCAGCAGTCGCTCCAGCAGCAGCGCAGAGGCCATCGAGCTTCGATGACGGGCGAGAGCCTCCTCGCGCTGGTCATCGCTGGCGGGCCAGGCGGCCTCGCTGATCGCCCAGGCCAGTACCGGCACGAGCCGCTCGAGGTGTGCCGTCGAGAGCAGGCGGTCCCACTCGGGTGAGGGCAGCGGCGCGGACGGGATGGCCGGGTGGTGATCGACGATGCCGTGGGCGGCCAGCGCGTCGAGGAGCGCGGAGCTCCGCTTGACGGAGGTCATCAGTCCGTCGCTTCGACGGCGCCGCACGCGGCGAGGGAGCGAAGCAGACCCTCGACGTCTGCGACGACGGTGGACCGATCGATCCCCGGGGGCGGGAGCTCGGCCAGCAGGTGCGCCACCAGCTGATCCGTGCTCTGTGGTTGCACCAGGTGGGCCCAGACCGCCGCGGCGGAACCCCGCACGGCGAGCGGCTCCTGCGTGTGTGGCGTGAGCAGGAGCACGCCGTCGGGCAGCCACCGCCAGAGCACTCCCGTGGACCTCACCCAGCGCGCCGTGGGTGGTGTCGACATCGGCGGAAGTGTACCGGCCGGCCTCGAGCCCGACCGGGGGTCGGATGGTGTGCTCGACCTGCGAAGATGGGCCCGTGAGCGTGGGGGAGCCGGCGAACGGGAACGCACCGGAGAGCGTCGTGGTCCGCCGCGCCAGCGGAGACGAGGTGGCAGCCATCATCGAGGTGGCTTCGGCGGCGCTCGGCTGGCGCGCCGGCGAACCCAACGAGGAGCTGTTCCGCTGGAAGCACCTCGAGAACCCGTTCGGTCCCTCCCCCATGTGGGTGGCGGAGATCGAGGGCCGGTTGGCTGGCTTCCGCACCTTCCTGCGCTGGGAGTTCCGCCGATCCGACGGGTCGATCGCCCGTGCGGTCCGAGCGGTCGACACCGCGACCCACCCGGCGTTCCAAGGGCGGGGCGTGTTCCGCACCCTGACGCTCGGCGCGCTCGCCGAGCTTCGCGAGGAAGGCGTCGACTTCGTCTTCAACACGCCGAACGCCCAGAGCCGCCCCGGGTACCTGAAGATGGGGTGGGAGGTCGTGGGTCGCCTGCCGGTCAAGGTGCGGCCTTCGAGCACGGCGGCGCTGGTGCGGATGCTGCGCGCCCGGGTGCCGGCGGGGAAGTGGTCGCTCCCTGCGTCCGCAGGGGAGCTGCCTGCCTCGGTGTTCGCCGACGGGTCGGTCGACCGGCTGATCGAGGCCCAACCCCCGTCCCCGGGCTTCACCACCAATCGGAGCGCGACCTTCCTGGCCTGGCGGTACGGCCTCGACGTGCTGCAGTACCGGGTGCTCGTGCACGGCTCGAGCCCCGCGGACGGTCTGCTGGTGTACCGGCTGCGCCCCCGAGGCGCCGCGGTCGAGGCGGTCGTGGCCGACGTGCTGGTGCCTCCCGGGGGTCGACGTGTCGAGCGGGCTCTGCTCGATCGGCTGAGGCGGCTGACCGCGGCGGATTACCTCATCCGGATCGAGCGGGGTGCGCTGCCGCGGGGCGGCTTCGTGCCATTGCCGCGGCAGGGGCCGATACTCACCTGGAGATCGGTGTGTCAGACCGGGATGCCGCCACTCGAGCGGTGGCAGGTGGCGCTCGGCGACATCGAGCTGTTCTGAGGGCATGAGGAAGGAGGCGGCAACGGCCACCCACTACGAGATCCTCGGGGTGCGGGCGGACGCCAGCCACGACGAGATCAAACGGGCCTACGTCGAGCGTGCATTGCGCTATCACCCCGACCGTCACGCCTCCTCCCCTCCGGCTGAGCGGGAGGCGGCGGCGTTCCGGATGCAGGAGATCAACGCGGCGTGGGAGGCGCTGCGCAACCCTGCGAGACGCGCCGCCTATGACGCCTCGCTCCGGGGCGATCGGCCCGTGTGGGAGCGGGCCGGTGGGGGGACGCCCCGAGCGCCACGGACCACCACCATCCGCGCCGGCGAGGCCCCCGTCTTCACCGCCCCCGGCTTCGAGGTGCCCGCGGCGCATGCGCCGCTGCTGCGATTCGGTCCGATCGTGGTGCTGATGCTCGTGCTGGTGGCGGTTCTGGTCTTCACCGCGTACGCCAATCGCGGCGACGAGGTCGCGACCCCCGACAGTGGGGTCGCGCTGGAGGCCGGTGCCGAGCGGGTGCGCTTCGAGCCGGGAACGTGTGTGCTCATCATGTCGGTCGGGGGGCGGCTGCTCCCGGTCCCGGCCGGATCGTGCGACCAGCTCGGCGCGCAGCAGATCACCGCGGTCACCGACCTCGGTCGCCCGTGCCCGGAGGGCAGCAGCCCCTTCGAGGTGGCGAGCGAGAAGCTCCGACTCTGCCTCCGTGCCTGACCGACGCGCCTACGCTGCCCCTGTGAGGGTCGTGGGACTGGACCACCTCGTGTTGAACGTGGCGGACGCCCGCCGGTCGCTGGCCTTCTATGTGGGTGTACTGGGTCTCGTGCCGGTGCGGCTCGACGAGTGGGAGCGTGGCGAGGTGCCGTTCCCCTCGGTGCGGGTCGACGCCACCACGGTGATCGACCTGCTCGAGGTCGATCGCTCCGGTGAGAACGTGGATCACCTCTGTCTGGTGCTGGAGTCAGGCACCGACGTCGACGAGCTGGCGGCGTCGGGCCTGCTCGAGGTCATCGACGGGCCCGCAGACCGCTGGGGCGCGCAGGGCATGGCCCGTGCGGTCTACGTGCGCGACCCCGACGGCAACGTGGTCGAGCTGCGCGCCTACTGAGAGCTGCTGGACCACCGGCGAGTCGGAGGCGCGCCCGACCTGCTACCTGTGGAGGGTGCGTGCCGCGGCGGATGGCCGGCGGAGCAGCGTGCGGTCGTCGCACCCCCGCTGGCCTGGCGCCTCGGGGCCGGGTGTGCGTCCCGCGAAGTAGCGTGCGGGCGTGCTCAATCGGGAACCGTTGCCGCCGACGTGGCGCAACCGCCTATACAGCCGTACCCTGATGATCGCGGGGGAGGTGGTGCGCTGGTCGTGGCGGATGGTGTGTGAAGCGGGTGCGATCGGGCCCCGCAGCCCCAGCGCGAAGAGCTTCGGGTCCTTCGGTGAGGGTTCGATCGTCTGCTTCCCTTTCGGCGCGCACGTCAACCGGCACGCGATCCATCTCGGGGCGGGCACGGTCGTGACCCCGGGGGTGACGTTGTCGGCCGGGTGGATGCCGGACCAGCCAGGCTTGGCGCCTCGGGTGCTGTCGATCGGAGACCGCTGTCTGATCGGCCGGGGGAGCAGCATCGTGGCGCACCTGTCGATCGAGATCGGCGACGATGTCTGGACCGGCCCGCACGTCTACATCACCGACATGAACCACGGGTACAACGATCCGCAGGTGCCGATCTCGCGCCAGCATCAGCCCGAGGCACCGGTGTCGATCGGCGACGGATCGTGGCTGGGGCATGGCGCCGTGGTGCTCCCGGGTGCTCGTATCGGCCGGCATGTGGTGGTCGGTGCGAACAGCGTCGTCGTCGGCGAGCTTCCCGATCACTCGGTGGCGGTCGGAGCGCCCGCCCGGGTGGTGAAGCGACTGGATCCTGACCTGGGGTGCTGGGTCCCGGTGGGGGATCCGACGTGCTCGGCCCCGGAGCGTTCGGAGCGGTCGGGGCATGCCGAGCGGGTGGCGCGCGATCGGTGGGGAGTGGGCGGGGCGACAGCTCGGGCGGCATCGCACGCGGGCTGGGCGGGTCAGGAGGGCCTTCGCTAGAGTGGCGGGTCCCGCAGGGGCGATTAGCTCAGACGGCTAGAGCGCTGCCTTCACACGGCAGAGGTCACAGGTTCGAGTCCTGTATCGCCCACTCCGAGAAACCCCTGCTCAGCGGGGGTTTCTTCGCGTCTGGGGTCGCAGCGCCGGGTGAGTGCTTTTGTGGGACATGTGACGCTGCCGGGGGTCATGCGGTGGTTGCCCAGGGCAGGTCGGGGGCGAGGCCGGTGCGGTCGAGCA
>JBBFLY010000104.1:0-6886 GCA_037478855.1 Acidimicrobiales bacterium | reverse complement strand
GCAACGTCGGTTCCGCGCCGCGGCGGCCGGGGCGGGCCGTGGCCTGCCGCAGGCGCAGCGTCGACGCCGGACCGCAGTGCTCCGGGACGGGGGTGTCCAGCAGCTCCACGATCCGCTCGGCGGCGGCGTCACCCCCCGCGCCGGCGTGGTGCTCGGTGGCCATCCGCCGCAGCGGGGCGAAGAACTCGGGGGTGAGCATCAGCACGGCGAGCGCCGGACCGAAGGCGATGGCGTCCTCCACGAGCCGGAACCCGACCTGCACCGCCACCAGCGCGGTGGCGGCGGTGGCTGCCCACTCCATGACCAGCGAGGTCTGGAACGCCGTGCGCAGCACCTCCATGGTGGTGCGCCCGTAGTGGGAGCTGACCTCGGCGATCGTGTCCGCCTCCTCGCGGCTGCGTCCGAACGCCTTCAGCGTGCCGAGCCCCTGGAGCAGGTCGAGGAAGAACCCGTCGAGCCACCGCAGCTCCTGGAACCGCCGGTCGGTGATGGCCCGGGTCCGTCCGCCGATGAGCGCGAGGAGCAGCAGCAGCATGGGACCGGCGAAGCCCAGCACGAGCGTCGTCCACGGGTCGAGCACCGCGATCACCGCGAACACGACCGCGGGCACCACCACCGCCTGGACCCGGGCGGGCCGGTAGGAGGTGAGGTAGGGGTCGAGGGCGTCGAGGCTCTCGCCGAGAACGCCGGCCAGCTCACCGGACCGTTCGCGATGCAGCGGGACCGGGCCGAGCGTGACCAGGTGGCGGGCGAGCCGCACCCGAAGCCGGGCCTTCATCCCCGACGTCGCCTCCTGGGCGAGCACCGCCGCCGACCACACGGCCGCGCCCCGGGCGACCAACAGCCCGGCGGCGAGTGCCAGCGCGGGGGTCACCCCCGCCAGGTCGGCACCCCCGACGAAGACGTCGTCGACGATCCCGGCGAGGACCACCACCGCCGCCACCGCTGCGATGCCGGAGGCGACACCGAGGGCGACGGACGTCGCGAGCAGCGCGCGGGCGCGTGGTTCGACGGCGAGGAGGCGCCGGATCGGTCGCTGCGTGCGGCCGGCGGTGTGCGCGGTCACCTCGGCTCAGTAGCTCTCGTCGTCGAGGATCACCCGGCCGCGGAAGAAGTAGTAGACGCCGGCCGTGTAGAGCAGCACGAACGGCATGCCGATCAGGGCGATGACGAACATGACCATGAGGGTCTCCTCCGCGGAGGCCGCGTTGTAGATGGTCAGGTCGTAGGCGGGGTCGATGGCCGAGGGCAGCAGCACCGGGTACAGACCGGCGGCCACCGACGCCAGCAGCAAGGCGATCATGGTGGCTGACGCGAAGAAGCCCGGCAGGTAGGCCCGCCGAAGTAGCAGCCTCCAGGCGGTGAGTGCGGCGGCGAGTGCCCCGGCAGGGAACACCACGGTCCAGGGGCGGTCCCGGTAGTTGTCGGCGACGGGCACCTCGAGGGTGAGCGTCCAGGCGATGACGGCGGTCATCACCACGAAGAAGACCAGCATGAGGCGCGGGACGAGTCGCCGGAGCCGGTCGAGCAGCTCACCGTCGGTCTTGAGCGTCAGGAAGATCGCCCCGTGCAGGGCGAGCATCACCACCCCGGCGGCACCCACCGCCAACGAGTACGGGTTCAACAGGTCCACGAGCGATGGGGTGATGTTGCCGTCGGCGTCGAGCGCCACCCCCCGGATCACGTTGCCGAGGGCGACCCCGAGCAGCAGCGTGATGCCGAGCGAGGAGCTGAAGAACACCCGGTCCCACGTGGCACGCCACCGGGCGCTCTCCCGCTTGGAGCGGAACTCGATGGCCACCGTGCGCAGGATGAGCACTAGCAGCACCAGCATCATCGCCGTGTAGAACCCGGAGAACAGCGAGGCGTAGACCAGCGGGAAGGCTGCGAACAGGGCGCCGCCACCGAGCACGAGCCACACCTCGTTGCCGTCCCAGATGGGGCCGATGGCGTTGAGCAGGATGCGCCGGTCCCGATCGGAGCGGGTCACGAAGGGGTGCAGCATGCCGGTGCCGAGGTCGAAGCCGTCGAGGATCACGTACCCGCCGATGATGGCCACGTACAGCACGAACCAGGTCTTGGCCAGCCACATGACCGTCAGCCCGTCACCTTCGACACCCGGGAGCGGCGGCTGAAGATCTCCCCGAACGTGTCGGGGAGCGAGGCACGCCCGGTGTCCTCCTCGACCTCGACCGGGCCCTGCTGGATGACCTTGTTCAACAGGAACAGGAACACCACGAACAGCCCGGCGTAGAGGACCACGAACATCCCGAGCGAGAACCACACCTGGGCCGCCGACACCGTCGGGGACTCGGCATCCGCGGTGCGCAGCACCTGCCACACCACCCAGGGCTGGCGGCCGAGCTCGGCGGTCCACCAGCCGGCCTGGGTGGCCAGCTCGGTGAGCACGATCGACACCGCCAGGACCCACAGCATCCAGCGGGTGCGCCACAGGCGTCGCCGCCACAGGAACAGCACCGTGGCCACGGCGCCGATGGCCACGAACAGCATCCCCAGGTTGATCATCAGGTGGTACACCTGGAACACCAGGTTCACCGGTGCCCAGTCCGCTTCGGGGAAGGTCTCGAGCCCGGTGACCGTGCCCTGCGGGCTCTGGTCGACGAGGATCGACAGCAGGCAGGGGATGGCGAGCCCGCTCACGGAGCGCTCGCTCTCGTTCACCCAGCCGACGATGTACATCGGCGCGCAGTCCCGGGTCTCGAACACCCCTTCCATCGCCCCGAGCTTCTCGGGCTGCTTCTCGGCGACCACGGTCGCCTGGTTGGCGCCGAAGACGAACAGCTGCAGGACCGACATGACCACGAACACCGGCAGCGCCACCCGGATCATGGTCTTGGCCAGCTCGACGTGGCGGCCCCGCAGCAGGTACCAGGCGGCCACGCTCAGCATGAACGTGGCACCGACCATCCACGACGCGGCGAACACGTGCAGGATGCGGGGCACGAACGAGGGGGTGAACACCGCCTCGGCGAAGCTGGTCATGAACGCCTGGTCACCGAAGGTGCCCTCGCGGATCTCGTAGCCGGCGGGCGTCTGCATCCACGAGTTGGCCATCACGATCCACAGCGCCGAGAAGTGGGCGCCGACGACGACCATGGTGGTGGCGAACAGCCACATGCGGGGACCGAGCCGTGAGCCGCCGAAGAGCATGAGGCCGAGGAACCCGCCCTCGAGCATGAACGCGAAGATGCCCTCGGCGGCGAGCAGGCTGCCGAACACGTTGCCGACGAAGCGGGAGTACTCGGACCAGTTGGTGCCGAACTCGAACTCCTGGACGATGCCGGTGGCGACGCCCATGGAGAACACGATCCCGTAGACCTTGACCCAGAACACCGACAGCCGCCGCCACTTGGGGTCTCCAGTGCGCACCGACTGCACGCCGAGCACGATGAGCAGCAGCCCGAGGCCGAGCGAGATCGGCGGGAACAGGAAGTGGAAGGAGGCCGTCAGCGCGAACTGCAGGCGGGACAGCTCTTCGGCAGTCATGGGGTGTCCTCCGACGTCATGGCTCAGCCAACCAGAGGGGGCCTGGCCCGGACAAGGCCGAAGGTCCCGACCACCACCCGCCCGGGCGGTGCTCTCGCCGAGCGGTTCGCCCAGCTCCCTGCGGTCCTTGCGGCCCATGCCGGCGGTGGGTCGCCGGGCTCGGGCGGTGTCGCCCCTGGGCCACGGTGCCGTGGCGGGCCAGGTTGCGCTTCCGTGTCGCGCGCTCGCCGCTCATTGCCGGCAGCACCGCCTACTGCGCCTTTCAGGCCGTGGTCTCGCTGCTGGCCCTCGTCTACCGGGTCCCCGCCCCGCTCGGTGCCGACGCCGTCGCCGAGTGGCTGATCCACGCGCTGGAGCAGGCACTGCCGGGCCCGGTCGGGGAGGAGGGGATCAACCCCGACGCCCTCGCCCAGGTTGGTCGGACGGCGTCGGTCGTGGGTCTGGCCGTGCTGGTGTGGCGTGGCTCGGCGGTGATGACCGCCACATCCGACTCGCTGCACGAGATCTTCGGTGCCGGCGTGCCGCTGACCTTCGCCCTCGACGTCGGGATCAGCGCTGTGGCGTTGGGCCGGCTCAGCGGGATCGCGCCGTCCCGGCGGGCCCTGGCGGTGGGAGCCGTGCTCGGTGCGGGGATCGGCAGCGTCGCGGGGCCGCGCCGATGCTCCCCTCCGCCGATGGTCCTGGTTCGCGGCGCTCGCGTGGCACGGACGCCTGCGGCTCGCCGGGCCAGGGGCCGTCGGTCCTCAGCCCAGGAGGCGGGCGATGGTGGCGGCGAGGCCCATGCCGGCGAGCACCGACCCGGTGTTCCACATGACGATGGTGCGGCCGAGGTCGTGCATCTCGGCGCGCAGCTCGGCTCGCAGCTCGGCGAGCTCCGCGCGAAGGGTCTGCTCAGTGACGGGCCGGTCGGTGTCGGTGGTGGGGAACTCGGACATCAGGGCGTTGGCGTCGTCGTCGCCGAGGAGCGGTCGGAGCTTCTCGTAGATCGAGGAGCGGGTGCGGGCATCGAGGGTCATGGTGGAGGACCTCCTCCGGGTACGCAAGGGCAAACGGGGGAAGTCACGGTCACGGTACCGACCGGGGGTGACGGGATGGGTCCGGGTCGGGAGCCGAACGTGTCATCGGGCCGGGTCCTCGACGACAGGGGCCCGTCGACCGGCACCTGCGCGGGCTGCTCAGGCGTCGTCGACCCACTGGCCAGCGGTGGTGGCCACGCTCCACCGTGCCAGGTAGTCGTGCTCGGCGGCGAGGATCTCGTGCGCCTGGTCGGGATCGACGCCGGGGAGTCGTTGCGCTTCCAGCGCGAGCCACGACAGGTCGACCAGGCGAGGGTGGCCCCGCCAGCCGTGCGGGTCGAACCACTGCGAGCCGTGGTCCCCGGGGGCGGGCTCACCGCGGATCGCGGACCAGAACTCCTGGCTCAGCGCCAGCACCGCTTCCACCGTGTCGCGGGGCAGGTCGGTGTGCTCGATCGTGCATCGGAGGACCCGGTCGCACTCGACGGCGTTCTCGTCGAGGTCCCCGGCTCAGAGATCAGGTCGTTCCAGTCGGCGCCGCAGGCCGTGCAGTGCACCGTCGGCGCGCCCTCGTACCACGCGAGGTCGACGCAGTGGCACTCATCCGCCCTCGGCCGCCCCGATCAGGTCCGGGGTCGGTGGACCGTCGCCGATCGGGGTCGGTGGACTGTCGCCGATCGGGGTCACATCTGCCGAGCCGCAGAACCGGCGGACGGGGCGGGACTCGCTCATCGCTGGTCCTCCCGGATGCCGTCGGGATAGGGGGTGTTGCGGGCCGCCTCCAGCAGCTCGTCCAGGTCGATCTCGTCGAGGTGCTCGTCGCCGCGGCTCGCCCGGCGGGCGAGGGACCGGACGCGTTCGACCAGTTCGGTGGCGAGCGGTTCATCGAGGTGGGGGGCGATGGCTTCGACCATGGCCCGCCAGTACCAGACGCTGCCCACCCGGCCACCCTTGAACAGCCCCTGGCCCCAGAAGGCGTCGCCGGACCGATCGAGGGCGGTGTGGGAGCGGTCGATGGCGTCGAGCTTGTCGGCGGCGAGCACCAGCCAGGCCTCGGCGGGCACGGGCTCCCCGTCGGGCCGGCGGCCCTCGTGCAACTCTCGGATGTGGGTGATCTTGCGGTCGTACCACGGCGCCTTCTGCTCGTCCTCGGCGGGTGCAGCGTCGGTGCAGGTCTGCACGATCGCCTCCACGGTGGGGCCGAAGGCGGCCACGGCGGGCCACCATGTGCGACCGCCGTCCTCGACGGCGTCGTGGAGGAGGGCGGCGCGGGCCTGGTCGGGGCTGCCGCCCGCACGGATCACGGTCGAGGCCACCCGCAGGAGGTGGCCGAGGTAGGGCGTGCCCAGCCCCTTCTCGTCCTGGCCGGCGTGGGCCACGGTGGCCAGGGCCAGGGCGGCGGTGAGGTCGAAGCGGTCGGTCTGCTCAGCCATGGTCTTCGCTCCCGTCGCGGTCGGTGGTCCATCTTCCCTTGTCCCGGTCTTCCCTTGTCCCGGTGCCGTGACGCCCACGGTCCGGCGGCGGCCCGCAGGTCGGCCGAGCGGGACTGCTAGCCGACCCGGATCCGTTCCGGGCGCGGGTGAGCGCGCCGGTCGACCTGCGCTCCGTCCCGCCGACGTCGCTCACCGAGCTGTTCTTGAAGAGGACACCGAGCTGGGCTCCCCGCCCGGGGGTCGTG
This sequence comes from Acidimicrobiales bacterium, assembly GCA_037478855.1. GTDB lineage: Bacteria > Actinomycetota > Acidimicrobiia > Acidimicrobiales > Acidimicrobilacustridaceae > Rhabdothermincola. The sequence goes on along the minus strand of JBBFLY010000104.1, from coordinate 685 downwards.
CTCCCCGGTCGGGGTCAGGATTCGCCGTAGCGGGCCAGCACGGTGGCGGCGGTGCGGCGCCGCAGGTCGGTGAGCTCGGGTGGGTCTAGGACCTCGCCGCCGGTGCGCAGCAGCAGCCGGGCCAGCCACGACTCGCCGACGCTCGTCACCACCGCCGTGAAGCTCTCGGCGTGCTCGTCGGTGACCTCGACGTCGGCGTACTCGGTCACCCAGCGGGCATCCGCGGGGAACCGGACCGTGACCGCCTCTGCGAACGACGGTGCATCGAACGGGCCGTCGATGGGGGTGAACGCGGGTGGCTCGAACACCTCGCCGGTGTCGCGGAGGTCAAGGATGCGGTCGGCCCGGAACCGGCGCTCCTGGCCCGAGCGGTGGTCGATGGCGAGCAGCTGCCAGGCGCCCTCCACGAACTTGACCTGCAGCGGGTCGACCCGCCGGGTGCTGCGCTCGTCGCGCCAGGCCGACCAGTAGTCGATCTCGAGCCGGCGGTGCGCCTCGATGGCGGTGCGCACCTCGTCGAGGAAGGGGGGCTCCTCGATGGTGATGTCGATCTCGCCGGCGAGGGCGAGGGCGTCGGCGAGCTTGGCCATGGCGGAGCGCAGGGCGTCGAGGCCCGGATCGAGGGCGAGGGCGGCCCGGCCAGCGGCGAGCACGGCGAAGCCCTCCGGTCGGGTGAGGGTGGGCG
>JBBFLY010000103.1:0-7033 GCA_037478855.1 Acidimicrobiales bacterium | reverse complement strand
CGACGAGCAGCATCGCCGCAGCGAGCGTCTCCCGCAGCGGTGCCTTGGCGGTCGCCAGACGCCACCCGCGCCGATGGAGGACCTCACCGGAGCTGTCGACGCTGATGGTGAACCCGTCCCGATGCACCCGCACGACGAACAGCTGCTCGGGGCCGGCGCCATCGGCCGGGCCGCTGACAGCTCGCTGCGCGATGGCGAGCAATCGTTCGGCGATCGCTCCGGTGTGGTAGAGGCGCGACGACCGCGAGGTGACCCGGAACACCGGTCGGACCCCGCTCGCCAGCCAGGTTCGCCACTCGATCCGGCTCGCGGCGCGCTCGAGGTCGACAAACGTGCGTGCATCGAACCGGGCGACCCGAACCAGGATTCGGCTGGCCACACGAGACCAGAGGTTCACCTCGTAGAGCTGACGGGTCGAGAGCCGCAGCGACACGCCACCGTGGTGCACCACGCCACCGATCCCGAGGCCGCGCAGCTCCGCGTCGAGGGCCGACTCGAGACCGGGTGTGCAGACGGCGAAGGCCTCGTGACGGGAGGTGGCCGGCGGCACGGGCGCCTCAGCTCTTCAGCAGGTACTCGCTCATCGTGTAGGTGCGGAGCGTCGAGGAGTCGCAGAACACCTTCATGCTGTCGAGCATGATGCGGATGTTCTCGGCCAGCTCGTCGTTGTCCCGGGTGCCGAAGAACCGGAAGGGGTCGGTCAGGTGCTCGACGGTCGGCCAGCCTTCCTCGACGATCGCCCGGAGCGGCGGCGCCCCAGGGGTCAAGCGTCGAGCCACCGTGTTGCGCACGTAGCGGACCCGGGGCTGCATGGCGGCGGACATGGTCGACTGGTGGCCGTACCAGTGGGCGTAGAAGGCGTCGTCATCGAGTCCGGGCTTCTTGTCGAACACGGTGAGCACGCACACCCCCGGAGAGCGTTCGCCATCGGGCCAGTCCCGGGCTTTGGGCCAGTCGGGGGTCGAGCCGTAGTCCTCGAGCAGCGACTCGGTGACGAGGTACCCGGCTCGGCGGACGCCGAGATCGGCGATGATGTCCTCGAAGGGGCCCCGCCGGTCGTGTGCGTCGAGCCAGAGGGAGATGGCGGCGCGGATGGGCAGCTCGTCGTCGGGGACGGGCACGGGTGGTGCGACTTGGGCCTCGGCATCGTCGACGACGACGGAGAGCGCGGATGGTCCGAGCTCGAGCAGCGCTCCGGTAATCTGTCGCAGCCGCTCGCCGTACTCCGCAGGGTCGATGCTCGGTCGATCCCAGACGAGGTAGACGAGCTTCTCCACGACGGACCTCCACGTTCGGGTGACGGGCCTGACGCTCGGCACGGTACTGGAATGCGAGAGAATACGGCGATGATCGCTGGAGCCAGATGACCGCGCCGACCGCCGCTTCGCGTGGCGCGGGGCGGGCTCTCACCACGCGGTTGCCCTACCTGCCCGGCCTCGACGGGTTGCGGGCCCTCGCGGTCATCTCGGTGCTCGTGTACCACGCCGGCTTCGACTGGGCCGGAGGAGGGTTTCTCGGTGTCGAAGTCTTCTTCGTCATCAGCGGGTACCTGATCACCGCGCTGCTGCTCGCTGAGTGGCGTGATACCGGCCGTATCGAGCTGGGGGCGTTCTGGCTGCGCCGGGCGCGCCGGCTGCTGCCCGCGCTGTTCCTCCTTCTGCTGCTCGTGACCGTGCTGGCGGTGGTCTTCCTGCCTGACGAGGTGGCGAGCCTGCGCGGTGACGTCCTCTCGTCGATCGCCTACGTCACCAACTGGAACTTCATCGTCGCCCAGAAGTCCTACTTCGAGTCCGTCGGCCGACCGTCGCTGGTCACCCACCTGTGGTCCTTGGCGGTGGAGGAGCAGTTCTACCTGTTCTGGCCGCTCGCCTTCGTCGGTGGGATGAAGCTGCTCGGGCGGCGACTGCTCCCCGTCGCGGTGGTTGCCGCCGCGCTCGCCTCCACGGCGCTGATGTGGATGCTGTTCGATCCCGACGCTGGGGATCCGTCGCGGGTCTACTACGGCACCGACACCCGGGCCACCGGCCTGCTGCTCGGCTGCGCGCTGGCGTTCGTGTGGTCTCCGTGGCGGTTGCGGCGCACGGTCGGTCCCGGCGCGGTGATGCTGTTCGACGCGGCGGGTGCGGTCGCGCTGGCGGTGCTGATCCACATGTTGATGGTGACCGGGGAGTTCGACCCGGCGCTGTACCGAGGTGGGTTCCTGCGCCTCGATCTGATCACGCTGATCGTGATCGCGGTGGCGGTGCATCCGGCCGCGCACCTGGGTCGCTGGCTCGGCGTGGCGCCCCTGCGTTGGGTGGGTCTGCGCTCGTACGGCATCTACCTGTTCCACTGGCCCGTCTACCAGCTCACCCGTCCCGGGATCGACGTCTCGCTCGACGGCTGGGCACTGCTGGTGCTGCGGCTGGCGATCACCCTGGCGCTCGCCGAGCTCTCCTACCGCTTCGTCGAGCTGCCGATCCGACAGGGGGCCCTGGAGCGTCGATGGAGGGATCTCCGAACCACCGTTGGTGAGCGGCGCAGGCAGCTCACGGTGCGCTGGGTGACGGTCGGTTCGACGGCCTTCGCCCTGTTGGGGGTGCTCGTGGTCGCCGTCGTGACGGCGAAGCCGCCGGCTCCCCCCGACTACCTGGCGGTGTCCGCCACCGGTCCGATCGTGTCCCTGCCTGAGCTCGCCACGACCACGACCGCGGAGTCTTCGACCACGACCACCACCACGGTGGTCGATCCCGTTTCGGTCCCTGTCACCGAGCCTCCGCCCACGAAGGTTCCACCTCCCCAACCTCCGATCACCATCCCGGCGACCGCGTCGGTCACCGCGATCGGTGATTCGGTGATGCTCGGTGCGGCGCCGACGCTGCGAGCACTCGGCCCCGGGGTGCAGGTCGATGCGGCGGTCGGTCGGCAGGTGCAGGTGGGACTCGAGATGCTCGCCTGGTATCGGGACGCGGGGCTGCTCGGCCAGACGGTGGTGGTGCATCTCGGCAACAACGGCACCTTCACCGAGCGGCAGTTCGATCGCATGGTCGAGCTGCTCGAAGGGCGCCGCGTCATCGTGCTCACGGTGAAGGTGCCTCGTCCCTGGGAGGGGCCCAACAACGAGGTGATCTTCAACGGCGTGGCGCGCCATCCGTCGGTGGAGCTGATCGACTGGAAGTCGTTGGGGGACGCGCATCCCGAGCTCTTCTACGACGACGGCATGCACCTGCGGCCGGAGGGGGCCCGCTTCTACGCGGACACGGTGGGCTACGTGCTCAACAGCTGACCGCACCGCGGAGGTGGGCGCAGCCGCTTTCGCTGGGCCTCGCCACGCTAAGGTGAGCGATGTTCGTTTTTAGGGGGTTGTCGGGGTAGGAGGGACACCGGGATGAAGCGGCTGTCGGGAATCGTCGCTGCGCTCGCGCTGCTCGTCGGCGCCTGCACCTCGGGAGGGACCGCGGAGCGCACGGTCCAGGCAGCGTTCACGGTCACCCCGGGGGTCAACCAGGTCACCGTCACCGGGGCGCAGCCCGGCGAGCAGCTCACGCTCGTCTCGCCCAACGGTGAGGACCTCGCCACGGTCACCGCCGACGACCACGGGCAGGCCGTGTTCCTCTACCTCGAGGAGCGGGCCAGCTCGGTCGAGCCGGGTGACGGCTACACGGTGCGCGACGAGACCGCATCCCCGGTCGAGCAGGCGGGCCCGTTCCGGGTGCTCGGGGTCGACGACACCCCACCGGTCGAGCTCTACGAGCGGCAGACGATCGGCGAAGGCTTCGGGTACGTCGAGATGCGCGACGGCGTGAAGCTGTCGGTGATGGTGCGCTTCCCGAACAAGGACCTCTACGGCGAAGGCCCCTACCCGACGGTGATCGAGTACTCGGGCTACTCACCGTCGAACCCCTCCAGCCCGGAGCCGGGCACCAGCATCGCGAACCTGCTCGGCTTCGCCACGGTCGGGGTGAACATGCGCGGCACCGGCTGCTCCGGTGGGGTGTTCGACATCTTCAGCCCCGCTCAGCAGGCCGACGGCTACGACGTGGTCGAGGCGATCGCCCGCCAGCCGTGGGTGCTCCACAACAAGGTGGGCATGGTCGGGCTGTCGTACTCGGGCATCTCCCAGCTGTATGTGGCCTCCACCCGCCCCCCGAGCCTGGCCGCGATCACCCCACTTTCGGTGATCGAGGATCCGTGGCGGCTGCAATGGCCGGGTGGCATCTACAACAGCGGCTTCGCCCGCCAGTGGCTGGCCGAGCGCGACCGTCAGGCCGCGCCCGGGGGTCAGTCGTGGGTGAGCGACCGGGTTGCGGAGGGTGACCAGACCTGCGCGAGCAACCTCGTGCTGCGCGAGCGGAACGTCGACTACGAGCAGTTCTCGCGTCGGCTCGTCGATCGGCCCGATGCCATCGACGACCGCCGACTTGCGCTACTGGTGCCCAACATCGAGGTGCCCGTGTACCTGACCGGCGCCTGGCAGGACGAGCAGACCGGCCCGGCGTTCGCCACCATGCTCGACCGCTTCACCGGTACCGAGCACAAGCGGTTCACCCTCTTCAATGGGCGGCATCCCGACGGCTACAGCCCGATGGTGCTCACCCGCTGGTATGAGTTCCTGCAGTTCTATGTCGCCCGGCGGGTGCCGAGGCTCTCGCCTGCGGTGCGGGCGGCTGCGCCGGCGGCGTTCAAGGACGCGTTCGGTGTCGACGGCCTGGGCTTCGAACCCGACCGCTTCGCGCAGTACAGCGACGATCAGTACGAGGAGGCGCTCGCCGCGTACGAGGCCGAGCCACAGGTGCGGCTGCTGTTCGAGTCCGGCGCTGCGGGGCCCGTCCCGGGTGCACCGGCGTACCGCTTCGAGGCCACCTTCGACTCGTTCCCACCGCCGTCGGTCGAGGCGCGCCGCTGGTACTTCGGTCCGGACGAGACGCTCACCGACGCGCCTCCCACGACCGCGGGCAGCGACGGCTTCGTGTTCGATCCGGCGGCGGGATCTACCTCCTACACCACCGCTGCCGCCCACGACTTCATCAAGCCGCTGGTTCCCTCGGATTGGACCCAGGCGCCTGAGGGTGCTTCGCTCTCCTACCTGACCGCGCCGTTCAGCGAGAACGTGGTGATGGCCGGCCCCGGTTACGCCGACCTGTGGTTGCGTACCGATGAGCCGGATGCCCACCTCGAGGTGGTGGTCAGCATCGTGCAGCCGGACGGCAGCGAGTACTACGTGCAGCACGGCCTGCTGCGAGCCAGCGCGCGCAAGGTCGACGAGAGCCGGTCCAACCAGCTGCTGATCGAGCAGAGCTTCCGCGCCCGTGATCGGGAGCCGTTGCCGGCCGGTGAGTGGGTGCAGGTGAAGGTGCCGATCTTCCCGTTCGCCCAGGTCTTCCGGGCAGGCAGCCGCCTGCGGGTGCAGGTCAACACCCCAGGGCGCGACACGCCGCTGTGGCAGTTCGAGAACCCGCCACCGACCCGACCCGATCCGGTGTACGAGATCGGCCGCTCGCCGGAGCACCCGTCGGGGGTCGTGTTGCCGACCGTGAAGGCGTTCCCGGTCGACATCCCTGCGGGCTTCCCGCCGTGCCCGTCGCTGCGGGGGCAGGTCTGCCGACCGTTCGTGCCGACGAAGAACCGGGTGGTCAGCTGACGCTTTCACCCGCTCCACTCTCGGCTTCACGCTGTATGACTACGACATGGCGGGGCGGGTGATCTCAGTCACCGACCCGCAGAACCGGACCATCCGCTATGGCTACGCCCCAGATGGGCGGATGCTCTGGAAGCAGGAGCATGGCGGGAACTGCGCGGCGATCCCGGCGACCAAGTGCATCAGCTACGGCTATGACCCCGCGGGTCAGCTCAAGACGATCGACTACAGCGCGTCCGACACGGTGGATGTCACCAACATCACCTACGATCCGCTGGGGCGCCGGGATGTGATCACGATGGCTGACGGCAGGAGCGTCGACTGGGATTGGGATTCGCTGGGTCGGCTGACCCGCACCGTTGATGGGGCGGGGGTGGTCACCTCGTACGGTTATGACCTGCGGGGGAACCTGACCCGCATCGTGTACCCGGGGAACAAGACCGTGACCCGCGGGTTCGATGACGCCAGCCAGTTGACCTCGGTGCGGGACTGGCTGGGCAACGTGACCCGGTTCGGGTATGACGCCAACGGCAACCAGGACAGGATCACGTACCCGGCGGGCACCGCGAACGTGGACACGTTCAGTTTCGACAACGCGGACCGTCTGATTGGCGTCGCCTTCAACAAGTCCGGCAGCGCCTACGCCCAGTTGAGCTACACGCGCCGCAACAACGGCGATCTGAGCTCCACCACCCAGGTGGGGTTGCCGGGCCCGGCCAGTGAGACCCACGGCTACAACCTGCGGGACCAGCTGACCAGCTCCGGCGCGGCGAGCTACGACTATGACGCCGCGGACAACCTGGTGCGCCTCGCGGATGGCACCCGTCAGGTGTTCGATCCTGCGCAGCGGCTGTGCTATTCGGTGCCAGCGGGGGTGCCGGCGACCGCGCCGTGCAACCAGCCACCCACAGAGGCCACCCGCTTCAGCTACGACAACAACGGGAACCGCACCAAGGTGTCACCTTCGGGGGACGCGACCTGGGATCTGTCTTATGACCAGGAGAACCGGTTGACCAAGGCGGTTGTGCCGACCGGTAGCGGTCATGACGGTGAGTTCACCGCCGCGACCGCTGCCCGGGTGCTCGACACTCGCTCGGCTACCCGTGCTGGTTCGTGTAGCGGGGCGTGCACGACGATCGCCCCGGGTGCTTCGTTGACGGTGCAGGTTGCGGGTGTGGGTGGGGTGCCTGCTGCCGGGGTGGGCACGGTGACGGTGAACGTGACCGCCACCAACACCACCGGTCGGGGGTATCTGGTGATCCATGCTGCGGACGAGCCGCGGCCGGGTACTTCGAATCTGAACTTCGTGGCCGGGCAGACGATTGCGAACGTGGCGGTGACCAGGTTGTCTTCGGATGGGAAGGTCACCATCTTCAACGGTTCTCATCCTGGGGTGGTTGGGCACGACTCGCCGGT
>JBBFLY010000102.1:0-7215 GCA_037478855.1 Acidimicrobiales bacterium | reverse complement strand
GGGGGGTGAACAGCAGTGACACCTCGGCATCGCCCGCCGCCAGGCGGCCGAGGACCTGCTCCATCTCCGGCGTGTGCCGGTGCGACAGCAGCCCGTAAGCGGTGAAGTCCTCGTCAACCGTGCAGAACGCGGTCGTCGACTTCAGCGCCCTCCCCGCGCCGGACACGCCGCTCGCGGCGTCGACGAGCAACCCGGAGGTCTTCACCAGTCCTGCTTCAACGAGCGGCGCGAGGGCCAGCGTGGCTGCGGTCGGGTAGCAGCCCGGGGCGGCCACCCGGCTGGCGCCGACGAGCTCGTCACGGAACAGCTCGGGAAGGCCGTAGACGAACCGCGGGAGCTCTTCCGGGGCGGTGTGGGGCTCGCCGTACCAGCGCTGGTACAGCGACGGGTCTCGCAACCGGAAGTCCGCCGAGAGGTCGACGATCCAGCGCACCGACGACGGGAGCTGACCGATCAGGGACTGGGAGGTGCCGTGCGGCAGCGCGAGGAAGACGAGCTCCACGCCGGCGAGCTCGTCGCGGGCTTCCTCGATAGAGACGAACGGGAGCGTCGGGTACGCGCCTGCCAGGCTGGGGTACAGATCGGCCACACGCGACCCCGCCTGGCTGTCGCCAGTGGTCACCACGACCTCGAAGCCGGGGTGTGCGGCGAGCAGCCGGAGCAGCTCCGCACCGGTGAAGCCGGAACCCCCGATGATGCCGACGGAGATCACCGGAGCATCATACGGGGTCTCGCATGATTATTCAAACTGCAGGCGGTCGCCGCCAGCTCTTGGCGGTCTCCGGACAACCGCCGGCCAGCCCACGGTGAGGCGTGACGATCCCGTCCATCAATCCGGCGTTCGACGTGGCGCCCCGGCACGGTGCGGCAGCTCACCCCCGAAGGCGGGCGGGCAACGTCGACTCGACCGCCCGCACCACCGCGGCGCGGACATCGGCAACCTCGGCGTCGGTGAGCGTGCGGTCGTTCGCCTGCAGCCGGAGTCGGTACGCGAGGCTCCGCCGGCCCGTCGGCACCGGATCGCCCCGGAACACGTCGAACAGGCGGAGACCGACGAGCAGCTCACCCGCTGCAGAGCGGATCACGGACTCGACCTCCGCGGCGGGCACCGCCTCGTCGACCTCGAACGCCAGGTCGAGATCGCTCGACGGGTAGCGGCTCACCGGGCGGTAGAGGCGCTGACCGTGTGGAAGGCCGAGCAGCTGGTCGAGATCGACCTCCAGCCAGGCGACCCGCTCGTCGATCCCGAAGCCCTCCAGCACGGACGGATCGATCTCCCCGACGAAGCCGACGGGCTCGCCGGCGACCTTGAGCAGCGCGGAGCGGGTCGGATGCAGCCCAGGGAGCGCGGCCTGATCGAGCCGTGCGTCGACCACCGCGAGAGCCTCCGCGAGCACCCGCCAGATCCCCACCGCGTCGGGAGCTTCGACCCCGGCCAGCCCCACCGCCAGGTGCTCGGGCTCCTCGGGGAGCTCACGGCCGGGCACAGCCCGGAAGACCTTGCCGACCTCGAAGAGGCGCACGCCCGCGTTCCGATGGGACGCGTTGTACGCGATCGTCTTCAACAGCCCCGGGCGCAGCGAGGTCCGCAGGACGCTCTCCTCGGCCACGAGAGGGTTGGTGATCCTGATGCCGGGCACGGGGCTGCCCGTTCGCTCCAGATCACCCGGCTCCAGGAACGGCATGGGCATGACCTCATCGACCCCCAAGCCGACCAGCACCTCCCGCACCAGGCGGCGTTCACGCTGGCGCACGGTGAGGCCACCGGTGCGGACGGCCGTTGGTTGCGTCCGCCCGATCCGGCCGTAGCCGAGGTGGCGTGCCACCTCTTCGATGACGTCGGTCTCCGTGGAGGTGTCAGGGCGGAAGGACGGCACGGTGACCACGAGCACGTCATCTCCCCCGGTCGCGTCCTGCCCGCTCGCGTCGGAGGCCGGCTCGCAACGGAACCCGATAGGCGTGAGATATCCCTTGATCTCCGCGGTCGTGAGCGAGGTGCCGAGCAACCCGTTCACCCGACTGGTGCGAACACGCACCACGGCTGGATCGGGGAGCTCGCCCCGCTGGTCGATCGTGCCCGGCGCGAGCTCGCCGCCTCCGCTCAGGAGCAGCTCCGCGAACCGGCGAGCTGCCAGGTCGATCACCTCCGGGTCGGTCCCCCGCTCGAAGCGGGCGGAGGCCTCGCTGCGCAGCCCCAGCCGCTTCGAGGTCCGGGCGATCGCCATCGGCTGCCACCACGCCATCTCCAACAGGACGTCGGTGGTCGACGCGTCGATCTCCGTCGACGAGCCGCCCATGACCCCGGCGATAGCCACCGGCGTGTCCTCGCCGTCGGCCACCACCCCGTCGGTGGCGGCCAGCGACCGCTCCACCCCGTCGAGGGTGACGATCCGCTCACCCTCGTGCGCCCAGCGGATGCGCAGTCCGCCGCCGCGCAACTTCGCCAGGTCGAAGGTGTGGTTCGGCTGACCGAGCTCGAGCATCACGTAGTTCGAGACATCGACCACGTGGTTGATCGGCCGCATCCCGAGCGCGAGTAGTCGGGTGCGCATCCAGGCGGGCGAGGACCCCACGGTCACCCCCCTCAGCAGCCGGGCCACGAAACGCCCGCACAGATCCGGGTCGACGATCTCGACCGAGAGGTCTCGAAGCGGAGCCCCCTGCTCATCCACCACCGGGTCAGGGAGCCTGAACGGCACCCGCAACCGCGCCGCCAGATCTCGGGCCACCCCCGCGACCGAAAGGGCATCCGGACGGTTCGGGTTGATCTCGAGGTCGTAGAGCACGTCCTCCTCGATGCCCAACGCGGTGCGCAGATCGGTCCCCGCCTCCAGGTTCGGATCGAGGATCAGGATCCCACTGTGATCGCTCCCGAGACCCAGCTCGGCCCCTGAGCAGAGCATCCCGTTCGACCACTGCCCTCGCAGCTTCCGCCGCTCGATCCGCATCCCGTTCGGCATGACCGTGCCGAGCGTGGCCAGGGGCACCTTGTCGCCGAGAGCCATGTTGGTGGCGCCGCAGCAGATCTGCATCACCTCACCATCACCGGCGTCGACGTCGACGAGCTGGATCCTGTCGGCATCCGGATGGGGACGAAGCGCGACCACCCTCGCCACGACGATGCCGTCGAGTCCTGAGCCGAGCCGCTCGATCGACTCCACGGCCATGCCGAGATCGCTCATCTCCTCGGCGATCGCGACCGGATCGCCTTCGATGGGCGCGAACTCGCGAAGCCAGGACAGGAGAACCTTCACGTCAGAACTGCTCCAGGAACCGGACGTCGTTGATCATCAGCTCGCGGATGTCGTCGACACCGTGCCGCATCAGCGCCAGCCGGTCGATGCCGAACCCGAACGCGAAGCCCGTCCACTCCTCCGGGTCGAGCCCCACGGCTCGGAACACGTTCGGGTGCACCATCCCGCAGCCACCCAGCTCCAACCAGCCCGTCTGACCACAGGTGCGACACCCCTCGCCCTCACAGATGATGCAGTTGATGTCGTACTCGGCGGACGGTTCGGTGAACGGGAAGTAGGAGGGACGCAGACGCGAGTGGATGGCACCACCGAAGTACGCCGTGGTGAAGGCCTCGAGCGTGCCGGCCAGGTCCGCGAAGGTCACCCGGTGGTCGACGACGAGCCCCTCGATCTGATGGAACACCGGGAGGTGGCTCGCGTCCGCGGTGTCACGGCGGTAGACCCGACCGGGAGCGACGATGGCAATCGGGGGTGGTGATGCCTGCATCACCCGGATCTGCACCGGCGAGGTGTGCGTGCGCAGCAGGACCGTCTCGGGCTCACCCAGATCGACGTAGAGGGTGTCCCACATGCCTCGCGCCGGGTGCGCGGCCGGGATGTTGAGCGCCTCGAAGTTGTAGAAGTCCGTCTCGACCTCGGGACCCTCGGCGACGGTGAAGCCCATGCCCACGAAGACGTCCTCGAGACGATCACGCGTCTGGGTCACGAGGTGGAGATGCCCACGGCGCGCCTCCGACCGGCTCTCGGTCAGATCGAGACGCTCCGCCTCGAGACGCTGGGCCCGCTCAGTCACCTCGAGCTGTGCCCGACGCTCATCCAGCGCAACCTGCAGAGCCTGGCGGGCCTCGTTGAGCGCCTGACCGGCCTGCCGGCGCTCGTCGGGGCCGAGCGTTCCCAGCCCCTTCTTCACGGTCGTCAACCGGGCTTTTCTGCCGAGCACCTCGGTCTCGACGGTTCGGAGCTCGTCAAGCGTGCGTGCCGCGGCGATCCGAGCGGCGGCTTCCTGCCTACCGAGCTCGATCTCCCTCATCACGTCCCGGTCGCTCACCCTGCTCACCCTGCCGTCACGCACCTGCACCTTCCAAATCCGCTGATCAGATCTGCGGACTGCCGCAGGCTAGGTCAACAGCGGGGCGTCCGTTGCGGGCGACCGATCACCCGCGGCCCCACGACGCGCGGTGCCTCGCCCATTCGAAGCACAGCAGCGAGCCGGCCACCGCGACGTTCAGGCTCTCCACCCGACCCGCCATGGGGATGCTCACGGCCGCGTCCTGCGGCCCGATCACCCCCGCTGGCAGGCCTCGAGCCTCCGCACCGAGCACCAAGGCCACGTCCTCTGGCCACCGGAAGCGGTCGAATGGATGGTCGGCCCCGAGGGTGGCCCCAACCACCGTGAACCCCAGCTCCCGCAGCTGCCCGACGACGACGATCGGGTCGGAGGCGGTGGCCACCGGCACCCGGAACAGCGACCCGGCCGCGGCGCGGACGGTCTTCGGAGACACGGGATCGACGGCTCCCCCGCAGAACACCACCCCAGAAGCACCGGTCGCCTCCGCAGTACGCACGAGCGTCCCGGCGTTGCCGGGATCGGCCACCCCGGCGAGCACGACCACAAGCCCTCCCCGGACCTCCACCAGCAGCTCCTCGACCGAGCGCGGGCGACCCTCGACCAGCGCGACGACCGGTTGCGGGTTGACCGTGTCCGAGATCCGTTCGATGACACCGGGGGCCAGCAGGCGGACCCGCACGCCGAGATCGGCCGCGCGCCGGGTCACCTCGGTCACCTCCGCACGCGCCGCGGCCGCCTCATCGGCGTACACCTCGACGACGTGCGCGCCACTGGTGAAGGCCTCGAGGACCAGCGTCGAACCTTCCACCACGTACTGGCCATGCTCTGCACGCGATCTGCGGCGCCCCAGGAGGCGCCGCAGGTGCTGAACAGCGGGGTTCCGGACAGACAGCGACCTCGCTGGCGGAGCCACGAGGTCTCGCTCGCCTGCACTCAAGCGTCGGCGCCGGCCCTGCTCGCCTTCTCCACCAGTGCGGCGAAGGCCGACGGATCGGTCACCGCCAGGTCGGCCAGGACCTTGCGGTCGACTTCGATCTCCGCCGCCTTCAGCCCATGGATGAACTGGCTGTAGGTGGTTCCGTTGAGTCGGCACGCCGCGTTGATGCGCTGGATCCACAGCTTGCGGAACTCGCCCTTGCGCGCCCGCCGATCGCGGAAGGCGTACTGCAGCGAGTGCATCACCTGTTCGTTGGCGGCCCGGTAGGAACGGCTCTTGTTGCCGTAGTAACCCTTGGCACGCTCGAGCGTGGCGCGCCGGTGCTTCTTGCTCAAGACGGCTCGCTTCACTCTCGCCATCGGAAGCTCCTTTCGGGGAAGAACGGTCGGAACGCACCGCTCACCGAGCGGTGGACGTCAGAGCTGATCGGCTCAGGTGCCGAGCTGACGGCGAACGTGGCTGAGGTCGCCCGAGGCAACCTCCGTGAGCCCCTCGAGCCGCCGCTTCCGCCGCGGGCTCTTCTTCTCGAGGATGTGGTTCAGGTTCGCCCTCCGGCGCACGATCTTGCCGGTGCCGGTGCGCCGGAAGCGCTTGGCGGCACCACGGTGGGTCTTCATCTTCGGCATGGCTTCTCTCCGGTCGGTGCTGATGTGCGCGCAGACCGGGCAGAGCGCCCGATCGTGCGGCGGTCGGTCGGCGGGTGGGGCCGGTCCGGCGTCAGGCGGGCGCCTGACCGCCGTCAGCCCCGTCAGCGGCCGCGGACACCTGCTCGGGAGCACCCTCGCTCCTCACAGCGGCGGCACGCTTCCGCTCGGCTGCGGCCTGGGCCCGCTTGTCTGGTGCGAGCACCATGGTCATGTTGCGGCCGTCGAGCTTGGGGTAGACCTCGACACGGGCCAGGTGGGCGACCTGCTCGGCGACCTGGTCGAGGATCTTCTTGCCCAGCTCGGGATGCTGCATCTCGCGCCCGCGGAACATGATGGTGACCTTGACCTTGTGCCCTTCGGCGAGGAAGCGCTCGACCTGCCGGGTCTTGGTCTCGAAGTCCGCCTGACCGATCTTCGGCCGGTACTTCATCTCCTTGACCACGACGTTCGTGCTCTTCCGCCGGGACTCCTTGGCCCGCTGAGCCGCCTCGTACTTGTACTTGCCGTAGTCCATGATCCGGCAGACCGGCGGGGTCGCCTTGTCGGCGACCTCCACGAGGTCGAGGCCGAGATCACGGGCCATGGCGAGCGCCTCGGGGAGGGGCTTGATACCCACCTGACTCCCGTCGGGTGCGACCAGACGCACCTCCCGGGCACGGATGCGGTCGTTGATCCTGGGCTCGCTGTTGGCGGTCGCTATCGCCGTTCACTCCTCGTCAATGCGCGTCGTCTCCTTGCGCTCGATCGGTTGGTACGCCCGAAAAGCACGAACGGGCGCCGGGAAGCCGACGCCCGAGCCGAGGTGTGGCCTCTGAGGCTCACCATCGGTGGGAATCGACCCGGGCGCACTCGCTCGTGGTGGCCGGGTGGGGACACTTCCGTGGAAGCACCCCGCTTTCCTTCGGTTGTGAGGCCCTAGAGTACCAGGAAGGTCCGGCGACGGCGACACCGACACCAACGCGCGTCCGCGCCGGCCCGCTCGCCGGTTTGTGTTCATCGATCGGAGCGCTCATGAGCTTGTGGACCCCCAGCGGTGAAGTACCCGTGAACCGTGGCCGCAACGACTCGGAGGCGGGAGCGCGACCGCCCCAGGAGCCCCGCGACACCGGCATCGCCGGGCTGGTCGGCGGTCCCGACCTCGACGACCTCAGCCCCGAGGAGCGCGCCCGGGCCGAGGAGATGATCGCCCAGATGGCCGAGGTTCAGCGCCAGATCGTCGCCACACCCGCCTCACAGGTCGTCGCGAACCACCTCGCGGGCTTCTACGAGCTGGCCATGCTCCACCTCGCCCAGGAGCGGCCGAAGTTC
>JBBFLY010000101.1:0-7459 GCA_037478855.1 Acidimicrobiales bacterium | reverse complement strand
CGACCCACCCGCGGGCCGCACCCTCGCCGATGTCGAATCCGGCCTCGACATGCCCTTGCAGGAGGCCATGCTCACCCAGCGAGCGGTCCGGCGGCTGCTGCCGGATCCCGTGGACGACGCGATCGTCCTGCGTTGCATCGAGCTGGCGCTGAAGGCGCCCACCGGCTCCAACGGCCAGAACTGGGAGTTCGTCATCGTCAAGGACCGCCAGAAGAAGGCTGCCATCGGGGCCCGCTACCGGCAGGCCTGGGCCCTCTACGGAGGGCTGGGTCGCATCATGGCGCGCAACGACGAGTCGATGCAGAAGATCCTCCGTGCCGTGCAGTGGCAGGTCGATCACTTCGAGGAGATCCCAACGGTGGTCGTGGCGTGCCTGCGCGGCGCCCGTGCCCCGTTGGTGCCCCTCCCGCCGGTCGCGCAGAGCTCCTACTACGGGTCGATCTACCCGAGCGTCCAGAACCTGCTGCTCGCGGCGCGAGCCATGGGTCTCGGTGCCTCCCTCATCACCCTGCCCCTGTGGAGTGTGACGGCGATCCGCGCGCTGCTCGGCCTGCCCCTCAGCGTGATGCCGTGTTGCATGGTGCCGCTCGGCTGGCCCCGTGGCCGCTACGGGCCGACGACCCGCAAGCCTGTGGGTGAGGTGGTCCACCTCGATCGGTTCGGGAACCAGCCCTGGCGCCGATCCAGCCCGTGACCCCGGTCAGGATGACCCGCCCGGGGTCACCACGATCTTGCCGGTCGTGCGGCGGGCGGTGAGCGCAGCTAGCGCGTCCCGGGCCTCGGCGAGCGCCACCACCTCGGAGATCAGCGGCTCCACCAGCCCATCAGCGTGCAGGCGGATCAGCTCCTCGTGCGCGGCTCGCACCAGCTCGGGTCGCCGGGTGCGGTACCCACCCCAGTTGAGCCCGAGGATCGAGTAGTTCTTCACCAGGACGTGGTTGGTTCGGGCCTCGGCGTAGCGGCCACCCGCAGCACCGATCACCACGATCCGTCCCTCCCAGGCGATGCACCGGGTGGAGCCGGTGAACGTCTCGCCACCGACCGGGTCGAAGATCACCTCCGCGCCGAGCCCCCCGGTGAGCTCGTTGACGACCGCCACGAAGTCCTCGCAGGTCGTGTCCACCGTGACATCGGCACCGAGCTGACGGCAGAGCGCGGTCTTCTCCGCCCCACCGGCTGTCGCGATCACCCGAGAGCCCGCAGCCTTACCGAGCTGGATCGCGGCGGAGCCGACGCCGCCCGCCCCGGCGTGCACCAGAAGCGTCTCACCGATCTCCAGGCGTGCCCGGCGGTGCAGCGCGAACCATCCGGTCTGGTAGGTCACGTGCATGGCGGCCGCGACCACCTCGGGCATCGAGGCCGGGATCGGGAACACGTCGACGGACCGAGCGAGGCAGCGTTCCGCGAGGCCACCGTGCGGGAGCAGCGGCGAGCCGGCCACCCGGTCTCCGACCGAATGAGTCGCCGCGGGACCCACCGCGGTCACCGTGCCGGCCACCTCCAGGCCCGGTGTGAACGGCAACGGCGGACGCTCCTGGTAGGTGCCTCGGCAGAGCAGGTCGTCCGCGAAGTTGAGCGCGCAGGCCGCGATCTCGATCTCGATCTGGTCGCCCTCAGGCGCGGGCAGCGGCACCCCGTCCTCCAGGGCCAGCACCTCGGACGGGTCGCCGTGCCGCAGGACACGCCAGGCGCGCATCAGCCTGGCGCCCCTTCGAGGAAGCCTTGCAGGCCGGAGGGACGGTGCTCGTTGATGACGAGCTGCTCGAGCACCCCTATGCCCACCTGGTCCCCGTCGGTGGCCCGCACCAGCTGCTGCACGTGGAGGTTGGCGATGTCGAGCGGGTCGAGCTCGTCGAGCACCCAGGACTCCGAGCCGACCACCAGCTCGCCCTTCCAGGTCCCGTGGCTCCACTCGGGGTTGAGATAGCCGAGGCCACGCATCTGGAAAGTCAGCAGGGGGGTGAGCTCGACACGGCGTGAGCTGCCGTCCCACCCCTCCAACGTGAGCGAAGCCGCGCGTGCCCGACGGGTACCCGGCTGCCAGTCGATCGACCACGCCAGGGACCGCATGGCGGTGACGACGCGGTCATCGCAGGGATCGCTGGACGCAGGGTCCGCAAGCGTCGGGAGGAGCACCGCGGTCTGGTGCCAGCGACGGCCGTCTGCGTCTTCGTTCACATCGACGTGGATCAGGTGGTCCTCGAAGTTGAGCGGTGCCCACAGCCAGAAGAACTGGGGGAGCGTGTGCGAGGGCGCGCCCCCCGGGGGCTCGCCCACCGGCCGGACACCCCAGGAGCGGTCGCGCGAGCCGAGGAAGCTTCCCGGGGAGACCTCAGTGGTGTGACCGTCCACGGAGAACCATCCCTGCCAGCAACCGAACTGGGTGAGGCGGGTGTAGTCGAACAGCACCGACGGGCCGTCATGCAGCAGGAAGTGCGGCTCCTGCACCGCGACAGATCGGGCCAGGAACTCGAGATCGGCGGTGATGCCGAGATCGGCGGCGTCGATCCGGACCCGCAGCCGCCGCATGGGCTCACGGACCTCCACGGCGATCGGGCCGATCACGGTCCTCGTGCGGTCAGCTGGCAGCCGCCCCGACGCGTACACCGACCGCTGCACGCCGTCGCGCACCACGCTGAACGCGCCGTCGATGACCTGCCGGTTCGGGTAGAGGCCGAGCGCAGCGCCGAACATCGTCTGCCCGGCACGGTCATAGCCGTTGAAGAAGTAGCGGTCGTAGGTGTTGCGGTCACCGGAGATGGGGTGTGCGAGAGGCTGAGAGCTCTGGTGCACCGGATAGTCGTCGAACGGGATGAGCACGACAGGATCCTAGGTGCGCACGGCCGTCCCGCCGTCCGTCAGCGCCGTCTCGCCCCAGTCGTCCCGCGCCCGCGAGAGGATCCGTCGGACGTGGCGTGCCGTCCGCAGCTCAGGACGCCCGGACCGGCTCGAACCGGTCGACGCGCACCACGGCCGCGTCGGAGGTCTCGGCGCGCGGAGGTGGCCGCCACTCCTGGCGGGCGCTGGTGTCAGCGAGCAGCTCGGCGATGACCGCTGGTGGTTGCGGGTCGCTGAAGTACTGGCCCTGGGCCAGATCGCAGTTCACCGAGCGCAGATGGACCATCTGCTGCTCGGTCTCGACGCCTTCCGCCACGGTGACGATGCCGAGGGCCTTCGCCATGCCGATGATGTGCTCGACGATGGTGGTGTCCTCGCGCGACTCGCCGATGCCGGCGACGAAGGAGCGGTCGATGCTCAGCAGGTCGAGGCTGAAGCGACGCAGGAAGCTGAGCGAGGAGTAGCCGGTGCCGAAGTCGTCCAGCGCGAGGCTCACTCCGAGAGCCTTCGCCTCCCGCAGCGTGGTCCAGGTGTCGACGCCAGGGAGCAGGCCGTGCTCGCTCACCTCAAGGCAGATCCGGTCCGGATCGGCTCGGGTCGCCTCGAGGGTCTCGCGCAGGTGCTCCACGAACGTGGCCTGCGCCAGCTGCCGGGGTGAGATGTTGATCTTGACGTTCAGCGCAGGACGGTCGGGGTACGCGTCCTGCCAGGCCCGGGACTGCCGGCAGGCCTCCTCGATGATCCAGTCGCCGACCGGCACGATCAGGCCGGTCTCCTCGAGCGCCGGGAGGAGCTCCTCGGGGCCGACGACACCCCGGGCCGGGTCGTGCCAGCGCAGGAGCGCCTCCACGCCGACGAGCCGCTTCGTCCACAGCGACACGATGGGTTGGTAGTAGAGGCGGAGCTCTCCGTTCTCGATGGCGGCACGCAATCGGCGCTCCGCCGTGGCCGGCGTGAGCTGCTCGCGCATCGATCGGTCGAACATCCGGTAGGTGCCGGCGCCCTGCGCCCGGGCCTGGTGCATCGCCGCGTCCGCGTCGCTCAGCACCTCCTCGGGTCGTGAGGGGCGGTCCTCGGTGACCGCCACGCCGACGCAGGCCGAGATGCGGAGCTGATCGCCCTCGACCTCGAAGGGCGCTTCGACCGCCTGGATGACCCGGGAGGCGATCCGCTCAGCGGACGCGGCGTTGGTGATGTCTGGGCAGAGCAGCACGAACTCGTCGCCCGCGTAGCGGACCACGACGTCCTCGGGACCCGCGAGGCGACGGAGACGGTCGGCGATGGCGGCGAGCAGCTCATCGCCCACCTCATGGCCGTACCTCTCGTTGACCTTCCTCACCCCCTGGAGGTCGATGAACAGCACGGCCACCCGGCGGTGCTGCCGCCGAGCCACCGCGAGCAGCTCGTCGAACGGCTCGCCGAGGAACCGCCGGTTCGGGAGGGCGGTGAGGGGGTCGTGGGTGGAGAGGTGATCGAGCTTCGCCGCAGCCCGTGCCGCGTCCCGGTACCGGCGCGCCGCGTAGACCACCGCGCCGAGCGGGGTGAGGATCAGGATCGCCGCGATGCCCGATAGGTCCCGCCCGGAGAGGCCCCCCACCCACTCGAGCAGGGGATCGACGGCGTCGGTGAGCACCGCGAACGAGGCCAGCAGGACGCAGATGGACACGATCCAGGCCAGGTCGCGCCCGGCGCGACCGTCAGGGCCGATCGCTTCGGCCAGCTTGCGAGCCTGCTCCTGCTCCCTGTCGACCATGACCTGCTCTGTCACCCTTCCGCGCGCGCGGCGAAGCCGCTCCACCACCATCATGCATCGGCGGCCGCCAGCTGGACCTTGAATGGGTCGGACGACCTAGCGGTCACCGCGAGCCGGATCACTGGGTGGCGGATGCCGACCGACCGCGAGCCTGTCACGGAGCCGGCGCCTGGCGTCATCTTCGATCGGGAGCTGCACCTGCACGGGCAGACCGGCGTGCGCCATCAGGTCGAGCACCAGGGACTCAGCCTCCGCCCAGGAGTGGGCCCGCAGACCCTCCAGCTCACGGTTGTAGGGCTGGTCGAACACGATGACCTCGGCGCCGGTCTCGCGCAGAGCCAGCACGTTGTGCGGAGCGTCGTCGATGTAGACGTCGGCTTCCACCTGGGGCTTCTGGCCGAGGAAGCAGAGATCGCGGTACGGGATGCCGTGCTCGTCGAGCCAGGCCACCGTGTCACCCACCGCGATCGCGTGCCCCCAGTTCGCGTAGAGGCGGTGGGTGATGAGCCGGATCCACACGCCGGCATCGGAGAGCCGCCACAGCGCCTCCGCGCACCCGGGGATCACGGGCATCGTGCGGAACATGCGGTGCTCGAGCACCGCCAACCGGTGCAGGCGCTCGAACTCCTCGTCGTCCAGGCCCCAGTCGTGGTAGTTCCACGACCGCTGCTCGGGCAGCGTTGCGGGATCGACCCCGCGCTCGCTCGCGACCACCTGACGGAACGCCTCGCTGTGGTCCCCGCACACCCCGTCGAGGTCCACACCGAGGACGAAATCCCGTGGCCTCATCTCACCCGCCCGCGACGCTCAGCAGGGCGCTGCGTCGAGGAAGTCCAGCGTGGCATCGATGAAGGCGAAGCTCTTCGGGGTGGCGAAGTGATCGACGCCGGGCAGGGTGACCAGGCGCGCGTCGGGGAGCCGCTCGAGCAGGGGGTCGGCGGGACCGGCGAAGTCTCGGTCACCGAGCACCACCAGCACTGGGCAGGTGATGCGGGCCAACCCCTCGTCGCTGAGTGGCCGGTGGGTGGGACGGCGTAGGTAGGCGACCAGCGCCTGCGGATCGGCGTCAGGTGAGCTGGCCAGACCGCGGAAGTACCGGGCGACGGGGTCGGTGGCATGCGCCCGGCCCTCGATCGCCGCGGCGATGAGCTCCGGGTCGTCGTCGCGGAACAGGTTCGCGCCGACGCCCGCGAGCACCAGCCTCTGGAAGCGCTCCGGTTCCTCCGACGCCAAGGTCAGCAGCACGCGGGCCCCGAGGGAGAAGCCCACCGCGTCGATCGGGCCGGGCGGGAGCGCCTCGGCCAGCTGGGACTCGAGCTCGTCGTAGGCGGCCGGATCGTGCGGCTTCGGCGCCGAACCGTGCCCCAGCAGGTCGGGGGCGATCACCTCGCGGCCTGCGTCGCGCAGCAGCTCGATCCAGCCGTTGTCCCGCCAGGTCCGCTCGGCAGAGGTGGCAAACCCGTGGACGAGCACGACAGGAGCCGCTCCGGTCACGGGCGCCGAGACTAGCGGCGCCCGTGACCCTCTGGCTCAGCCCCGGGTCAGGGGCACGATGACCCGGTCCCCGGCGGCACATCGACGTGACCGCCGCTGCGCTGCCACAGCCCGAGCAGCGCGTCCCGGGTGAGGTCGGCGACCACCGCCTGGCCGGCGGGGGTGAAGTGCAGCCCGTCATCGGCTCGGATCCGCACAGGTCTGCCGTCGGCGTCCGGCAGATCCCAGGCGAAGGCACCGTCGGCGCCGGACATGACCCTCCAGTCGACCAGACCCACGCCGGGGTCGCAGCGCGCGATCCGCCGGTAGAGATCGTTCACCCGGTCGA
Organism: Acidimicrobiales bacterium; assembly: GCA_037478855.1. GTDB lineage: Bacteria > Actinomycetota > Acidimicrobiia > Acidimicrobiales > Acidimicrobilacustridaceae > Rhabdothermincola. Next base: position 1,046 of record JBBFLY010000101.1, on the reverse strand, counting down.
TGCGCCCTTCGATCGGCCCGTAGTACCCGTTGGTCTGCGCGGGTGGCGCCAGCACCCACGCCACCGGTCGGCCTCCCCGGCGGGCCCGCTCCGTGAGGGCGTAGGCCAGGCGCTCCCACTCGGCCCACGAGTCGGGGGTGTCGGGCTCGATCACCCGCCCGTCGGGAGCCCGGTAGGTCTCCCGCTGCCAGGGTGAGCCCCAGCCGCAGCAGGACTCGAGGAGGACCAGATCCGGCTCATAGCTGGTGATCGCCCGGTCGAGCTCACCCTGCCAGGCGCCGTCGTTCTTCATGAGGTGCTGGCCCGGGCCGCCGATCACCATGCTGTCCACCCCAGCGCGGGTCAGGCGGTCGCGGATCGACGGATAGCTCTGATGCACGAGGGAATCGCCGAGGATCAGCACTCGCTGCAGCGGGGGCGTCGCCCCGGGGCTGCTCCCGGCACGGTCCGCTCCCGGGTCCTCTTCGCCGGTCGATGGACCCTCCCCGACGGAGACGTTCAGCTGCAGGCCCGTGGGGCTGGCGGCGACCGCCCGGCGTTCGGCCTCACCGTCGAGGAAGGTGGTGACCGCCACGAGAGTGCACGCGACCGCCAGCACGGAGCCGGCCGCGACAGCCGGTCGCGCAGCCAGGCTGAGCCGACCCTGGCGGATGGGTTGCTCGAGCAGCACGTAGGACGCGACGGCGACCGCCAACGTGAGCGTCACGCGGATCACCGCCAGGGCAAGGCCGTCGACCCCCAGACGATCGGCGGTGAGCCAGGCGAACAGGGGCCAGTGGTACAGGTACACGCCGTAGCTGATCAGCCCGAGCGCCGCGAGAGGACGCCAGGCCAGCACGCGGCTGACCGGACCGTCGTCGAGCGCGCTGACGATGAGCACGACCGAGAGCGTCGCGATGATCCAGAAGCCCCCGCGGTACAGCCACGGCTGTCCGACCCCGCCCAGGACCATGGCGGCGACGAGCGCAGCGAGCGCGCTGACGCCCAGCCCGTGACGCCACCGTCGGCCCGCGAGGAAGCCGGGCACGGCGAAGCCAGCGACGATC
>JBBFLY010000100.1:0-7654 GCA_037478855.1 Acidimicrobiales bacterium | reverse complement strand
CGGGGTGTGCGGTTCGGACCTCCACCTGGGGCTCGACGGATGGGCTCGCCCGGGTTCGATCGGGGGCCACGAGTACGCCGGTCGCTTGGTGGCATGCGGCGATGGGGTGGACGGCTGGCCGATCGGCACCCCGGTGGTCGGGGGACCCGAGCCGCGATGCGGGCGTTGCCGCTGGTGTCGAACAGGTCGGCCATCGCTCTGCAACGAGCGCTCGACACCGGGCAAGAGCGACCACGATGGGGCCTTCGCCCGCTACGTCCTGGTCGACGTCCGCCAGCTCATCCGGGTCCCCCCGGGCCTCTCGCTGCGGGCTGCGGCACTGGCCGAGCCACTGGCGGTGGCGCTGCACGCCATCAGCTGCGCAGCCGCGGATCCCGACGACCGGGTGATGATCACCGGCTGCGGCCCGATCGGCCAGCTGATCCTCGCCACCCTGCAGGCCCTCGGGCCCCGCGAGATCGTCGTGGTCGAACCCGTCCCGTCCCGTCAGGCGCTGGCCGAGGCACTGGGCGCGAGCTGCGTCCTCCAGCCCGCTGACCTACCGGTCTTCTCGATCGCCGAGCCGGAGCGCCTCGCACACGGCGCGGTCGACGTCGTCTTCGAGTGCTCCGGCAGGCGGTCGGCGATGGAGGCCGGGCTGTGCCAGCTGACCCGAGGAGGCCGCCTGGTGCTCGTGGGATCGGGCCTCGAGCCACCGAGGTTCGATCCCAACCGCATCCTGCTCAACGAGCTCACCATCACCGGGGCGTTCAACTACGACGCGAACGGCTTCGAGCGGGCGCTCGAGCTGCTGGCGAGCGGCGCGCTGCCGCTCGAACAGCTCATCGAGCCCGATGACGTCCCGCTCGAGCGCCTGGCAGAGTCCATGTGGGCCCTGGTCCGGGGCGAACTGGCGGCCAAGGTGATGGTCGTGCCCTCGTGACACACCAGTGGAGGAGGACCCCTATGGCTGACCCACCGACCAGGCCCCGCCCACCACGCTTCAACCACGTGGCGATGAGCGTCCCGGCGACCCTGCTCGACCCTGAGGGGTGCGCAGCCGTCGTCGATTTCTACCGCGAGGTCTTCGGGTGGGAGGAGATGCCCACCATGACCGAGTACGGCACCCGACTGGTGCAGATGGCACACCGCTACGACCAGTTCGTGTTCCTGATCTCCGACAACGACCCGATGCGCTGCCCGCGCCTGGACCACTGGGGTCAGGCGGTGTCGTCGTTCGAGGAGCTCTCGCAGGCCTACGAGCGGGCCCGCGCCTACCGGGAGCGCGACGAGCGGGTCGATCTGATCGATCCCCGGGTGGAGGAGTACCCGGGGCTGCGGCTGCACTCGTTCTACGCGGGGTACCTGCTGCCGATGATGGTCGAGACGCAGTTCTTCGAGTGGCAGCGCTGAGCAGGGTTGGACCCGCTCAGCTCGCCGCGCGCTCGACGTCTGCAGGGGCGTCGACCCGCTCGACTTCGCCCCCGGTCACCGCACCCGACCCAACCGCCTCGGGCTCGCCCGGCTCCGGTCGCTCTGACACGACAGCCGCCCGGTGCCGCTGGTGGATCGCGGTGAGGAACCGGTACACCGCGCGCAGGACCCGACGGGTGCGGATCGAACCGAAGATGTCGAAGGCGTGCTGTGCCCCGTGCAGCTCCAAGTAGAACACCGGCGCGTTCGAGACCTCGCGCAGGCGTCGTGCGAACTCGCGTGCGTCCTCCACCGGGGCGAGCGTGTCGTTGTCGCCGTGGATGATGAAGAACGGTGGGGCGTCGGGGTGCACGCGATCCATCGGTGACGCCTTGGCGAACGCCTCCGGTTCCTCGGCCAGGAACCGCTTCATCACCATGGGTTCGAGGAACCAGCTGATGAACTCCGGGGGCATCGTGCCGTTCCGGTTCGTGAAGTCGTACACCCCGTAGAACGGAACGGCCGCCTGGATCGACGTGTCCGCCTCCTCGATGCCCTGCTGGTACTCGGGGTCGTTGGCGGTGAGCGCGAGCATCGCGGCGAGGTGACCGCCCGCCGAGCCGCCCGTGACCGCGAGGAAGCCGGGATCGACGCCGTAGTCGTCCGCGTGCTCGCGGATCCAAGCGACGGCGTGCTTGAGGTCGACGAGGTGGTCCGGCCAGGTCGCGCCCGGGCTCAGCCGGTAGTTGGCGTTGAAGCCCACCCATCCCCGGGCCGCCAGGAACTTGAGGAGTGGCAAGCCCTGCTCGCGCTTGTCACCGATCACCCAAGCGCCGCCGTGGATCTGCAGGATCGCCGGGCGCCGTTCGCCGGGCGCGGGTGCGGTGGCGGGCTGGAAGACGTCGAGCTTGATGGTGCGACCGCCGACCCGCCGGTAGGGCACGTTGCGGATGCGACGGATCTTGTGCCCGTGACCGGGCCTCGGATCGTCATCGCCGAGGTCGGCCAGCGCCGCCGCGGCGAGCTTCGCCGTGGCGTGGCTCTTGGCCACGATCACGCCCAGCCCGATCCAGTTCACGAGGGTGATGCCCAGTCCGAGCCATCCTGGCCATTCGTCGAGCGCGCCCAGCCGCACGAAGACGACGACCGCGATCGCCTCCCAGACGATGTGCACCCAACCGAGCTCGATGGTGATCCAGGACGCGAAGAAGCTCGGCAGGAAGAACACCCGGTTCCGGCGCACGGGATGGAACGCGTTGAGGGTGAAGACCGCACCGAGCGCAGCGGCCAGCAGGAACAACCACGGGACCATCCCCACCAGTGTGCCCGCACCGGTGTCATCCCGGCGACCGGGTCGGGCGGCCTGAGGCGGGTGGTGCCCCGGATCCGATGACGCGCGCGGCCGGTTGAAAGACCGGAATGCAACATGTTCTACTAGCGGTCCATGGCTTTCAACGTCGCCGACATGTTCGAGCACACGGTCGATGCGGTGCCCGATCGGGTGGCGCTCATCTGTGAGGACGATCGCCGCACCTATGCCGAGCTCGAGGAACGGGCCAACCGGCTCGCCCACTTCCTCCAGGTCGAGGGCATCGCTCCTGGTGACCACGTCGGCATCTACGGGCTGAACAGCATCCAGTGGGTCGAGGGTCTGCTCGCGGTGCTCAAGGCGCGGGCGGTCCCCGTGAACATCAACTACCGCTACGTCGAGGATGAGCTCCGCTACCTCTTCGACAACGCGGATCTCAAGGGGCTGATCTACAGCGAGGAGTTCGGGCCGAGGGTCGCTGCGGTGAAGGACCAACTGCCGCTGCTCAAGACCCTGGTGATGATCGAAGACGGCTCGGGGGCCGACCAGGCCGGCCTGTCGGCCACGCCCTTCGAGCAGGCCATGGCCGCCGGCTCCCCCGAGCGGGACTTCGGGCCGCGGTCAGGTGATGACCAGATCATCATCTACACCGGCGGTACCACCGGCATGCCGAAGGGTGTGATGTGGCGCAGCGAGGACATCTTCTTCGCTCTGGCCGGGGGCACCGACCCGTTCACCCGCGAGAAGGTCCCCGACGAGTGGCACCACGCCAACAACGCGAAGGCCAGCCCCGGCCAGCTGGTCATGCTCAACACACCGCCCCTGATGCACGGCGCCGCCTTCGTGGCGACGCTCATGCAGTTCTTTCAGGGAAACGTCGCCGTCCTGGTACCCAAGTTCGATCCCCGACACGTCTGGCGCACGATCGAGCGCCATCGGGTGAACTCCATCCTCATCGTCGGTGACGCCATGGGCCGACCGCTCATCGAGACCCTCGAGGAGATGGAGGCTGCGGGCGAGGAGATCGACCTGTCGTCGCTGCTGGCGGTCAGCTCGAGCGCCGCCGTGTTCTCACCTGCCGTGAAGGAGCGCTTCCTGGCTCGGTTCCCGAACCTGGTCATCACCGACAGCATCGGAGCCACCGAGTCCGGCTTCAACGGCCTGGTCTCGGTGAGCAAAGACAACACGGCGATGAAAGGTGGCGGCCCCACCGTCAGCCCGGGCCCTGACACCGTGGTCCTCGACGACGAGCTGAAGCCGGTCGAGCCAGGTTCCGGGGTGATCGGCAAGGTCGCACGTGGCGGCAACATCCCCCTCGGGTACTACAAGGACGAGAAGAAGACCGCGGAGACCTTCGTGATCGCAGCCGATGGTCGTCGCTACGCGATGCCGGGTGACTTCGCGACCGTCGAGGCGGACGGCACGATCACCCTTCTCGGCCGGGGCTCGGTGTGCATCAACACCGGCGGGGAGAAGGTGTTCCCCGAGGAGGTCGAGCAGGTGCTCAAAGCCCACCCCGACGTCTTCGACGCGGTCGTGGTCGGCGTACGCGACGAGCGGTGGGGTCAACGGGTCGTGGCGGTCGTCCAGCCCCGCGAAGGCAGGCACCCCACGCTCGAGGCGCTCGACGTGCACTGCCGGAACCACCTTGCGGGCTACAAGGTGCCGCGGGATCTGCACCTCGTCGACGAGATCGTCCGCTCACCGAGCGGCAAGCCCGACTACCCGTGGGCCCAGCGGCTCGCGGAGGCTGCGGCCAGCGGCACCGAACCATCCAGAACCTGAGCGACAGGCCACGAGACACCGGTCAAGGGGGAGCGATCGTGAAGACGTACGACAAGTTCTTCATCGGAGGTAAGTGGGTCGAGCCTGCGGGCACAGGCACCCTCCAGGTCGTCTCGCCCGCGACCCTCGAGGTCGTCGGGCAGGTTCCAGAGGCAACTGAAGCGGACATCGACCGGGCGGTCGCAGCGGCGCGCGAGGCGTTCGACCTCGGCCCCTGGCCCCGCATGAGCCCAGCGGAGCGGGCGGACATCATGGCTGCCATCTCCGCCGCGGTGATGGCGCAGATGGACGACTTCGCCACCCTCATCACGAATGAGAACGGCTCCCCGATCACGTTCAGCCAGATGGGCCAGGTCTACGCGGCGACCGCGGTGCTCGACACCTACGTCGGTCTCGCGCGGAGCTACCAGTTCGAGGAGACCCGTGTCGGCATGCTCGGACAGGTGCTCGTCCGCCACGAGCCGGTGGGTGTCGCGGCCGGCATCATCCCCTGGAACGTCCCGCTGTTCATCACCATGCTGAAGATGGCTCCGGCGCTCGCCGCCGGCGCCACCATCGTGGTCAAGCCCGCGCCGGAGACGCCGCTGGACGCCTTCGCCCTGGCGGAGATCATCGAGCAGTCGGGGTTGCCCGCAGGTGTCGTGAACATCGTGCCGGCCGGACGGGAGGTCGGTGAGCACCTGGTCCGCCATCCGGACGTGGACAAGGTGGCGTTCACGGGCAGCACCGCGGCGGGCCGGCGGATCGGTGCGATCTGCGGCGAGCAGCTCAAGCGGGTCACCCTGGAGCTGGGCGGCAAGTCGGCTGCGATCATCTGCGATGACGCCGACCTCGACGCGACGCTCCCGACCCTCATGCCCTTCGCCCTCATGAACAACGGGCAGGCGTGCGTGGCGCAGACCAGGATCCTCGCCCCCCGTTCACGCTACGACGAGATCAAGGACGCGCTGGCCGAGGCGGTCCGGAACTTCAAGGTCGGCGATCCGCTCGACCCCGCCACGGAGTGTGGGCCCCTCGTGGCCGAGCGGCAGCGCGACCGCGTGGAGGGCTACATCGCCCGGGGCCGCGAGGAGGGCGCCACGCTGGTCGTCGGCGGTGGCCGCCCAACCGGCTTCGACCGGGGCTGGTACGTGGAGCCGACGCTCTTCGCCGATGTCGACAACTCGATGACGATCGCCCGGGAGGAGATCTTCGGCCCCGTCCTGTCGCTGATCCCCTACGACAGCGACGATGACGCCGTGGCCATCGCCAACGACAGCGACTACGGGCTCTCCGGCTCCGTCTACACCAGCGACGTGGCCCGAGGCATCGAGATCGCCAAGCGAGTGCGCACCGGCACGTACGCGGTGAACAACCTCGGCATGGACTTCGGCGCGCCGTTCGGTGGCTTCAAGGCCTCCGGGGTGGGACGTGAGCTCGGACCGGAGGGCCTGGAGGCCTACCTCGAGGACAAGTCGATCCTCCTGCCTGGTGGCTTCGAACTCTGAGCCGCCCGGCCGGGATCGGCCGGGCGGCGACGCTGCTCAGCTCCGAGGGCGGTCGGTCACTCGTAGTCGCTGAGCTTGAGCCGCACCTTGTTGAGCAGGTAGATGCGCTGGCGCTGCACCTCGTCGAGATCATCCTCGTCGAGCGCAGCCCTCTGGCTCGCGGCGAGGATGTCCTCGTCGGTGGCTGGCTCAGCGCTGGCGATGCCGGCTTCGAGCTGCCCGCGCTCCGCCTCAGCCCGCTCCCGCTCGCGCGCCTCCGCAGCACGACGCGCCGCCTCCGCCTCAGCCCGCTCCCGCTCGCGCGCCTCCGCAGCACGACGCGCCGCCTCCTCGCGTTCCCTGCGACGTTCGTCCCGGAGCGCCTCGACCTGACGTCGTCGCTCAGCCCGCTCGATGGCCCGACGTTCGCTCTCAATGCGACGGCGCTCGAGCTCCGCCCGTTGCGCTGCGAGCTGCTCCTCCGTTGCGGGAACGGCCGACCGGGGAGGCGCGCCGAGCAGGCCCAGACCAGCGAGGGTCGGGCGTGCCGCCCCCTTCGGATGGGTCACCCGCAGCACGACCACGGTGACCGAAGATCCGACGAGCAGGATCAGCAGGCCGGCCAGGATCGACCCCCTGGCGATGAGGAACAGCCCGACCGCGGTCCACGACCCCACCGCGGCGAGCGCCCTCTGCCCCCTCGTCATGGCGCGGAGCCCGCTGGGTTCCCCATCTCGACCACGTTACGCCCGGGCATCGACGGACGTCGGAGATCCTGCGCCTCCGCCGAGGCCTCCCGGCACGGGATGCCGTCAACCCCCGCTGGGTGCGGCCCGGCCCCGTTCCGTCACGAGCTCCCGAGGACGCACCGCCGCGAGCCAGGCTGAGCACGTCAGCGCGACGAGAGCGACGTTACGCACCGCGCTCATCCAGAGGAACGGGAACGGCGACGGTGACCGGCGGGTACTCGAAGAGAAAGGCGCGATGCGGGAGGTCCCCGGCCCACATTCACCGCCCCACCTCCCATGGATCGATCGAGACGAGCACATCGAGTGGAGCGAGGATGAACAACAGGTGCTCGAGAGCCACCGCGATGATCAGCAGGCGTGCCCTGCGCTCCAGGGTGGTCTGTGGCCGCGCGAGCCGAGACCAGCTGAGCACCTCGTCAGACGAGGTGGATCGGAGCAGCCGTCCGCATCCTCCACAGCGAGAAGCTCACCGAGCGGGTTCGGACACCTGCTGCCCCAAGGCGGACTCCCCGGCGGCTCAGCGACCCTTGAACTGGGGCTTGCGCTTCTCGGCGAACGCCTTCGGCCCCTCCATCGCGTCCTCGGTGAGGAAGATCGGCGATCCGATCTCCAGCTCGTAGGCGAGCCCCACCTTCTCGGGCATCTCCCTCGTGGCCCGTAGGGACTTGAGCACCGCCTGGACAGCGAGCGGGCCGTTCTCGGCGATCTGCGCCGCGATCTCCCGGGCCTTGTCGAGCGCCTGACCATCGGGGACCACGTGGCCGATCAGGCCGACGCGCAGCGCTTCCTCCGCAGGCATGAACCGCCCGGTGAGCAGCAGCTCGGCCGCCACGGTGTAGGGGATCTGCCGGCTGAGACGCACCGTCGAGCCACCGAGTGGGAACAGGCCACGTCGAACCTCGGCGACGCCGAACTGCGCGCTCTGGCCCGCCACCCGGATGTCGAGCGCCTGG
>JBBFLY010000099.1:0-7675 GCA_037478855.1 Acidimicrobiales bacterium | reverse complement strand
GGTGATGCCGATCACCTCCTCGGCGTGCCCGGCCGCCAACAGCGCACCGATGCTCGCGGTCACCTGGTGGACGCCCCGAGCCCAGGCCCCCGACGTACGTGGCCCGTCCCGGCGTGCCGCGCTGCCCGCCCGCAGCGCGTCGGAGAACGACCGGCGGTACGACGCTGCGTCGACCGGGCCGGTGCCTGCGGACGCGGCCTCCAGCAGCAGTCGGTTCCGCAGCTCGGTGTCGCCCTCGGCCAGCTCCGTGACCAGCTCGACCAGGCGCTCGTGCGACTGGGCGCCGAGATGCGTGGCCAACTGCTCGCGCGCCTTCTTCGTCATCCGGGCCATCGCCACTGTCTACCGGCGCTCCCGGGCACGAGGCGATCGCGTCACAGGTCTTGCGTACCGTTCGGTGACGCCTGCCGAGGAGAGCGCCGTGCCGGAACCATCGCTGACCGCAGCCTTCGACGCCGCCCAGCGACGCCACACCGAGGCAGTCGCCGAACTCGTACCCCTGCTCGTCGAAATGGCGCTCGCCACCGTCACCGAGGTGCTCCCAGCCGCCGACACGCTCGAGACCGAAGGCGAGATGAACGAGGACTGGGCCTTCACACTCCGGATCCACCGGGTCCTCGATGCCGCCGGCGACGTTCTCTACGACGTCGGCGTAGGTCACGACGATCCCGAGGTCGAGACCACGATCGACGAGGTCGGCCTCGATTACCTCGACCTGCTCCTTGACATCACCGGCGAGGAGTATCTCGGGCGGAAGACGATCTCACGGGTCGATGCGGGCGGGTCCTGACGCTCGCAACTCCTCCATGACGAGCAGACGAAGTCGGTCGGCCAGCTCCCGGCGGTCAGATAGACCTGACCTCCTGACCGGTCCGCCTGCCCTTTGAGCCAGCTCCCCGGCCGCTCGACGCTACTCCGGCACGCTGAGCCCAAAACTGGTGCCGAGTTCGCCGCTCGCCGTGACCGCCTCTGTCCTCACCTCGCCCGGCCGATCGAAAATGCCGGAGCTGCCTGGTGCAAGCTGCGGGTGGAGGGTCACCACCGAGCGCCCATCGTCAAGAAGGGCACCCGCACCGTTGCTATGGCTCCACCACCCGGGAACCGCTCTGCTGTGATGAAGGAACAGGGTGGTGCTCGCGCCTAGCGGCGCAGAGGAAATGAGGCTTCCCTCCAGTTCCCTTGCGGCATCCGCCGCTTCAGCGTCAGCTCCCATCCACGCCACGAACGCCCAAGTGACGGTGTCACCCACCTTGATGTCGGCGCCAGCGACGACATCCGTAACGACGACGTCTGCGATGAGCCACAATTCAGAGGCGTCCGGCGTCGCCACCGGACCTGTGGCTGATTCCGGAGTTGGTTGAAGTGTGACCGCCTTGAGGTCGCCGACGATCACGGCTTCACTTTGACCCATCAGGCCTCTGACACTTGCCGGAGGTGGATACCGCGTGGTGTCGTCGTTCGTGGCCAGGACAGCATCCCGGAAAGCTAGGGCATCACCACCTGACGCCAGCCCAAGGCTGGCGTCTTCGCCTGAGGTGCTCGGCGTCACCGCAGAGTCGCCGCCCTCATGACCCGTCTGGACGACCTGATCACCGGCGTCCGAACATGACACGCCGACGAGCGCGAGCACGCATGCGGCTAGGACTGCAGCGGTCCGTTGCTTCCCCATGGCACTACCTCCGGTCTGCACGATCCTAGCGTACGACGATGCGCAGCAGCAGATGGTTCCCGCGGAAGGCGGAAACCGTATCCCCTCCGCGAAGCTCGTCCCGCTCAGATGTAGTTGTTGATGTGCCAGACGTGGTGATCGCTGTAGAGCACGTAGTTCAGCTCCTCCCAGCCATTCGTCGGTGCAATCCAAGCGCTGTTCATGCAGCGGACCGACGGATCGAGCGGACCGGTGATGTGATGGAGTCCGGCGGAGTGCCCGAGCTCGTGACACACGGACATGTTCAGGTTGACGTTGAAGCTGTAGCCAACATCTCCCCCGTGCGTGTTCACCCAGTCGATGGCGCTGAAGTAGTGCGTCGTAGCGTCGATGTAGACGCCGAACCGGTCGCAGACACCCCAGAACACGTGCTGCTCGCAGACCGTCCTACCGAGCGGGCAGCCGCTACCGCCCGGAATCTGACACCACCCAACGAACTCCCATGCGGCGTCGGTCGATGTGCCACACGTCGCGGTGTACACGTCGTACATCTCGGTCTGCGAATCGAGGATGCCCATCGCAGTGTGAATCCGGTTCTGGTCGGCGGCCGGATTCGACGTTCCGGAAGCAGTACCAGTGGTCCGCGCTGTCGGGATACCGCAGGGGACTCGTCCCGCCCGGGTACCCGTAGTCGTCGGCGCTGGCCGGCATCGCAAACCCCGCCAAACACCCGAGCAGCACGATGGCGCACACGGCAACCTTCGTGAGAAGCGCTGGTGATCGTCGCGTCGTCTTCACGGCAGCCCCCCGGTCCTCGGCCGAGAACACTCTAGTCGACCATCCACGGACGCGGCCTCGTGACGTGATGGCCCGGGGAGGCGCCGGGCCGCCCCATTGGTGACTCGTCTATGCGCCGCGAGGCAACGCGTCTAGAGCGAGCCAATGCCGAAGCCGTCGTCCAATGCGGGCGACTCACGGTGTTGGAGGCGATCGAGTCGAGCTGTGACGGCGGCGATGTCCTCAGCAAGCTGGTCGTCGATCGGGTCAGGGAGGTCGGCGAGGAGATCGTGACTGAGCCTGGATCCACCGACCGGCGGGTTGATCGCTGGTGGTCGATGATCGCCGGCGTTGTGTGGGCTCGGGGACGTTTCGGGGCGCGCTGAAGCTGGTGGTCGTGGGCGGATTCGGGTTGTCGACGCGTGGAGTGTTCTGCGGTGCGTCGGGCCGCCGGGCCGGGCTCAGCCCGAGGGTGTGGGGAGCGCTCGAAGCTCGGCGAGGATGCTGGTGAACTGGTCGGCCCAGGGCCAGCGGGTCGGCAGGTGCAGGGTGCGGGTGCGTGCGCTGGTCGTGACGCGTCCCGCGACTGCGAAGAGCCGGCGTCGGAGTGTCTTCGCGACGCGCGGTGCCTGTTGGCGGGTGCCGAGGGAGACGCTCCAGCGCATCAGGTTGTGAGCGACGGTAGCGAAGAGGGCCCACGCGGCGTTCGCTTGGAACACTCCGGAGGGGCAGTGGTTGAGCCCGGCGCCCTCTTTCAGGTCGCGGATGGCGAGTTCGACCACGGCGTGAGCCCGGTGGTGTTCATCGACGTCGACCGCGGTGCCGGGGCAGTCGGTGATGAACGCGTGGTGTCGCCACTCGTCGAACAGGGCGGGCTGGGATCCCTTGATGCGGGTGCGCCTGACGACGAGACGATGCCCGTTGTAGGGGATCTCGGCCACCTGCGCGTCTCCCGACGCGGTGTAGGCGATGTCGACCCAGGCGCTCTCAGGGATCGAGCCGATCGCAGCCAGAATCGGGGCCTGGCGGCGCACGGTGATCGAGTAGCGAACGTCGTGGTCGCGACACGCCGTGACGATCTTGTTGGACCAGAACCCTGAATCGGCACGCAGTGTGATCGGACCGGTCGCGCCGGCTCGACGCACCCGGGCGATGACCTCGCGGACGAAGCGTTCAGCGCCTCGGGCGGTGTTCGCGGACCCTTTGCGGAACCGGATGTGGAGGACCTCTCCGGTGTCGGCTCGGACCGCGAGCAGCGGATGCAGACCGCGTTGGCGGGTGTAACCGAACCCGGCGCCCTGCTTGGCGTAGCCGTGCACCTCACAGATCGTGGAATCGATGTCGATCACCAACGGGCCATCACCAGGCCCGGCGCCCGCTGCCCACGCCGCGGTCAACGCCTGCTCGGCGAACCGGTCGAGCTGGCGGACATGGCCGAACGTGAACGACCGAAGGAAGGTCCCGACCGTCGACGGCGCCGCGACCCGATGCCCCAACACCGCTGCGGTCGACCCGGCGCGCAACACGTCGACGTCATCGATGCAGTCCGCCCCGGCGACCATCGCCTCGATCACCGTCATCGCCTTGATCCCGGCGTTCGCAGCACCCGGACCGTCGAGGCGAATCATGTCCTGAGCTGCTCGAAGCAGACCCAGATGCTGCGCGGTCGTGGCCGTCAGGACCAGCCCGGCGTTCGCGACAGCCCGGTCATCATCGAAGGTCACCCGGACCGCGGCGAGGCTCTGGCAGGCTTTCACTCTGAAGGTGCCCTTTCGTTTGCGACTGCTGGAGGCGTAGAGAACCGCCATCGTCGCAACAGGAAGGGCACTTTCCGCGGATACGCGTCGCCTACCTACCGATCAACACCGGTGGATCCAGGTTCAGGCAGCGCGCCGCGCCTGGCGTGGCTGTTCCCGCCCGAGGACCAGGTGCTGGCGAACCCGCGGTTCGTCCAGTCCCCGGCAGTATCCGTGGTAGCCGACGCCGTTCGCTCCCTCGTCGCCACCGACCAGCCGCACGCATACACGCTCCTCGAGACCGCTCGTGAGTACCACAGCGCGCGTGAGGCGGTGGACGAGCGGACGTTCCAGGCGCCCGCGTACTGGACGACTCAGCTGTCGGACCAGCTTCCGGGGGAACGCATCTTCGAGCTCTGGAACAGCGACACGCAGCGGTTCCACACCCCGAAGACACAGCTGATCGAGAACCTCGCTTGGACGGTCAAGGCGAAACACCGTGCGCTGCAGGCCGTCGTTCGACGACTGCGCGAGGACCTGAATGGTCAGCTGCATCGCGAGGCGCCCCAGATCAAGCATCTCCAGCCTCCGGGCAGCGCCGGCGCCATGTCGTACCTCGGCAGCCTGTTGGTCTGGTACTCGAAGCTCAACCACGCCATCAACCTGCAGGAGACGGTGCGCGTGCGGGCGATGGCGCCCCACGAGCGCGAGGCACGGTTCGCAACGATCTACTGCGAGGAGTTTCTCACGGGTGACGCGGCGAAGGACGCCGCTGCGCACCTCAACCTGTCGGTGGTGCCAGGGCGGAGGTTCTACAAGATGCGGCCCGCTTCGGCTGAGGTGCGTGCAGAGGTCGGCGACTTCACCTGGTTCGCATCTCCCGCGGACAACCCCGAGCTCGTCCACTCCAGCCTGTACTGGGCCGTTCGGGAGAAGGGGTTGCTTGGTGAGGGCTGGTGGGTGAACAAGCCGCCGTACCTGAACAGCTGGGAGTCGGTGCTGGGCGTCACGATCGCAGCGCTCGACCGCTCCGCGGGCCTCGTGGCCCTCGACATGAGTCACGTAGACCTCGTCGATGGCCTCGTGAGCGCCGGGCTGCTCGATCTCGACGGGGCATGCCTCGTCGATCGGGTCAACATCGACTTCCTGTCCCGGCGAATCGAGGACGTCGCCAAGGCAGTGGGTAACCCCGCAGTCGCCGCGCAGCACGAGACCGAGCTGCGTGCTGCGCTCGGCGTCGCGACGCGAGGCCCGAGACGCACATCGGCAAGTCGGCCCGTCCATGCGCTCCTGTGGTCGCCTGCATCGCTTCACGGCGCTCAGGTAGCGCGGCCAGTTGCGGCGATCCGCCCAAAGGTTGAGGCCGCGCTCACGTTGAACGGCGCCCCGAGCCTGAACGACGACCAGTGGGACGCCTGGGCGCACTCGATGACTCGACGGCTCACGCTCATCTGGGGGCCGCCGGGTGAAGCACCCCGGGTTTCGTGACTGCTCGGGCTATTGGGGGATCAGCTCTTCGGCTGGGTGGTTGTGACGGTAGTACGCGGCTTCGTGTGCTGCGGGGGTGGTGTAGCCGGGCCGGTCGTCGATGCTGCCGTGGAGGCGCCGGTGGTTGAACCAGTCGACGTAGCTCATGGTGGCGAACTCGACGTCTTCGAGGCCCTGCCATGGTCCGTGCCGGTAGATGAGCTCCCACTTGTAGAGGCCGTTGAACGACTCGGCGAGGCTGTTGTCGTAGCTGTCGCCCTTCGACCCGACCGACGCGACGATGTCGTTGTGGGCGAGCCGATCCGAGTAGCGGATGCTGAGGTATTGGACGCCGCGGTCGGAGTGGTGGACGAGTCCCGAGAGGTCGACGCCGCGGCGTTTGCGGTTCCACACCGCCATCTCCAGGGCGTCGAGCGCGAGGTCCGAGCGCAGCGACCGGCTGGCCTGCCAGCCGACGATGAACCTCGAGTACACGTCGATGATGAACGCGACGTACACCCATCCCGAGTGCGTCTTCACGTAGGTGATGTCCGCAACCCACAGGCGGTTCGGGGCGGGCGCCACGAAGCGGCGCTCGACGAGATCGGCCGGCCGGTCGAAGTCGTGGCCGCTGTCGGTCGTGGCGGTCCACGTCCGGCCCCGCCGCGCGCCGGAGAGGCCCATCTCCCGCATCAGCCGCTCGATGGTGCAGCGAGCGACCGTGACGCCCTCGGCGTTGAGCTGCGCCCAGATCTTCGCCGCGCCGTAGACGAAGAGGTTCTCGTCGTAGACCCTGCGGATCTCGACTTTGAGCTCAGCGTCACGGGCCGCCCGAGCGGACGGCTGGCGGCGACGCGCCGTCCAGTAGGTGTTCGGAGCGATCCCCACGCCATGCTCCCTCAGCACGCGGCAGATCGGCTCGACCCCGAAGCGGTCCCGGTGGGCGTCGATGAACGCCACTACTTCTTCGACTGGCGGTCGAGCTCCGCCCCGAAGAAAGACGCTGCCGCCTTGAGGATCTCGTTCGCCCGGCGCAGCTCGCGGTTCTCCCGCTCCAGCTCCTTGATCCGTGCCCGCTCCTCGGAGGTCACACCCGGCCGGCGGCCCCCGTCGACCTCAGCCCGGCGGACCCACACCCGCAGCGTCTCGCGGTTGATGTCCAACTTCTGCGCGATCGACTCGATCGCCTTCCACTGCGACGGATACTCGTGCGCGTGGTCCAACACCATGCGCACCGCCCGCTCTCGCAGCTCCTGTGGGTGCCTCTGCCCCTTCGGTAGTGACGGCATTGCTCCATCCTCTCAAGAGAAGGAGCAGTCACCAGACCCGGGGTGCTTCAGGGCACCGGCAAGTCGAGAACCGTCGGAGCCATCCTCGACGGCTACGTGATCGACGCCGTGGATCAACGTCAACGGGCCCGAATCCTGGTGACTGCCGCTACGTGGAAGGCGATCGACAACATCCTCGTACCGTTCATGTCCCGCCAGCCAGGGGTGCCCACGTTCAGACCGCGCTCCGGCGCCGGTCTCCCACCAACGGGGCAACTGGCGGCGGTCGACCTCAACGTCGACGACAAGGACGACCTCGAGGACCTCGTGACGGCGTTGGGCGACGCAGTCGGCCCAGTTGTCGTGGCGTGCACCCCGCAGCAGGCACGCAAGGTCGTCGAGGCGGCATGCGGCAGCGCAGCCGGAGAGCTGTTCGACGTGATTGTGGTGGACGAAGCGGGTCAGATCGACGTGGGCCTGGCCCTGCTGTCCCTCGCAGGCCTTGCGGAGGCCGGGCAGGTGGTCATCGCAGGAGACCCGCTGCAGCTCCCGCCGATTGTCGCAGCGGAACCGCCGGAACATCTCGCTTGGATGGTGGGGCCCCTGTACAGCTACTTCGCCGACGGCTACCAGGTCACTCCGCACACGCTGCTCACGAACTACCGCTCGAACGCTGAGATCGTCGAGCTGTCGAAACTCGCCGAGACTGCGCGCATTCATGGGGTGAGGGTGGCTGGTCTCGGTGGTGATGATCGTATGGCGGGGCAGGCGAGGATGCC
>JBBFLY010000098.1:0-7910 GCA_037478855.1 Acidimicrobiales bacterium | reverse complement strand
CTGCTGCGACGCATCTGGGATGTGCCCGGACGGATCCGTCGGGCGGCCGAGGAGCGGATCACCGATCTGCTGTTCGGTCCTGAGGGCGGCCACGAGTTCGGTTTCGGGGTGGAGGCCGTCCGCGACCGTTCCGAGGCGGTGATCGCCCTCGTGCGCGACGAGCCCGATGACGGGTCGGTCTTCGGTCTGGCGCGTCTGGCCGAGCGCGAGCTTGCCCTGCTGACCAGCGAGCAGCGCCCGGTCGCACCCCGGCCGAAGGCGTGGGCTGAGCTGCGCCAGCTCGTGCTGTCGTTGATCGACGCCGGCGCGTTCCCCGAGGGGCTCGATGCGCCGGTGCTGGGGTCCGCCCGCGAGGTGATCGTCGAACCCGCACGGGTGGTGCCCGACAGCGAGGCACCCCGCTTCTCGGTGCCTGACGATGTGGTCGCTGAGCATCCCACGTTGCGGCGCTACAAGGGCATGGTGCTGGCGCCGTGCGACCCGCTGCAGACCGCATGGCTCGATCGGGACCTCGACGCGCTGCGGGCGCAGCTCGACGGCGAGGTCCGGGAGCTGGCCGCGTTCGTCGAGCGGAAGCGGGCCGAGGCGGCTCAGCTCCGATTCCATGGGGCGGCCTCGCCGGATGCTGGGCAGCCCGACCCGGCGGTCGAGGAGCAGGCGGCCTCGATCGAGCGGGAGGCCGACACCGCCGAGCAGCAGCTCGGGCGCGCCCAGGCCAGGCGCGACCGGATCGTCGAGGTGCTCGACGAGCTGCGCGCCTGGGCCGAGCCGCGGCTGGGCACGCTGCTGTGGCGGGTAGGCGAGACCATCGGTGGGCATCTCGATCGGGCGACGATCGATCACCGTGAGGCGATCGAGCAGCTGGCCGGGCCAGTCGAGCTGGACATCGCGACGGTGGAGCGTGCCCGCCGGAGGGTCCTGGGCAGCGTTGGTGATTGGTTCGCGCTGGTGGTGGTGGGATCGGTGCTCGCGCAGGTCCGGTGGGATCTGTGGTTCGCCCCGGTGGTCGCCGCGGTCGTCTTCGTGGCCGCGGTGGTGCTGTCGTTCGTCCGGTACTCGCGGCTGCGCTCTGCCGTCGAGTGGCGCTTCGCAGAGGGTCTGGCCCGGCAGCGCAACGCCCTCAACCGCCTCCTGCACGTAGCCGGGGAGGTCGCACGCCTGGCGATGATCTACCGCCTCTACGTCGACTGGGCGGAGATCCTCGGTTACCAGGCCCACCACCCGTGGGTCCCCCCGCCGGACGACGCAGCGCCGCCTGCGCCGCCAACGCCGTCGGTGGAGCCGCCGGCGAGTGTGGTGATCGGTGCCGGAGCCATCGATGGAGAGCTTCTCGGCGGGCTGGTGGCGCGTGTGGCCCGGCGTGTCCAGCACGAGGGCTGGCTCGCCGAGGAGCACCAGCAGCAGCGTCGGTTCTCGATGGAGCGGCTTGCCTGGCGTCTCGGTGCGTCGGCTGACGATCTCGATCCTGACCGCGATGGCCTGGCGGGCGAAGCCCGTTCGTTCCTGCTCGCGCACCTACGTGAGCACGCCCCCCAGCAGCACAGGTATGAGGTCAAGATCGGCGAGATCGGCCGGTTCTGCGCGCACCTGCGGCCCGACGAGGTGCTGCGGGAGGTGTCAGTCCCGGGTCGTGAGCCCGAACGGGTCCCGGTCAGCGAGTTCCTCGCTGCGATCGGCCCGGATCCGGATGACAAGGTGCCGGGCTTCCTGGTCGATCTGTTGGCCTCTGAGGCGCGTCTGCGGGGGCTGCACGACCGGGTCGACGTGTGGTTCTGGGCGCCGGAGGGGGTGGGGGAGGGCTCCGCGGTGGTTCACCGTCCGGCGATCACCACCCGCTCCGGGCAGTACGTGTTGCAGGCCGTCCGCATCGACCTGAGTCCGCCGATGGAGCCGGAGAGCCTCTGGCTGTTCAGCACCGCTGGGCATGGGTCCGCATCCGACCGCCCGGTCCCGGTGAGCGACGGCGCGGCGTCGGACTGGTAGCGGAGCCGGTCAGCGGCCGCCGCAGCGGCTCAGTCGGAGCCCGATGTTCCGAGCAGCTCTTCGACGCTTGTCGGCCACTTCGGGAGGGGCTCTTCCGCGTCGCCCCTGGAACGGGCTTGGACCCGCTGGAGGTGGCCCGACAGGAAGCCCCCGACCTTGGACCGGAACCGGTCGTACTGCTCAGGGCCGATGGGGTCGTAGCCGTGCGCGAACAGCGAGTGGTTCCGCGTCTCGAGCGCGGCGAGCAGCGTCTTCTTCTGCTTCGTGAACGCATTGGCGAGCTCTCCGACCCAAGGGGCCGTCGAGGGGTCGGTCGGAGCCAGGTCGACGAGCAGCTCCCAGGCGCGCCACGCCGGGAGGCGGATCCGCCCCCGGTGATCCCGCGTGGCTGCCAGGCGGTCTGCGACCTCGGTGTTGTGGCTGCGTACCCGTTCAGGGTCGATGTCGTCGGTGCGCAGCTCGAAGCCGTACCAGAGCGCCAGCTGGGCGGTGAGCTCGAACGCCCGGTAGAGACGGCCGACCCCGTCGTCGAAGCGGCCTTGGTTGGCACGGCGCTCGGCGTTGGCGAGCAGGTCCTCGACGGGTTCGAAGCCGTGGATGGGGACCCCGCAGGAAACGGTCTCGCCGTCGACCTTGACCTTGTTTGGTGGTTCTGTGGGTGTGAGCTTGTGGCGTGCCACCGCGGTGGCCCGGATGACCCGCTTCAACGCGAGCAGGTGGGGTTTCGGGGTGGGGGTGAGGGCATCGAGGACGCGGAAGGCGTGTCCGAGCGCGAGCCGGTCCCAGGCGTCGAAGGCGTCGCAGGCGGTCGCGATGGTCCGCAGCCGCGCCACGTGCTTAGGATCGAGGGACTCGTCGACGAGGAGCTGGCGGGCCACGGCGGCGGCGTCGCGGTACGCGTAGCGCTCGAGCAGCGAGGGCAGCAGCTGTGACTCGAGCCGGCGGACGTGGATGGCGTCGAGCTGCAGTCTGCGGGTGGCCTGTCCAGCGCGGACCGCGGTGAGATCGGTCCGCGGAGCGGTTGTCAGGAGCAGGTCTCCGCCGGCGTCGACGACGGCCATGGCGAGGGCCGCGCACATGGACTTGGTGCCCCCCGTGTAGTCGGCCTGCAGCTGCAGCGACCCGACGGTGGCTCGCCGTTCTTCGTCGATGAGGCCGGTGAGCCTGTCGTAGATGGCACCGAGGTCGTCCGGCGGCACCACGATGATGCACGCTCCGGGGGTCCCGGGATCGGCGGCCTCGCTGAGCCCGGCCTCCCGGGCGAGCTGCTTGGCCACCTCGACGGAGCGTTCGCTCGTGACGAAGACCACTCGGTCTGCTTTCGCGGTCGCCAGCGAGGTCCGCAGCGGCTCGGGTGACCCACCCACGGTGATCAGCAGCAGTTTCACTGCCTCCGACCCTCCGGTCTGGTGCCGGTCACCGGCGACGCCGGTTGCCAGGCGGGCCACCGCCCGGACCACGCTGACCACGGCCTCCGCCGCCACGGCCTCCGCCACCCCGGCGGTCGCCAGCAGGTCGCTCCGACGAGTCGAGGAACGGAAGCGCCTGGCCCGGCAGCGGCAGCGGGTGTCCCGGCCTGCCCTGGTCTCGGGATTGGCGTTCGTTGGCCGTGAACCACTCGTACTGCTTGCCTTCGGGGTCGGGGCGTTCGCTCGAGCGAGGGTAGTGCACGGCGACCCCCTTGTCGACCGGACCGGTTGCCGCCTGCAGGAACGCATCGAGGATGCCGAGCCGCCCACCGTCGACGTTCCGGGCCGGGAACACCTCCTCCACCTTTTCCTGGAAGGCCTCCGCGAGCTCGGACCAGTCGTCCTCGGCAGGATCGGTGAGCTCGCGCCAGGCGGCGGCGACCGTGGCCCCCTTCGCCAGCGAGGTCCCCGAGCGGTCGATCTCGACACGCACCGATCCGAAACCGAGGGGTTTGCCGCCGCCGAGACGGTGGTGCGCGCCCTCCGGAAGGTCGAGCAGCCACAGCAGCGCGCCGAGCTCGAGGTCGGAGAGGTTCTCGACGTGGAGCGTCGTGGCGAAGGTGACCCCCGGGCGGACCCAGGCGGTGACCGAGCGATTCTGGTTGTCCCGCTGCGGGTTGCCTTTCGCATCGTTGGGGCGCCGGTACTCCTGGTGCCACGGTCCCGGCCCCCGCTGCGTGCGGTCCTCGGTCGGGTTGTCCCAGTAGCCGGGTGGGAGCCCGGCGTGGTGCACGTACACCTTGCGGCCCCGCAGCCCCGCGTCTCGGGTGTACAGCTTCGCCTTGTCCACGCCCTTTCCAACGGGGGTGCCGTCAGGATCCTTGGCGGCGTAGAAGCGGGCCTGGGTCGGCTTCGGGCCGCTGAGGATCGCGAGCGGCACCCCGTCTCCGTCGAAGTGCTCCACCGGGTCGTCGGTGGTGCACGTGACGGGACCGACCCGCAGCGCACCCCGGTAGGCACCGTGCCCGTTCGGGTTCACCCACCCGAAGACCCGGTCAGCCGGGCTGAGCTGATCGAGGCTGGTCGCCGGGCGGTGCCTGCAGTCGAGCAGGTCACGGGGGGCGGTCGCGAACTGGGCCCGGTGCTTTCCGGCGCGGTAGCCGAGGCGGCGGCTGTGGTCGCCGAACACCCCGAAGCGCGAGTTGGTGACGGCCTCGTAGGCGGCGCGCAGCATGCCCTTCACCGAGGTCGGCGGCAGGTAGGGCTTCCCGTCGGGACCGACACGAAGGGGCTGGATCTGGTGGTCGTTGGGTGTGACCCGGGTGTTGGCGGCGTCGGGGATGAGCAGTGGGGTGACGGTGGTGAGCTGGATGCGGATGCGCCCGGACCAGCCGTCGGGGTGGCGACGGTGGTGCCCCCAGGGCGTCCGGTCACCCAGCTCGGTCCCGGCTGCGGCCTCCCGGGGTGGGGCCGGAACGAAGGTGTACGGGTTGACGAAGTCCCGCGCGGCGGCGCGCGGCTGCGCGTCCGGAGTGGAAGCCGCTGCCGCCTCCGGCTGTTCCGCTCGGGTGCTGACCGGACGGGGCGCGCCTTCGGGGCGCACGAAGCGGGCCTTGCCGCCCTTGGGCCGACCGTTCGCGTTGGTCGAGAGCTCCACGGTCACCGTGACGTTCTCAAGTGAGGCCCGGTCCTGCTCCCAGCGCTCCAGGAGTCCCTCATCGAGCGATTTGAGGTCGACGTTGTACGGCTTGCGCTCCCCTTCGAGGTGGACGCGCAAGGTCGGCTCACCGGTGTTTCCGTGGGTCCCGACGGTCAGCCTTCCCCGGAACTCAGCCATGTCAGATGACCTCCCAGTCGCGGAGGAGCTCGTCGATGACGACGGCGTTGCCGTGGTCGTCGCGGCTCACCACCTCGGTGGTCGTGAGCCGGATCGTCGCACCGTTCTTCGCCTCCAGCGGAACCTCGATGGTGCCGACCTGGGCGCTGCGCAGGCGTGACCACCCGTTCTGGGTGCTCTCTACGGTGCCCCAGAGCAGGTAGCCGCCGTCGATCGTGGCCCGGACCGGGGTCGACTGCTGCTCGGGACCGGGCTGGCCCAGGGTGAGCAGCACCGCCTCCCCGCCCGACGGCGTCGCCCACCAGCGCAGCTCCCCGGCCGGCGAGAACACGCGGGCTTCGAACGCAGAGTCGACCTCGGGCGGGTCATCCGCGGGACCAGCCAGGGTGCCGTGTTGATCGACGCGGGCGACGAGGAACGCCCGCGGCGTCGAGATGAGCGCCGTGCCCGGCCCGAGCTCCTCGCCGAACCAGCGGAGCGCGGCGTCGAGCCCGCCGTCACGGCTCCGATGGTTCAGCGCCGTCAGCTCCGAGTGGATCTGCAGGGCTGCGTCAGACACGGGCGCTGTCCTCCTTCGTCGCGGCCGACCGGCGGATCGCCGCCTGCCAGGAGCTGAGGAGATGCTCGCGTGCGCAGGCGATGGCGTCGTCGAGCGAGCCACTCTTCAGCACGGCAACGGTGTCGGGGACCTCGAGCTCGACCCGCTCGATGCGCACCGCGCCCATCCCACGGTTCGCACCGTGCCCGAGTGGGATCTCACCGCGGGCGAGCTCGCGCAGCACGAGCAGGAGCAGGCAGAGAGCTGCGTCCCGGACGGCCTCCGGGAGCCGGCGGAGATCGACGCGAAGCTCGAGGGGCTCCCAGCGCACGGCGTGGGGCTCGAGCACGCTGAACAGCAGCCCCTCGGCGGCACCGCCGGTCCAGCGGTCCACTGCGACGTGGAACGCCTGCTGGAGGTGGGGCAGCCCCTCCTGGCGGAGCGCCGCACGGAGGGCGGCGTTGGCGTCACCCTCGCTCTTGGTGGCGCCGATGACGGCGTCCCAGACCGCCGTCGGGAACCGGTCGAGGGATGCGCAGTCAGCCACCGAGAGCGCCCCCCGTCCGGGCTTGACCACCCGGTCCCGGTCCTCGTTGTCGTTGTCGTCGGTGTCCCGGCTCTCGGCCCTCTGGCTCTCGGCGCCGGGGGACGTGTCGTCGGCGGTGGCGGCGACGCCGAACAGCCACTGCACCAGCTCGAGCCCCGGGTCGGCGAGCTGGTCGAGGAAGCGGCGGGTGGAGGGCCGCTCACCGTCGGCGCCCGGTTCGGGGAGGTCCAAGCCGGCGACGGTGCGCATGATCAGCTCGGCGTGGCTGCGCAACGCGCCCTTCACGGACGAACCGGGGAGCACGAGCGCGAGTCGGCTGGCCCCCCCGGAGGGGTCGCGCTCGGCGACACCGGTCAGCGGCAGGGTGTCGACCGCGAGCCCGTCGAAGCCGGCTTTCACCATCAGCGGACCATCGGGTGACCAGTGCACGGTGATCACGAGCTCGTCGGGGTCCGTGGTCACCGTCTGTTCTCCCAGCTCGTCGGTGACGTCCTCACCGCCGCGCAGCGCAGCGAGGGTGGCCTCACGACTGTGGAACGACAGGCGCTGGGCACGGAAGGAGTCGGGGACTGCTCGGATCCGGCCGAGACCTCGGGTGCCGCTCGCACCGATGGTGATGGTGCGACCGCCACCGAGGATGCCGGCGAGCACGTCGCCGACGTGGCGGGCTTCCTCGGCCAGTGGGTCGTCGGCGGGCACGTCGACGGTGACGCGCACCTCGAACGAGGAGCCTCGGGGGACCACCTCCCGTACGTATTTGATGTGTTCGGCGGCCGTGCCTGTGAACCGGTCGATCCCGATGCCGTCGCGCCGTTCGAGCGGTCCGGACAGCTGCAGAACGGCGTCGTCGACGGTGACGAGGCTGGCGGCGGTGTCGTCGCTGCGGTCCTCGGGGGTGCCACCCCACACTTGCTCGACCGCGGCGATCCGGCTGGGATCGGTGGCCTGTGCGCAGGCACTACGGAGCACCCCGGCGAGGCTGGTGCCGGGGATGACGGGGCGGAACGCGCCGTCGAGGGCCACGGTGAGGTCGACCTCCGGATCGCCGGCCATGCCCCCGACGTGGATGGGGGTGAGCGCCTCGAAGGTGGCCGAGAGGCGGAGCCGCTCGGTGAGCAGCCGGGTCATCTCATCGTCCCTCCGGCTCGGTTGCCTGGCGGAGCTGGGCGCGGATCGCCGCGCCGAGCAGGGACCGGACGGCGAAACCCCACAGCTCCTGCCTGCGGTCCGTGATCGACTGTTCGGTCGCGACGAGCTGGTCCTCGGGCAGCTCGAGGTACGTCCAGACCTGGTCGGGGTTCGTGAGCAGCGTGTTGAGCTTGTCGAGGGAGTCGCCCGGCCACTTCGTCTTGCGGTTCTCGACGGTGCGCAGCTGGGCCAGCCAGGCTGTGGCCCGTTCGGGTCCCCCGGGCTCTTCCAGGGTGGCGAGCACCTGTCGGAGCCCGCCGAGCTGGCTGGCCGGTGGCTTGTCGGCCGACGGCTCCCAGCCCAGCAGCTCGGAACGCCTGTCCGGGTCCGCCATGAGCTCGGTGGAGGCCCTGGCGATGGCGTCGCGCCAGGCGGCACGCTCGACGATGGCCGCGAGCTCGAGGTCGT
>JBBFLY010000097.1:0-8266 GCA_037478855.1 Acidimicrobiales bacterium | reverse complement strand
CCAGCACCACAACGGCCTCGACGAGGACCATCGTGGCCGCCGGTCCGATCCGAAACAGGATCAGCGCCACGACGGCGATGGCCACCCCCACGAACACCGCCTGCGGGACGTCGCGCCCGGCGCCACCTGGGGCGGCCGGACCCGCACCCGCCCGCCCCCGCTCCGTCGGCGCGCCGCGTGCGCCCCCCGGTCGACCGCCGGAGGAGGGGCGGGGCGTCCCGCGGTCGGGAGACTGGCTGCTCGAGATCCGGATCGGGTCGTCGGTGGAGCCCCTCGGTCGATCCGAGGGCGGCTCCGGCACCTGGAGATCGTCGAAGGCCAGGAACTCCTCCTGGGTCAGGCGCTCGCTCGTGTCGAGAGCCCCGACCGACGTGTCGACCTCGGCCAGCTCCGACACGTGGTCGGTCTCATCCCACAGGTCGTGCTCGTCGCGCCAGCGCGGCGTACCCGTCCCCGACGACGCGAAGGACGTCCAGCGCTGCTGCTCCTCGTCATCGCTGGCCTCGCCGATCAGCACCCGGGGCACCTCTCCCGTCGGGGGCTCTGTCCAGTGCGGCAGCTCCGTCTCGCCGGTCGCGGGCTCTACCGACAGCACCGGCTCATGGCTCCCCTCCGCCACCCGTGGTTCCACCGGTGCGACCCTCGGTCGCTCGATGGTGGAGGGATCGGTGCTGTCAGCCAGCGGGAAGCGCAGCGCGGGCGTGACATCCGACGGTGGGGCCTCCGGGCGGTCGCCGTAGCGGGGCTGGTCCTGCCCCTTGCGCCGCACCACCTCGCCACGCTCGACGGCCTCCGCCGCCTCCTCGGGATCGATGATCCGAACGCCCTCGGCCGGGTCCTCCGGACCGCCGCTCTCCTGGTTGCTGCGGCTGAAGAGCGAATCGGGAGCCATCAGTCCTCCAGCAGCTCTTTCTCCTTGGCCTGGAGCGCCTTGTCGATCTCGGCTTCCTGGGCGTGGGTGATCTTGTCGAGCTCCTTCTCGGCGCGAGCCAGCTCGTCGCTCGACAGCTCGCCATCCTTCTCGAGCGCCTCCAGCTCGTGGCGTGCCGCCCGCCGCAGGTTCCGGATGGCGACCTTGCCCTCCTCGGCCATCTGCCTCACCACCTTGACCAGCTCCTTGCGGCGCTCCTGGGTGAGCGGCGGGAACGTGAGTCGGATGCTGACCCCGTCGTTGCTCGGGTTGAGGCCGAGGTCGGAGTTCTGGATCGCCTTCTCGATGGCTCCGATCGCCCCCTTGTCGTAGGGGGTGATGACCAGCTGACGGGCCTCGGGGACCTGGAAGCCGGCCAGCTGCTGCAACGGGACCTCGGTGCCGTAGTAGTCGACGACGATCTTCTCGACCAGCGCCGGAGCCGCCCGTCCGGTGCGGATGCCGGCGAACTCGCCACGGGCGTGGACGACGGCCTTGTGCATCTTCTCGGTGGTCTCCTGGAGCACCACATCGGCCATCTCGCTGGTCACGCCGAACTCTCCTGTTGCTCTGTGCGGTGTTGCCCTGTGCGGTCTGCGATGGTCTGCCGTCGGTCGGGTCCGGCGCCTGCGGACCCCGGTCGCGACGGTAGTGCGTCAGTGCACCAGGGTGCCGACCGGGTGTCCCTCGAGGATCGCCCGCACGTTGCCCTCGCCGAGCAGGTCGAACATCACGATCGGGAGCCGGTTGTCCATGCAGAGGGTGATGGCGGTCGAGTCCATGGCCCGCAGACCCTGGTTCAGCACATCGAGGTAGGTCACCTCATCGAGGCGCTTGGCGGTGGGATCGAGCTTCGGGTCGGCCGTGTAGATGCCGTCGGTGCCCGAGTGCGTGCCCTTCAGCAGCACCCCGGCCTCGATCTCCACTGCCCGCAGCGCGGCCGTGGTGTCAGTGGTGAAGAAGGGGTTCCCGGTCCCGCCGGCGAAGATCACCACCCGCTCCTTCTCCAGGTGCCGGATCGCTCGACGCCGGATGTAGGGCTCGGCGACCTGCGCCATGTGGATGGCGGACTGGACCCGGGTGGGCTGCCCGAGCTGCTCGAGCGTGTCCTGGAGCGCCAGCGCGTTGATCACGGTGGCGAGCATGCCCATGTAGTCAGCCTGGGCGCGGTCCATTCCAGCACCGGCGCCCGACATGCCACGCCAGATGTTGCCGCCTCCCACCACGATGGCGATCTCGACGCCGAGGTCGCGTCGAACCTCGGCGATCTCGCGGGCCACGCGCTGGACCACGGCCCCATCGATGCCGCAGCCACCCTCGCCTGCGAACGCCTCGCCCGAGACCTTGAGCAGGACCCGGGACCAGCGAGGCTCAGCCACGGTCAGGCTCCGATGTAGACCTGGGCGAAGCGCACCAGCTCGGCGTCGCCGAGCAGCTCTTCGATCGTCTTCTTCTCGTCACGCACGAAGGGCTGCTCGAGCAGCACCCGCTCCCTGAACCAGGCGTTCAGCCGGCCTTCGACGATCTTGGGCCACGCTTGCTCCGGCTTGCCTTCCGCCTTGGTGATCTCGAGCAGCGCCTGGCGCTCCTTCTCGACCTCCTCGGCGGGGACCTCGTCTCGACGGAGGTACGGCGGCTTCGCGAACGCGATGTGCACCGCCAGGTCGTGAGCCAGCTCCCTCGTGCCGCCGCGCAGCTCGACGAGCACCGCGTTGACCCCACGGCCGTCCTGGATGTGCAGGTACGAATCGAGCACGTTGCCGGGAGCGGCCTCGAAGCGCACCACCCGCCCCAGCTCGACGTTCTCCTTCGTGGCGAGCTTGAGGTCTTCCAGCTCCGAGGTGCGCTCGGCGACCGCCTCCTCGCCCTTGGTCATGACCAGCTCAGCGAGCTCGCCGACCAGCGAGGTGACGCCCTCGCTCTTCGCCGTGAAGTCGGTCTCGCACTTGAGTTCGACGATGGCCCCCACGTTGCCGTCGACGGCCACGGCCACCGCGCCCTGCGTGTTCTCGCGGTCGGCTCGCGCCGCCGCCTTGGCCAGGCCCTTCTCGCGCAGCCACTGCATCGCCGCTTCGAAGTCGCCGTCAGTGGCGGTCAGCGCCTTCTTGGCGTCCATCATGCCGGCGCCGCTCGCCTGGCGCAGCGCTTGGACGTCTTTCGCGGTGAACTCAGCCATCGTCACTCCTCGCTCGTGGTCGGCGCCCGCTCGCCGGCCTGCTCGGCGCCGGCGAGGACGGCTTCTGCGTGCTGTGGGCTCGGGCCGGACTCGCCCGTGTGGGACGGGAGATCCGCGCTCCCATCGGCGGTGCCAGGTGACTGCTCGGACTGCTCAGGCTGCTCGGACTGGTCAGGCTGCCCGGGCTGCTCGCCGCGCTGCTCAGCTGCGATCCTCGCCTCCCGCTCCTGAGCGGCCACCGCAGCCTGCCGGCGGGCTTCGGCCTGCTGGGCGGCGATCGCGGCCTCCTCGGCGGGGGTGCGATCGACCACCGCAACGGCAGCCGGACCGCCAGCTGGGCCACCCCGGCGCGAGGCGATGAACCGACCCTCGAGGACCGCGTCGGCGATGATCCGCGCCATCAGCATCGACGACCGGATGGCGTCGTCGTTGCCGGGGATCACGTACTGGATCACATCAGGATCACAGTTGGTGTCGACCACTGCGACGATCGGGATACCCAGCTTGTTCGCCTCGGTGACCGCGATCTCCTCCTTCTTGGTGTCGAGGATGAACACCGCGTCGGGGAGGCGCTCCATGTTGCGGATGCCGCCGAGGTTGCGCTCGAGCTTCTCGAGCTCGCGCGACAGCATCAGGGCCTCCTTCTTCGGCATGGCCTCGAACTCGCCGGCCGCGCGCATCTGCTCGTAGTCCTTCATCTTCGCGACCCGCTTCGAGATGGTCTGGAAGTTCGTGAGCATCCCACCGAGCCAGCGCTCGTTGACGTAGGGCATGCCGCACCGCTCGGCGTGGGTACGGACCGCGTCCTGGGCTTGCTTCTTCGTGCCCACGAACAGGATCGTGCCGCCGTCGGCGACCAGATCACGCACGAACGAGTAGGCGACCTCGATGCGGGCCAGGGTCTGCTGCAGGTCGATGATGTAGATGCCGTTGCGCTCCCCGTAGATGAAGCGCTTCATCTTCGGGTTCCAGCGGCGCGTCTGGTGACCGAAGTGGACGCCGGCCTCCAACAGCTGGCGCATGGTCACAACTGGTGCCATCGCGTGTGCTCCTTCCCATCGGTTCGTCGAGACCCCCGCCCGACGCTCGAGGCGACCGTGGGAGGGCGGGGGCGGATGTGTGGTCGGGTGGCCCTCCGTGCACAGATGGCCACCGGGTGCCGATCGCGGGTGCGACAGGCCGGCGACCGATTGTAGGGAAGGGTCGGCGGGGTGGCCAACGCGTGGGATGCGGGGCGGCTCACGGCGTGGGCCAGGTGGTGCCCACCAGCGCGCCGGCGGCGCCCAGGGAGTCGATCGTGAAGGAGATCACCTCCCCCTCCACCAGCATGGAGGCCGCGCGGCCGGCCGTGACGCAGGTGGGAGGCAGGCCGGAGAGGGCGAGGGCGATCTCCCGCGTGGCGATCGGCGAGCCTGGGAGCTCGTCGTGTGCTGACACCCCGCGGAGGTCGACGGTGACGTGGTGCTCACCGTCGACGACGGTGCGGGGGCTCGGTACCACCCAGTCCCCCGCGGCAGCGATCGACACCATGCGCAGCCGGTCGGGCACCTTCGTGGACTCAACCGTGCGGGTGAGCGCGGAGACCTCGCTCAGCTGCTGCGCGGCCGGGCTGTGCGGGTCGTGGCCACCGGGAACGACTGCAGCGAGGGCCGCCAGCTCGGTGTCGAACCCGCCGAGCTGATCGACTGCGGCGAGCGCGGTCGCCACGTCCGACCCGCCGTGGGGGGTGCCCAACGTCACGAGCGTCTCCACCTCCCCGGGCAGCACACCCCGCTCGGCGGCGCCGCCGATCGCCAGCCGAGACACAACCCCACCCTGGGAGTGGGCGATGACGTCGATCGGCACCCCGGGCTCCGCTCTGCTGACCGCGACGATGAGGGCTTCGAGGCGGTCGGCGGCCTCGCGCAGGTCACCCTGGCTGTCGCGCTCGTCATAGGAACGGACGGGCAGGGAGGCGAGCGGTTCGGCGAGACCCTCCGCGGGGATCCGACCACCCCGGTATGAGAACCGGATCACATCCCCGGGCTGGTAGCCGAGGGCTGCCGTGTCCGTGCGGTCGATGCCGCTGCTCCCGCTGGTCGAGCCGAAACCGGCAACCAGGATGGCGATCCGGCGTCCTCTCGGCCTGGGTGGCACCACCTCCGGGGGAGTGCAGTCATCACGACTCTGCCACCAGCGCCACATCCCCGCGGCCACTCGTGCCAGGCGGGTCTCGAGCTGGAGCTCACGGGCGTAGTGCAGGAGCAGTCGGGCACGCTGCTCACCGGTCTCAAGGAGCCGCCCGGCCACGACCAGGGGCGCGTCGAGGTGGTCGAGCACCACGGCCAACAGGGCCCGCCGCTCCCGCAGCGGGCTTCTGCCCTCTTCGACGCCCGGCACGAGTCGAGCCCGCACGGGAGCCTCCCCGGAGAACAGCGCCGCCGGGTCAAGGTAGTCGCCGTCGGGGTTGCGGATGCCCAGGTGGAACAGGGCGCCGGCGGTGCCGACCACGTCGCCGCGGTGCAGCGTGGCGCCCACCCGCACGTCGACCGTCTGGAGGAACGAGTAGCTCGACCGCAGACCGTCAGGGTGTCGCACGGTGACGTGCAGGGCACCCGCGACAGAACCGGCGAAGACGACCTCGCCGTCGTTGACCGCCCGGACCGGGGTGCCGGGCGAGGTGGCGTAGTCGATGCCGCGGTTGCCGGGCCCGTAGCGGGTCGTCGGCGGGCGGAACGGGTCGGCCACCGGCGCGTCGACCGGCGGGCGGTATCCCCCTGCTGACGCAACCGCTCCTCGCGACGACGCAGCGGCCGCTTCGGCGACGGGGATGGCGACGACGGTGAGCATCGCAAGCACCACGGTGACGATGAGCGCGGCGACGCCGGCGCGCGGGAATGGAGTGCAGGCCACGAGACGGGCACCTCCCGGAGGGAACGACACGTTCGGGGGAAGTGCGGCCGAAGGCCGTGAGGGGGAAGCAGCTCAGTGGTGGCCGTCGGGTCCCGAGCTCGCCTCGAGGGCGAGCTCAGCCGGGCCCGGTGCTCACGCGGGTTCGCGCTCGGAGGCGAGGATCCGCGATCGCAGGTGCAGCACCGCCTTGGTGTGGATCTGGCAGACCCGGCTCTCGGTCACGCCGAGGACCTGACCGATCTCGGCGAGCGTGAGCCCCTCGTAGTAGTAGAGGGTGAGGACGATCTTCTCGCGCTCGGGCATCCGGTTGATGGCCTCCGCGAGGATGTGGCGCATCTCTTCGACCTCATAGGCCTGTACCGGCCCCTCGCCGGAGTCCGCGATGGTGTCGCCGAGGGTCAGCGACTCTCCCCGGTCGCCACCGACCGAGAGCATCTCGTCGAGCGCCACCAACCCGACGAAGGAGATCTGCGAGAGGGTGGTCTGCAGCTGCTCCTCGGTCATGTCGAGCTCCTTGGCGAGCTCTTCGTCGGTGGGTGCCCGGTGGAGCTCGCTCTCGAGCTTGGCGAACGCCTTCTCCAACGCCCGGGCCTTGGCCCGCACCGAGCGCGGCACCCAGTCGATCGAGCGCAGCTCGTCGAGGATCGCCCCCTTGATACGGGCGATCGCATAGGTCTCGAACTTGTAGCCCCGCTCGGGATCGAACTTCTCGATGGCGTCGATGAGCCCGAAGATGCCGTAGCTGACGAGGTCGGACTGCTCGACGTTGTGAGGCAGACCGACCGCGACCCGTCCCGCCACGTACTTGACGAGCGGTGAGTAGTGCAGGATCAGCTGATCACGGAACTCGCGCGCGCCCGTGGCCTTGTAGTCGACCCACAACCGTTCGATGTGACCTGCTGCCTGGTCTTCCACCACCGGTCCTACGCTCGAGGATGGGTCGACTCGACGACGCGCCGCAGCCGCTCCTTGCTGACATGAGTGTAGTGCTGCGTCGTGCCGAGATCCGCGTGACCGAGCAGCTCCTGGACGACCCGCAGATCGGCACCTCCGTCGAGCAGATGGGTGGCGAACGTGTGCCTTAGCGCATGGGGGTGTGTTGGTGACAGCGCGCGGCGGTCGAGGAGCCGTCGCACGTCCCTCGGGGTCAGTCGCCTGCCCCGCCGGTTGAGGAAGACCGCGTCGGCGGGTGTCTCGGAGGTGACGAGCGCCGACCGACCATGCTGGAGCCAGGCATCCAGCGCCACGACCGCGGGTTCGCTCAGCGGGACCTGACGCTGCCGGGAGCCCTTCCCCCACACCCGCACCGTGCGCTGGGTGAGATCGAGGTCCGCCGGGCGCAGGCCGCACAGCTCCGCAACCCGCAGACCACTGCCGTAGAGCAGCTCGAGCACGGCGTCGTCGCGCATTCGGATCGCCGCGTCGTCGCCGGAGGTCGATGCCGGGGGCTCGTCGAGGAGCACCCGCAGCTCCTCCTCGCGAAGCACGCGGGGTAGACGGCCATCGCCCTTCGGAGCCGAGAGGCCCGCCGACGGGTCGGCGACCAACCGCCCGGTGCGGCGCAGCCACCCGAAGTAGCGGCGAAGGGAGGATGCCTTGCGGGCGATCGAGCGACGGGCGTACCTGCGGGTCCCGAGGTAGGCGAGGTACCGGCGGAGCGCTCGGCGATCGACGGCGTCGGGGCCCGTCGCGCCGAGCCGCTCCGCCCACTCGGTGAACGCCTCGAGATCGGCCCGGTAGGCGCGAATCGTGGCCTGCGACACGGCGGTGAGCGACGCCTCGAACTCCTCGAGCATCCACCCCCGTGTGGCCATCGCGCTCCACCGTATCTGTCGATGCCTCCGCGTCCGGGGAGCGTCGGGCCGCGGCCGCGCCGCGGACCGCGCCGGCGCGAACCCGCTGGACCACCTGACCTTCAGCCTGCACCGTCGGCCACCCGCTCGTACCAGCCAGCCCGTCGGGCGATCCACCCCCCGGCTTCGAGCCGGTCGAGTGCCACGGTGAGCGAGCCCAGATCGAGACTGGTTCGCAGCACGAGCTGCTCGAGCGCGACCGGCTCCCACCCCATCTGCTCGAGGACGCGGGCATCGCCCGGGTCGGGGTCCGGAGCAGGACTGCCACCCCGGCGCCGTGCCGGGGTGTCGAGCCCCAGCAACGTGAGAACGTCATCGGGGCCGAGGCAGACGTGAGCGCCGTCTTCGAAGAGGCGGTTCGCCCCCTCCGAGGCGTTGCTGCGAACCGAGCCCGGCACCGCCATCACCGGCCGTCCCCGCTGGGCCGCTTCCGTG
>JBBFLY010000096.1:0-8274 GCA_037478855.1 Acidimicrobiales bacterium | reverse complement strand
CGTATCGGATTTCCGGGGGCCTGTGACGACGACGACGAGGCCCGCCTGATCGTGCTGTTTCAATCCGTATCGGATTTCCGGGGGCCTGTGACCGCTACCCGGATTCTAACGCCCTGACCTGGGCAGACGCCGACCCTCGCGCCAACCTCCTCCTGTCGGTCGCACCAGCTCACCCCCACCCCGCTTGCACAGCCCGACATCGCAGCATCCGTCGGCTCGCGCCAACCTCGACCCCGTCGCCAGGTCCCGGAAGGTCGGCGCGCCGACGCCAGACCGCCAAGAGCGAGCGTTTGGTTGGCTGCAAACCGTTCGTTGAGTTCCTAACCGACGTCAAGGGGTCCATTGGCTGAATCACGCGATCTTCAGGGCGGTAGCGTCGCTGGTGGACGGGCCGGTCGCCGGAGCGGCTCTGGTCGACTCCTCACTGCGCCGGCCCGTCCTTGCCTTGAGCTTCTTGGCTTGGGTGGTGCTGCGGCGGGCGGCGCGGACCGCGGGTGGGATCTTGAACTGCTCGGCGCAGATGATGCGTCCTTGCTCGGGGGTGATCTCGTTGCCGTCGAGGTCGCGGATCACGTAGCGCTGCCCGTTGCGCCAGCACGCGGCGAGGCGGGTGATGAGCACGCCGGCGATGGTGCAGACCGCCGAGTTGTGGTGCTTGCCGTTCTCGACGATGAGTCGGTGGTAGCGCGCGGCGAGGGTGGGGTCGACCTTGCGGGCGTGCTCGGCGGCGAGGAACACCGCTTCGCGCAGACCGGGGTCAGCGGCTTTGGTCGGTCCGCCGTGGTGGTCGGCGGTGCCGGACTGGTTGACCTTGGGGACGAGCCCGGTGAAGGAGCGGATGCCGGCGAGGTTGTCGAAGCGGTTCGGGTCTCCGAGCCGGCCGAGGATCCCCGCGGCGAGGGTGGTGCCCATGCCGGGCCCGGAGGCGAAGATGCCGTTGGGGTCGACGTCGTCGTAGATCGCTTCGATGCGGTCCTCGATCGCGGCGATCTCGTCGTTGAGCTGGCGGATGTGGCGTGCTTCGAGCGCGATGTCCTCGGCGAGCTCGGCGAAGTCGAGCCCGCCGGCGACAGCCCACAGCTCGAGCGTCTCGTCGGCCGCGGCGAGCAGTTCATCGGCCTTGGCCTCGCTCCACGCACCCCGACTGGAGCGGATCATCGCCGCCGCGAGCCGCTTGCGGCCCAGCTTCTTGAGCGCTCTCGGGTCCGCGAAGCGTTCCAGGACCATCAGCGCGGTCTTGTTGTAGTCGCCGGTGCCCAACACATCGGCGTACGCGGGCCCGAGCAGCTCGACGAGCGCGTCGAGGCGCAGCATCGACGCGGCCCGACGCTTGATGAGGCTGGTGCGGTGCCGGACCGCCCGCTTGAGCGGCTCAGCCGGCCCCAGCGAATCGATCGGCTTGAGACCCTCTGGGTGCAACAACGGCAGCCGGGCCAGCACCCGGCTGTCGAGCCGGTCGGTCTTGGTGTGCTTGTTGTAGTAGTTCCGCAGATCAGCGGACTGCTCAGGTGGGACCATGACCACGGTCGCGCCCTTCGCGCCCAGCCACGCCGCGAGCGGCACCCACGCGTTGCGGGTCGGTTCCAACACCACCGTGACCTCGGCGCCGTCGGGGATCTTGTCCCACAGCGCTTCGAGATCGACCGGTGTGGTGCGGAACCGGTGACCCGACCACACGAACTCGCCGGCACCATCAGCCAGGCTCGCCTGGTGATCCGCGCGGCAGGCCACGTCGATCCCCAGCGTCACTTGCATCTCGTCTGCTCCTCTCGTCGTCGTTGCCGTCACGCCGGCTCCTCCGCACAGCTCGCACGAGCCCGTAGGGGTGTGATCAACCAGACATTCTCGAAGCAGAGGTCCGACACGATCGCCGGCCCCGAGTTCCCGAACAGGTATGCACGCGCGCCGAGGGGTTCATCTGATCGACGATCAGCGGTCAGGAGTCGACCCATCCGAGCCGCTCCGGTCACAGACCCAGCCGAACCAGAAGAACCGGCCTCGGCGCACCCTACGAGGGCCTCCCCACCGTGGCGGCGGACCCTACGACTGACCCTAAATGTCACAGCCCGCCCTGACATCTAGAGCACCAACAGGCATCTGCTCCCACCTTCCAGACACCACCGATCTCCAGGCAACGTCAACCCTCCGCACCGTCCACCCGCCAGCAGAGGTCCCGAGATGAGAGCACCGGTCACCTGGTACGTCGTCTCCCACAACGCTGCACTCCGCCGACGCAACCACCAGGTGGTTGTCGAGATCGACGACCGCTCGGTTGCCGTCATCCCAGCTTCGTTCCTCGGCTCGGTCGTGCTCGACTCCGGCGCCCGAGTCTCCTCTGAAGCACTCCGCCTCCTGATCAAGCGACGCGTCCCCCTAGTCGTGCTCGACGGTCTCGGCCGGGTGCTTGGCCGACTCCAACCCGACCACGGCGCCGCCGCCGATCTGCGCCTGCGCCAGTACGAGCTTTGCACCAATCCCGACGCTCGGCTCGAGTTCGCCAGATCCGTGGTCGCCGGCAAGATCCACAACCAGCACGCGCTCACCCAACGAAGGCTGCGGCGCACCCCAGACCTGCAGCGTCGTACCACCTTCGCACTCAAGCAGCTCGAGACCCGCGCCGGCTCCGCCCGCTCACTCGAAGAGCTTCGCGGCATCGAGGGCGCCGCCTCCAGCATCTACTGGGCTGCGCTCCGGACCCTGCCAGCCCTCGAAGGGTTCCAGCGCCGAGACCGTCGCGCCCACGATCTGGTCAACGCACTGCTCAACTACGTCTCCGCACTGCTGCGCGAGACGGTCATTCGCTCGGTCACCGCGGCGGGGCTCGACCCGATGCTGTCGCTGTACCACGAACCGTTCCGCGCCCGACCCACACTCGTGTTCGACCTCATGGAGGAGTGGCGACCCGTCGTGCTCGAATCGGTGGTTCTCGCCCTCATCGGCCTCGGTCGACTCACACCGAACGACATCGAACACACCGACGACGGGCCCCGCCTGCGCACCGAAGCCCGAGTCGCGGCAATCGAGCGATACCACCACCGGGTGCACGGAGTTGCCAGCGACGCAAACGGCACCTACCTCGACGTCATCGACCGCCAGATCGCCCGGTTCGTCGCCTGGGCGCGACGCGGCGACCCCTACGAGCCCTACCGCTGGCGATGATCGCGACCTGGTTGGACCGCCAAGGGTGGCTGCTCTCGTTCGACGTAGCCTCCGATCACCGTCGG
Organism: Acidimicrobiales bacterium; assembly: GCA_037478855.1. GTDB lineage: Bacteria > Actinomycetota > Acidimicrobiia > Acidimicrobiales > Acidimicrobilacustridaceae > Rhabdothermincola. The sequence goes on along the minus strand of JBBFLY010000096.1, from coordinate 5,050 downwards.
AACCGGCTCGTGCGGTCCCTCCAGCCGCACGCCCACCGGGTCCTCTACAGCGCCTTCGCCGCCCCACCGATGCCCGACGCCGACATCGCCGCCCTCATCGAGCGCTGCTGGGCCGAGCTCGACCCGGCCACCGACTCACTCATCGGTCTTCCCTGGTGTCCCAACTGCCGCCTCGGGCTGATCGGGCTCCGCATGAGTGACGGTGACGAACTGGCCGTCCTTTGATGAACCGCCCCACCCTGGTCAGCTTCGACGTCACGGACGACTGGCGCCGGGAGCAGCTCCGGAGACTGCTGCGGACCCACGGCGACTGGATCCAGCGCAGCCTCTGGCTGCTACCGCACGCAAGCCCCACGCTCCACGCCGAACTCACCAGGTTGGCAGCCCACCTCTGCCGCCCCGGTGACCGGGTGCTCCTGCACCACCCGTGCCCACCGTGCCTCGGGCGCATCATCGTCCCCTCGATGCTGCGAGCCCTGGATGACCGCAGCCTGTGGGTGGGGTGAGTACCACGGCCGTCACGACGCTCGGGCACAGTGGAGCGGTGCCCGCACGGATCATCGTCACCGCCCAACTCACCTCCGGTCCGATACCCGGCCCGAGCGGGCCGGCGCTGCACGCCGCCCTGCTCGCCGCCATCCAGCGCCGCGACCCGCGCCTCGCCTCCGAGCTTCACGACAGGCCACCACCGAAGCCGTTCGCCACCACGCCACTCGTCACCGAAGAGTCCCGGCTGCGCTTCGAGCTCGGCGTGCTCGACGATGCGCTGACCGAATCCATCGCCCTCGCCCTCGACGAGTGTGAGCTCACCCTGCTGCGTAGCGAGCTGGCGATCGAACGCATCGACGTCTACCCCGCCAGCTACCGGGACCTGCTCGAAGCGGAGCCCGCCTCCCGGTGGCGGCTCGAGCTCCGGTCGCCGACCACGCTGCGCCTGCCCGCCGCTCACGGCCGGACCCGCAGGGTCCTGCCGTTCCCCGAACCGATCGCCGTGCTCGAGCGCCTGCGCACGCGCTTCGAAACCTTCGCCCCAGCTGGGCTGCTCACCACCGACCTCGACGCCGCGATCGGCACGGTGGTGGTGGCGTCGTTCGACCTGCACACGCAACGGGCGCTGGTCCGCTCCCCCGACCACTGGGAGATCGGGGCGGTCGGCTGGGTCGTGCACCACCTGCCCCGACCGGCCGACCTCGACGACTGGACCCGACGGAGCCTCAACGCGCTCTACCTCCTAGCCGCCTACGCCGGCCTCGGCGACCAAACCACCAAGGGTCTCGGCTGGGTGCGCCTCACGAACAGCAAGACCTAGGAGCGGTGTCACAGCGATACCCGACAAGAGAGCGAAAGGCTCCTGATCAGCGGCAGCATCGATGACGAATGTGCTATTCACTGCCCGGCCGGTGACGAGGCTGCCGATCGGATGCACGTGGAAGGAAGCGGCCGGATGCACCTGGTGCTCTTCGAGACCTCAGGCAACCAGCGATACATCTTCGACACGAACAAGCTCAAGGTGAACCTCGGCGCGTCGGAGCTGACCGCGCAGGCCGGATCGACGTGGGTCCTCGAGGCCGTCACCAAGCTCACCGGGATATCTGCGCCGACGCCGACCGGGGTCGCCGACCACCTCTGTGACCGCACCCGCAACCCCCCGATCGAACAGGGCGGCGTCGCCGAGGTCGTCGTCGCCGCCTCAGGCAAGGCACTCGTGCTGGTCGCTGACCGCGACCGCGCGGAGCAGCTGGTGTGGAAAGTAACGAGCCGCGCACTCCAGCAGGCACCGGGGCTCGACATCTGCGGGGTCATCTCCGAGCCGTTCGACTGGAACCTGACCTCGATCCACAAGGTGTCGATGCAGCTTCATCGCGACCTGGGACCAGTCCGCGTCAACCGGGGCGGACCGCAGCTCCGGTTCCCCGGAGTCCCCATCGGAGCCCGCTGCACGACCAGCGGACTACCGGCCGCAGTGCTCGACCGCTCAGCACCCGATCCAGTGCCTCAGCCCCGCTCCGCAGCAGTCTCCGCCGCGCTAGCCGCCGCCGACGCGGGACGCCAGCGCATGCAACAGCTGCTCGGCGACGGTGTCGCACCCACGATCGACGAGCTCGAAGCCGCCCAGGAACACCTCGACTGGCTCGGGGTAATCCACGCGGACGGCAACGGCCTCGGCTCGGTGTTCGTGAACTTCGACACGCTGCTCGAGAAGGCCGGACTGCTCAACGGCGCCACCAACACCGCCGAACGCAACCGGGCCTACGTGAACTCGCTGCGGTCCTTCTCCCTCGCCCTCAACGACCTCGTGGTGCAGGCACTGAACGACGCCCTCGCCACGCAAGTCGGCGGCGCCGACCGCTCATTGGTACCCGTCGTGCTCGGCGGCGACGACGTGACCGTGCTCTGCGACGGCCGCCGAGCCCTCGACCTCGCCGTCACCTACCTGCAGGCCTTCGAGCGACAGAGCGCTGATCCCGACCTGCGGGACGGGATCATCCCCCGCATCGCCCAAGCGGCGTTCGGTCACCCGCGTCTCGGTGCGTGCGCCGGGGTCGCCATCGTCAAGCCCCACTACCCGTTCTCAGCCGCCTACGACCTCGCCGAGGAACTCACCGCCTCCGCGAAACAGGTGAAGCTCCATGCCCGCCCCGGCGACGGCAGCCACCGGGTGACACCGTGTTCGGCCGTCGACTTCCACGTGCTCTACGACGTCGCCGCCACGGACTTGAAAACCCTGCGGGAGCGCATGTCCACCGACACCGGCACGACCCGGCTCTACACCCGACCCTACGTCGTGACCCCCCCTGAGCACCGCCCGTCCAACGCGTGGTTCGAAGGACGGGGCTGGGAGCACCTCGAAGCCAAAGTCCGTGTCCTGACCGAAAAGGACGGCGAGGGGCGTCCTGTCCTGCCCCGCAGCCAGATCCACGACCTGCGCTCAGGGTTGTTCGTCGGCAAGGACGAAGCCGAGTTCCGCTTCCTACTGCTGAAGACCCGCTACCAGAGCGCCAAGCACTTAGCCGACGGACCGGACGATGCGCTGTTCACGGACGAGCCCGCAGCGCCCGCGCCGCTCGCCCGCACCTCGTTGCTCGACGCCATGGAGGCCGCCGAGTTCACGGGCCTGGGATCCCGGTCGGCGACGACCGAACCTGCCGGGGAAGACCGCTGATGGCGCCCGTCCCGCCGCGTCTCGGACCCCAGCTGCGCCTACGCCTGCGGCTCGACACCGACTGGCACGTGGGCACCGGCACCGGCCGCCCCGGTGGCGTGGACCGCATGGTCCGCCGGGACGACGACGGCCTGCCCTACGTGCCCGCCAAGACCCTGACCGGCATCTGGCGCGACGCCTGCGAGCAGGTGGCCGCCGGCCTGGACGACGGCGGCAACAGCTGGAGCCGACTCGTCACCTGGATCTTCGGCACCGAGCCGTCCCGGGGTGCCACCTTCCCCGCTCCCGCCGCGCTGTCCGTACGACCGGCTCGGCTCAGCCCGGGGTTGCGGGCCGCGCTCAGTGGCCGGCCACGCCTGCTGGAGGCGCTCACCTTCGTGAAGCCCGGCGTGCGCATCGACCCTGCGAGCGGACGGGCGCTCGACCGGCACCTCCGCTTCGAAGAGCACGCGCGCCTCGGCGCCGTGCTGCACGCCGAGGCCCGACTCGGTCCTGTCGACCAACCAGTGGACGACGCGCTAGCGGCGGCCGGTGAGGCGCTGCTCGTCGCCGGCGCGCTGCTCGTCAAGCGCCTCGGAGGGAACCGACGGCGCGGAGCCGGGCGCTGCACGCTGACCATCGTCGGCGCAGAGGATCCGACACCCTGGCTCGACTGGCTGGCCGACCACCCCCAGGCCCCAACACCGCCGCAGGTGATGCCGGCGCCAGCCCAGACCAGCGCCCCGGCGGCCGTGGATCCACTGCCCGACGCGGGCGAGTCCACCGACCGGTGGCGGGTGTTCCCCCTCCGGCTGCGCACGCTCACCCCGCTCATCGCTCCCGACCGGGTCCGGGGCAACGTGAGCACCTCGCTCGACGTCGTGCCCGGCACCCTGCTGCTGGGGGCGCTCGGCCGTGCACTGGCGGCCCACGGGGTCGACCTGGCTCCGCACCTGCGTGACGGTGAGCTCGTCGTGAGCGACCTCGTGCCCTCCCCGGACGGGTCGCCCGCACATCCCGCGCCGCTGACCCTCGCCCGTCCCAAAGGCAGCGACGACGGGCAGGTCGTCAACCGTCTCATCGAGACGCCCCCGCCCGACCTGCAGGTGAAACCCGTCCGTCGTGGCGTGGTCACCGCCGCTGCACCTACCCGACCGGTCGTCCCCGGTCGTGTCGCGACCACCCACGCCACCATCGACGACGCACGCCAGCGGCCCACCGCCGAGGTCGGTGGGGTGTTCACCTTCGAGGCGCTGCCCGCGGGCACGGTGCTCACCGGGGAGCTGCGAGTGCGCGGCGTGCTCGCCGAACGCCTTGAGACCCTCGGTCGCGACGCGCTGCTCCCACCAACCGTCGAGCTCGGGCAGTCCAAGAAAGACGACTACGGCCTCGCCGAGGTCGAGATCCTCGACCCGGTGGCAGCGCAGCGCGACCAGTGGGCCCGGCTCGAGGCCGGTGAGCGGCTCGTGGTCTGGCTGCAGTCAGACACCCTGCTAGTGGATGACCGGCACCGGCCGGCACCATCCCTCGTGGGGCTGCAACGCACCCTCGAGAGCGCACTCGGGTGCCGCCTGCGCCAGCCGCAGACCGACCACGACCGGGTGGTCGCGGCGATCGAACCCGTCCGGCGCGAATCGTGGCACGCCGGCTGGGGGCTCCCCCGCAGCGCGCTCATCGGTCTCAAAGCCGGATCCGTCGCCGTGTTCGAGCTCGACGAACCCCTCGACGGTGACCGCCTCACCGAGATCGAGCACGCCGGCATCGGGATCCGAACCGGCGAGGGCTTCGGGCAGGTGCGCTTCAACCACCCGGCGCTGCGCAGATCAGCCACGGCCGCGGACGAGCCAGCGCCCAGCCCCGACGGGCCCGGCCCGCTGCTCGGGCCTGACGCCGACCCCGACGACCTCG
>JBBFLY010000095.1:0-8547 GCA_037478855.1 Acidimicrobiales bacterium | reverse complement strand
TCGTCGTCGGTCTGGCGCTCCCACATGGCGAGCAGCCGGTCGAGCCCGTAGACCGCCTCGCACTCGGCGTAGGCGCCGTACAGCTCGACGTAGGACAGCGCCCGCTCGGCCTCCTCGCGCTTCTCTTCGATCGTCGCGCCGAGCTCGGCCTGCTTGCCCCGCAGGGGGAGCGCGCTGAGCAGCCGCTCGGCCCGCTCGAGGGTCTTCTTGGCCCGGGTGAGCTGGCCTTGCACCTTGCCACGACCGGGGAAGGACCACTTGGGGACCACGATGGGTTGGCCCTTGGCGTCGTACAGCGGGTGCTCGCTGAACCAGTCGCTCACCAGGTCGACGAGGCGTCGGTAGTAGAGCGGGTTCTGCGATCCGGAGGCCACCTGGATGACGTTCGGTTCGTCGCTCGGACCCTCTGCCGCCACGGCGATGATCGCCGCGGTGACGAGATCGACCGGGATCACGTCGACGATGCCCTCGGGCACCCCGGGGAACTGCTTGAGCAGGCCGCGGGCGTAGGAGATGATCACCGGCTCGGCCATGCGGAACCCTCGGATCCATCCCGGGCGCGGCTCGGCGAGGGCCGACTCGATGATGGAGGGCCGCACGATGCTCACCGGCACCGCACCGCGGGTCTCGATGAGGGCCCGCTCGCCGAGCGCCTTCGTGTAGGCGTAGGCGTCAGGCCAGCCGAGCGACGCGGCCCGGGCCCGTCCGGCTTCGACCATGCGGTCCGAGACCCATCGCTGCCGGAGCTGCTCGGTCTTGTCGGCGAGCAGGGGGCCGCCCGCCGCGCCCAGCTCGGCCCGGGCCCGGGCACGCAGCTCGGCCAGCCGCTCGGGTGTGCGGCTCTCGGCTTCCGCGTCTTTTCTCGCTCGTCGGGCTCCGTCGACCTCCCGCCGCCAGTCGACATCGACAAAGAACGGGCTCTCGTGGACGAGCTGCTCGGGTGCTGCGCCGCGGCGGTTTCCCGCGACGTAGCAGGTTGACACCGCGATGAGGTGCGGGGTGACCTCGAGCTCGTTGAGCACCGCGGCGATGCGCATCGGGCCGAGCAGGTTGACCTCTACCGCGGTGTCGAGCGGCGAGTCGAACGAGACGGTCGCCGCCGAGTGGATGACCACGTCACAGCTGGCGAGCGCTTCGCGACCGGCATCGTCGAGCCCGAGTCCGTCGCGGCCCACGTCACCGGCCACCGCGGTGACGCGACGGGCCACCAGCTGCGCGAAGCCGTCCTTGCCGAGCTCGGCGCGCAGCCGGTCGAAGGCGTCGTTCTTCAGGATCTCACGCTGGACCCGTTGCTCGACCGACGAGCGCTTGCCCGGCCGTACGAGCAGGACGACCTCGCACCCGGGGACCGACCGCAGCAGCCGCTCCAGCACGTTGGTGCCGAGGAACCCGGTGGTGCCGGTGAGGAAGAGGCGTCGGCCGGCGAGCGCGTCGCGGATCACGGAGCCATTCTCTACCATTTGGTAGGTGGCGGCCCAAAACCTGTCGTCCGGCCCCGCGAGGGCCCGTGGTGAGAGCACGCGCGAGCGGGTGCTGGACGCCGCGCTGGCCTCGTTCGGCACCAGGGGCTACGAGGCAACCTCGCTCGACCACCTGGCCGTGGAGCTCGGCGTCCGCAAGCAGACGATCCTCTACTACTTCCCGACCAAGGCCGAGCTGCTCGGCGCGGTGGTGGATCGGGCGGCCGACGACCTGGCGGACGCGCTGGAAGCGGCGGTGGCTGGCGCGGGCGACGGCTTCAGCCGGGTCGAGGCGATCGTGCGATCGGTGTTCCGGCTGGCGATGCGTCGCCCGGAGCTGCTCGGGCTGCTGCGCGAGGTGAGTCGGCTCGGCTCACCCGCGGCCACCAGGCTCACCGAGCGCTTCGACCCGCTCGTCAGTCGGGCCACCGCGTTCTTGGAGGCCGAGATGGCCGCTGGCCGGGTGCGGCACTGCGACGCCCGGCTGCTGCTGCTGTCGGTCTACTCGACGGTGCTTGGCGTCGCGACCGAGGTGGAGGTCCTGCGCGCGATCGGCATCGAGCCCACGCTGCGGTCGATGGCGATCCGCCGACGCGAGCTGTTGCGCTTCCTGCGCAGCGCGCTCAGCACGGAAGGCTGATCTGGCGCGGGCCGGGCGTTTCGGCTGGGCAACCTGCGTCGAGCACGCGCCCCGACGCAGCCCGGCGCTCAGAGCAGGCCTGGCACGTCGACGCGGGTGGCCTCGATGCGGCCTGATCGCAGCGCACGGGTGCGGGAGGGGTTCGAGGACTCCGCCGTGCAGACGTACAGGGTGCGACCGTCGGAGCCGCCGAGCGCGCACGCATAGGCGCCACGGTCACCGGTGGAGCGCCACTCGACCGCACCGGCGCCCTCTACCACGCGCATCACCCCGTGGTTGACCGGATCGGCGACCCAGATGGCACCCTCGGCGTCGAGGCAGATCCCGTCGGGGACGTTGGGGCGCAGGTCGGCCCAGACCCGGCTGTTGGTGACCGAGCCGTCGGGGCAGATGTCGTAGGCGGACAGGCGTTGCCCGAAGGACTCGGCGACGATCAACGTGCGCCCATCGGCGGTCACCACTGAGCCGTTCGGGAAGAGCAGCTCTTCGATCACCACCCAGGCGTCGCCGTCGGGCGTGACGCACACCAGGTTGGCGCCAGTGAACTCCTCGCCGGCGTCAACATCGAAGCCGAAGTTCCCCACGTAGGCGTGCCCGGCGGCGTCGACCACCAGGTCGTTGCAGTGGAAGGTGGCGAAGGGGCTGAGGTCTGCGACCTCGTGCAGGCCGTCCGGGTCGAGCCGCAGCAGGCGGCGATCGATCATCGAAACCACGAGCAGGGTGCCGTCGGGCCACCACCCGAGCCCGGCAGGTTGGCCGGGCACCTCGCAGATCACCTCGGTCTGACCCTGCTCGGACATGGTCCACACCTTGAGGTCGTGCATGTCCGAGAACCACAGCCGCCCTTCGTGCCAGCGGGGGCACTCAGGGAACACCAGGTGGTCGAGCAGGGTGGTGAACTCAGACATGGACGGCTCTCGCCTCTCCCCGAGCTGATGCCTCGCCCGATGGGTCTGCGGTCAGGAGGTGCGCCGCTTGGCGGCTCTGCGAGCGTACCGTTCGAGCGCGAGCTGGATCAGCTCGTCGATCAGCCGGTGGTACGGCACCCCGGAGGCCTCCCACAGCTTCGGGTACATCGAGATCGGGGTGAACCCGGGGATGGTGTTCACCTCGTTCAGCAGCAAGCCGCGTCCTCCCTCCTCATAGAAGAAGTCGACTCTCGCCATGCCCTCGCAGCGCAGTGCCGCGAAGGCTTGCAGCGCCAAACGTCGAGCCTCCTCCGCGACGGGTTCGGGGAGCGCCGCGGGGATGACGATGTGCGCCAAGCCGTCGCGGTACTTGTCGTCGTAGTCGTAGAACTCGGCGCCGGGCACGATCTCGCCGACCACCGAGGCGCGTGGCTCGAGATTGCCGAGCACCCCGCACTCCAGCTCCCGCCCGTCGACGGCCTCCTCGACCACGAGCCACTCGTCGTAGCGGGCGGCGACGTGCAGCGCCTCCCAGAGACCTTCGCGGTCCTTGGCCTTCGAGACCCCGACCGACGATCCCATGTTCGCGGGCTTCACGAACAGCGGCAGCCCGAGCTGGTCGATGAGCTCGTCGAGCACCCGGTCGGTGAGGTGACGCTCGTGCAGTGCGCGGTGGCGTGCCTGGGGCAGCCCGTCCGCCGCGAACAGCTCCTTGGCCATGGCCTTGTCCATGGCGAGCGCGCTGGCGAGCACGCCGCAGCCCACGTACGGCACTCCCGTGAGCTCGAGCAGCCCCTGCACGGTGCCGTCCTCGCCGAGGGGTCCGTGCAGCAACGGCAGCACCACCACCTGCTCGCCCTGCGAGGTCAGCAGGGGGATCGGGTCGACCTCGGGGCCCTCGGCGACCAGGGCGTCCGGCAGAGCATGTCCGCCGGACGCGAGCGCCTGAGCCGCGTCCTGCGCGATCACCCACCGACCGGACCTGGTGATCGCCACCGGCTCGACGTCGTAGCGGTCGAGGTCACACGCGGCGAGCACGTGTCGGGCGGTCACCAGTGAGATCTCGTGCTCGGCGGATTGTCCTCCGAACAGCACGACCAGCCGGATGCGCTCCACGACAGCGGAAGGTAGTCGGCTGCTGCGGGCAGCATCGGTGACCTCGTGAGTGGCCGAGCGCCTCCCGGGTGCTCGAGCCCCACAGGTAACGTGCGAGCCCGTGAGGTTTCTCGCATCGGAGGTCGCCAACGCGGTCGCCGGCACCCTCGTCGGCCCGGACGTGGTGGTCGATGGCGCGGCGATCGACAGCAGGGAGCTCCTGGGGGGTGAGCTGTTCGTGCCGATCATCGGCGCCCGCGACGGCCACGACTTCATCGCCGCGGCGCTCGAGCGGGGGGCCGCCGCGTACCTCACGAGCAGAACGCCGGTGGACGCGACGGGCGCCGGGCCTGCGATCACCGTCGAGGACACGGCAGTGGCGCTCCGCGCGCTCGGCGAGCTGGCCCGGTCGCGCCTGCGTCCGCCGGTGGTGGGCATCACCGGTTCGGTCGGCAAGACCACGACGAAGGACCTGCTCACCGCGGTGCTGGCCCACCGGTACCGCACCCACGCCAGCCTGCGCAGCTTCAACAACGAGCTCGGCGTGCCGCTCACGCTGCTGAACGCGCCCGACGGCACCGAGGCCACGGTGGTGGAGATGGGCGCTCGCGGCCACGGTCACATCGCCGAGCTCTGCGAGGTGGCCCGGCCAACGATCGGCGTGGTCACCACGGTCGAGCTGGTGCACACCGAGATGTTCGGTGATCTCGAATCGGTCGCCGAGGCCAAAGCCGAGCTGGTGGAGGCGCTCCCGGCCGACGGCGTGGCGGTGCTCAACGCGGACAACCCCTTCGTCGCCGACATGGCGGCGCGCACGAGCGCGTGGGTGCTCACCATCGGAGTGAAGGGGGAGGTGCGGGCGACCGGTGTCGAGGTCGACGGTGAGCTGCGCACCCGGTTCGAGCTGTGCTCACCGTGGGGGAGCGCGGAGGTGGTGCTGGGCGTGCGTGGCGCGCACAACGTGCACAACGCACTGGCTGCGGCGGCGGTCGGTCTCGCGTGCGGCGTCGAGGTGGAGGCCGTGGCCGAAGGGCTCGGTCAGGCGGAGGGGTCACCGTGGCGGATGGAGCTGCGCCATGGCGCGAACGGGCTTGCCGTGCTGAACGACGCGTACAACGCCGGCCCCGCCTCGATGGAGGCCGCCCTGCACGCGCTCGCCCGGCTCGAGGCGCGGCGGCGCATCGCGGTGCTCGGCCCGATGGCCGAGCTCGGTGACCACCAGGAGGCCGCGCACCGCCGCGTGGCGGAGGTTGCGGCGAAGCTCGGCATCGAGGTGCTCGCCGTGGGCACCGATGACTACGGCGTCCCGTCGGTACCGGATGTCGACGCGGCCTTCGAGCGCCTGGGCAGTCTGGGGGAGGGTGACGCCGTGCTCGTCAAGGGCAGCCGGGTGGCGGGTCTCGAGCGGCTCGCGCAGTTGCTGCTTGCGCCCCGGGTGTGACCCACCCGCACGGCGCAAACCGGTAAGATCAAGCGGTTGCCCCCCCGACCGGCAGGGACGGTGTCGTGCATCCCGAAGACGAGACTGAGTTCGACGTGCGGCGGGTGCTGCGGGCTCTTCGTCGACACAGCATCCTCGTGGTGGCGCTCACCGCCGCCGCTGTCGTGATCGCACTCGTCACCTCACTCCTGTCCACGACCCTGTATGCCGCGACCGCGCAGGTCCGCATCGTTGACCCGAGCGCCGAGGCGGTGTCAGCAGGCGGGGCCAACCGCGTGGACCGTGAACGTGAGGTGCAGACCCAGGTCGTGATCCTCAAGTCCCGCGAGCTCGAGGACGCGGTGGCCGACCGGCTCGGCGACGCGGCCCGGGAGATCGCCGGGGTCTCCGTCGCAGCGGTCGGCAACAGCGACGTGATCGCCATCAGGGTGGCGAGTCCGTCGCCGGAGGTGGCCCAGCAGGCCGCGAACGCGTACGCGGAGCTCTACGTGCAGAAGCGTCGCGACGACGTGGCGGCGGTCTTCGCCGAGCGGGCGGAACGCCTGCGCAAGAGCGCTGACGATCTGCAGGCCCGCATCTCCGAGGTGAACGTCGCGCTCGCCGGCAACCCGGGCCCGCTGGAGGCTCAGCGCCTGCAGGCCGAACGGGATTCGCTGATCGTCCAACAGGCCGAGATGCAGCGACAGGCGGGCGACCTCGAGGTTCAGGCGGCCACCCGTACCGGCAACGTCACGATCGTGCAGTACGCCGACCTTCCCTCGGCACCGTTCTCGCCGACCACCGGGCGCAACGTGGTGATCTGGGGGCTGCTGGGGCTGCTCGTGGGCTCCGGAGCCGCAGTCGTGCTCGACCGTCTCGACGATCGGGTCCCCGCAGCGGGCCATCCGGAGCTGGTGGGTGTTCCCGTCATCGGTGCGATCCCCGAGATCGGCTCGCGGCGGCGGGCGTTCCGTCACCGGGACCGCCAACGGGAGATCGTGGCTGCTGCCTCACCGGATGCCGAGGCGTTCCGCACGCTCGCGACCAGCGTCCGGTTCTCGGCCGTGGGCAACGACCACCACGTCCTCGCGATCACCAGTGCAGAGCGAGGGGAGGGCAAGTCGACGATCGCGGCGAACCTGGCGGTCGCGCTCGCCGAGATGGGCATGAAGGTGGTGCTCGTCTCCGCGGACCTGCGAGCCCCCGTGCTCGGCGAGATCTTCGAGTTCGACGAGAGCGAGCGAGGCCTCACCTCCGTGCTGCTCGGTGATGCACCGCTCGGTCAGTGCTTCCGGCCGGTGACGCTGAGCACCGGGCGATCCTTCTACCTCCTCCCTGCCGGCCCGGCGCCGAGCAACCCGCACGAGCTGCTGTCGTCCGCTCGGATGGCCGAGGTGGTGGCGTCGCTCACGGGCACCGGTGCCGACTTCATCCTGGTGGACTGCCCCCCGGTGCTCCCCGTCGGTGACACGCTGGCTCTGGCCCACCTGGTTGATGGCATCGCCGTCGTCGCGGCCGTGGGTCGGACCCGGCTGGGCGTGCTCGAGGAGGCAGTCGACCGGTTGCGCAAGGTGAGCGGCAAGGTGGTGGGCGCGATCCTCAATCGCACGGAGCCGGCCAGCCGCTACGGCGAGTACGGCTACGGCTACGGGTCAGGCGCGCGCCCCCGGGCTGCTCGGGAGTCTCGTCGGGTCGCAGGAGGCAACGGATCCGGCCCGCTGGAGGACCCGGCTCGCCACGCCGGCGCGGTGAGCAGCTGAGGCGGCCACGACGGTGGCGGACCAGGGCACGCCGACGCTGCGGAGGATCTGCGAGCGGTGACCCAGCTCAGTGCGATCTTGCTGATCGGTCTGATCTGGCTCGTGTACAGCCAGTGGGCACGCTGGCCACTCGACCTCGTCGGTCTGTTCTGCGCCGGCTTCCTGCTCTTCTACGGGTTCCGCTCGTTGGTGGTGGCGTTCGGTCTGGACCAGCTCTACCCGGAGTACCTCTTCGGAGCGAACGGGTCGATCCTCGCCGGTAGGACAAACCTCCTGCTGTGCCTCTTCCTCGGCGGCGTGATCGGTGGGCTCACCTTGTCGAGCCGGTTCGGGTTGCATCTGCCCCGGCCGCTCTTCCCCGAGATCGTGAACCACCCGAGGGGCTCCCGCTACCTCGCGGTGGTCGCGGCACTGACCGGGGTGTCGACCGCCATCACGCTGGTGCTCTTCGCCCGGTACGGCGGCTTCAGTGGGCTCCTGCGGGCCGCCAAGTACGACCGCGACCTGACCGGCCTGAACGTGCTGCGGATCGTGCCGAGCATCGGGGCGCTGGTGGCCGTGGCATCCGCGATCGACGTCGTGCGGCTCTGGGGGGCGTCGCGCTCGGTCGGTCGACGCGACCGCCTGATGCTCAGCGTCGTGTGCGCGCTGCTGAATGGCTATTACGTGTTCGCCTGGGGGCAGCGCTCCGTGCTCGCGATGGTGGTGTTCTCCCTGATCGCCGGGCTGGTGATCTTCCGCCCCCCACGCAGCGGATCACGTCCCTCCTCGCTGCGGATCTGGGGTGGGATCACGATGGCCGCCATCATCGGCGTCGTCGCGGTCGTCGGCCTGCGTGTGGCTCGGGACACCGCGGCCACCGGCGACCTGAGCCCGAACCTCAAGGGCCAGAGCGTCGTCCGGCAGCTGTCGGTGGCGACGAACTCCACCTCCTACGACGCTCTGGCTCTCGTCCATCGCGACTGGCCGGCCGTCTTCCCCTACCGTGGGGGGCAGGACTTCGCCGCCGGGCTCGCGGCGGCTGTTCCCAGGGTGCTGCTGCCGGACAAGCCCACCTCGATCTCAACCGGTGCGTGGCTCCGCCGGATCTATGAACCTGACACGCTGAACGGCTGGCCACCCGGCGCGGTGGGTGAGTGGTACCTGAACTTTGGCCTGCCCGGTGTCCTCTTCGGCGGGGTGGTCTCCGGTATTGCGCTCGGCATGCTCCAGTTCGCGCTCCGGTCGTCGCGTGGTCATCCGCTCGCGTTCGTGGCCTCTGTGG
>JBBFLY010000094.1:0-9034 GCA_037478855.1 Acidimicrobiales bacterium | reverse complement strand
AGCGGGGGGGATGGGTCGCGTGGGGGGCGGTGCCCACGGATCGACCGGTGGGTGAGACCGTCGAACGGCTGTGGCGGCAGCTGTCGATCCTGTGGTGCGACCTGGTCGGAGGTGGCTGCGATCCTGTGCTGTTGCGTACCCAGGCGCTCATCACCCCGGCTTGTGGTCTGGCTCGGCACGGGATCACCCAGGCGGAGCAGGTGATGGGCCTCAGCACCCGGCTGGCGCAGCGCCTGCACGATCAGGCCATCGGGGTTCGTCTCTCGGTCGGAGCCTGATCGCCCCGCCTCACCCCGTCTCTGAGGGGTCAGGCGAGAGGTGGAGCGGTCGGTACGATGCCCGCCGTGACCGAGGACGTGCGCGATCCCGCGGAGCGCATCGAGGAGCTGCGCCGTCTCATCCGGTACCACGACCGTCTCTACTACGAGCTCGACGCACCCGAGATCCCCGACGCCGAGTACGACGCGCTGGTCCGGGAGCTGCGCGCCCTCGAAGACGAGTTCCCCGACCTGCGCACCCCCGACTCGCCCACGCAGACCGTCGGCGGGGCGCCGTCCCCCGCGTTCGCACCGGTCGTCCACCGGGTTCCGATGATGTCGCTCGACAACGCGTTCGACGAGGCGGAGCTGCAGGCCTGGGGGTCGAGGCTGCAGCGTCGCTTGGCCGAGATCGGCGACGGGCGACAGGTCAGCTTCGTGTGTGAGCTGAAGATCGACGGTGTCGCGCTCTCGTTGCGCTACGAGGACGGCGAGCTGGTGCAGGCCGCGACACGGGGTGACGGTCGGGTGGGGGAGGACGTCACCGCGAACGCCCGGGCGGTCCGGGACATCCCCCAACGACTCGAGGGTGCGCCGCCCGTGCTCGAGGTGCGCGGTGAGATCTACATGCCGCTGGCGGTGTTCGAGCGCATCAACAAGGCGCAGGTTGAGGCCGGCCAGCGCACCTACGCGAACCCGCGCAACACCGCTGCCGGTTCGCTCCGACAGAAGGACCCCTCCATCACCGCGACCCGTGAGCTGTCGTTCTGGGCGTATCAGCTCGGTGAGGTGCAGGGAGGGCCGGCGTTCTCCTTCCACCACGAGACCCTGGCCTGGTTGCGCGACCTGGGCTTTCCGGTGAACCCGGAGATCAAGCGGGTGCCCGATCTCCCGTCGGTCTACGAGTTCTGCACGCGATGGGAGGCCAACCGGCACTCGCTCCCCTACGAGATCGACGGGGTCGTCGTGAAGGTCGATGAGCTCGCGGTGCGCGAGCTGCTCGGCTCGACGAGCAAGGCCCCCCGTTGGGCGATCGCCTACAAGTTCCCCCCTGAGGAGCGCACCACCCTCCTCAGGGACATCATGGTGTCGATCGGCCGCACGGGCCGGGCCACGCCGTTCGCGGTGCTCGAGCCAGTCTTCGTCGGCGGGTCCACCGTCTCGGTGGCGACCCTGCACAACGAGGACCAGGTGCGACGCAAAGACGTCCGCCCGGGTGACATCGTGATCGTCCGGAAGGCCGGCGATGTCATCCCGGAGGTCGTCGGCCCGGTGCTCGCCGATCGGCCCGAGGGCCTGAAGCCCTGGAGCTTCCCGAAGCACTGCCCGGTGTGTGGCACTGAGCTCGTCCGCGAGGAGGGGGAGGCCGATCGCCGGTGTCCGAACGAGCAGTGCCCGGCGCGGGTGGCCGGCGCGATCGAGCACTTCGCCTCACGTGGCGCGATGGACATCGAGGGGCTCGGCGAACAGCGGGTTCGGCTGCTGCAGCAGCTCGGCATGGTGCACGACGTGGCCGACATCTACCACCTCGACTACGACCGGCTGCGGTCGCTCGAGGGCTTCGGCGACGTCTCCGTCGCGAACCTGCGCGACGCCATCGATGCGTCCCGCTCGCGCCCGCTCGCGAACCTGCTGGTGGGGTTGAACATCCGTCATCTGGGGCCTGCGGGAGCCGAGGCGTTGGCCCGCCACTTCGGTCACCTCGACCGTCTGCGGGACGCGTCCGTCGAGGAGATCGCGTCCGTCGAGGGCATCGGTCCGATCATCGCCGAGAGCGTGCATGAGTGGTTCGCGGACCCGTCCAACCAGCAGATCATCGAGAAGCTCCGTGCCGCCGGCGTCAACTTCGAAGGGCCCACGCCGGCCGCGGTCCCCCAGACGCTGGCTGGCAAGTCGGTGGTCGTCACCGGCACCCTCGCCGGCTACAGCCGTGAGCGCGCCGAGGAGCTGATCAAGGCCCACGGGGGCAAAGCACCCGGCTCGGTGTCGAGGAAGACCACGGCGCTGGTGGTGGGTGAAGGTCCGGGCGCGTCCAAGCTGGCCAGAGCCGAGGAGCTGGGGGTGCCGATCCTGGACGAGGCCGGCTTCGAACACCTGCTCGCGACCGGGGAGCTGCCATGACGATCGAGGCGGTGCTGTTCGACTTCGGCGGGGTCTTCACCCCGTCACCGTTCGAGGCGCTGCGCGCTGCGGGCGAGGAGATCGGGGCCAGCTTCGAGGACGCGCTGGACGTGGTGTTCGGCCCCTACGATCACGACACCGACCACCCCTGGCACCGCTGTGAGCGGGGGGAGGTCGACCTCGAGACCGCGCGGCGCGAGATCCGCGCCCTCGGCGCCGCCCGCGGGGTCGAGCTGGATCTGTACGACCTGCTCAAGTACCTGGCGACCGACGGCGGACCCCGCCAGGAGGTCGTCGAGCGGACCCGCCGCCTGCGCGCCGAGGGCTACCGCACCGCGCTGGTCACCAACAACGTGGCCGAGTTCCGTCAGTACTGGCGGGCGATGCTGCCCCTCGATGAGCTCTTCGAGGTGGTCGTCGACTCGAGCGAGGTGGGACTCCGCAAGCCCGACCCCGCGATCTACGAGCTGGTGCTCGAGCGGCTCGGCGGTCTGGCGCCGGAGCGGTCGGTGTTCCTCGATGACTACCCGGGCAACGTCGAGGCCGCGAGGCGGCTGGGGATGCACGGCGTGGTGGTCGGCAGCGACCACCGGGCCGCGTTGGTCGAGCTCGACGCGATCCTGGATGTCGCTAGACGACGGTGAAGCACCACGTGCGGACGTCGACGAACGTGGGGTTGTCCACCGGCCACAGGTGGGCGGTGAGGCAGGTCTGTCCCGCGGGCCACTGCTCGTAGGCCTGACCGGGGCCGGGAGTGAAGGTCACGGTGTTGAGCCCGCGCTCGACGACCACCTGGTCGGGCGGGAGCGGCACGCCGTTCACGGAGAGCTCGGCCGCATAGCCGGGTGCCAGGTCGATGCCGACCGTGGCCTGCTGCACGATCTGGGAGTCGTTGGTCGGGATCAGCGCGTCGACGCCCGCGCCGGCCTGGCTCGGGGAGTCGGCGCCCCCCACCGTGATCAGCACGGCCACCGCGCTGGTGACGATCACGGCCACCACCGCGCCCACCAGCCAGAGCCAGCGCGGGTAGGCCACGCGGACGGCGGGGGAGGCGGGTGCGGGGCGGTCGGCGGGTTCGTTCACGGCCGCCATTGTGCCGGCTCGGCAGCGGGTTGAGACGCTCGGCTGGCGGCTGCGGGTACGCGAATCCCACCGTTGTAACCACTACGTTGGAACGGTGGCCATCTCCCGCATGGTCGATCGCGTCGGTCAGGTCCTCGGGGGGCGTTACCGACTGATCGCCCCCATCGGCACCGGCGCGTCCGCTTCCGTGTACCTCGCCGACGACGTGGCCCTGCGCCGGCGGGTGGCGGTGAAGATCCTCCACGACGCGCTCGCGTCCGACGCGGCCTTCCTCAAGCGCTTCCGCGCCGAGGCCCAGGCCGCTGCCGCGATGAACCACCCTCACGTCCTCGCGGTGTTCGACTGGGGTCAGGGGGACGTGCCCTACCTGGTTACCGAGTATCTGGGGGGTGGCAGCCTCAGGGGCATGCTGGATCTCGGGCGGCGCCTCGATCCCGCCCAGGCGCTCCTCGTCGGCCTCGAGGCCGCGCGCGGGCTCGAGTACGCGCACCGTCGGGGCTTCGTGCACCGTGACATCAAGCCCGCGAACCTCCTGTTCGACGAGGAGGGCCGGCTGCGCATCGCCGACTTCGGTCTGGCCCGGGCCCTCGCGGAGGCGGCGTGGACCGAACCGATGGGCGCGGTGCTCGGCACCGCGAGGTACGCGTCGCCCGAGCAGGCGCGTGGCGCCACGCTCGACGGCAAGAGCGACGTCTACTCGCTCGCGCTGGTGCTGATCGAGGCGGTCACGGGTGAGGTGCCCTTCTCGAGCGACACCACCCTCGGCACGCTGATGGCTCGGGTGGACCGGTCCATCCCGGTGCCCGAGGCGCTCGGCCCGCTGGTCCACGCGATCGAGCGGGCGGGGGCCGCCGACCCCGCCGAGCGGGTTGACGCCACCGGCTTCGCGGCGCTGCTGATGGAAGCCGCGACCGAGCTGGAGCGGCCCGCCCCGCTGCCGTTGGCCGGGGCGATGCCGGTCGACCTCGCCGCGGACGACGACCGCGATCCGACGACGGAGTTCATCGCCGAGCGTCAGGTGCTCGGTGGGCTGGATCCCGACATCATGACCGCCCCGCCGGGCACCACCAGCGACGGGATCACGATCATCCAGGAGGGTGACGCGCAGCCCCAGACGCGGCGGGTCGAGCGCGTCTCCGCACCCGGGGTGCCGACCCCGGTGCGCCGCCGGCGATGGCCACCGGTGCTGGCGACCCTGCTCCTCGTCGGCGCGCTCGGAGGCGGTGCGCTGTGGTGGTTCGGCCTCCGGCAGGTCACCCACCCGGTCCCCGAGCTGGTGGGCGTGAACGTGTCCGAGCTCGACCGCATGATCGCCGGGACGGACTGGGTCGTGGAGCCCACCGAGACCCGCCAGGACGGCACCGTCTCAGGGGAGATCGTGGCCCAGGATCCTTCTGCGGGCACTCAGCTCGTGGAGGGCGGTGTCCTACGGGTGACGGTCTCGTTGGGTCCCACGCTGGTGACCGTGCCCACGAACCTGCTCGGACTCCCCTTGCCTGAGGCGAGAGCCGCGCTGGAGTCGGCCGGTCTCGTGGTGGGTGAGCTGACCAGGGTGCCGAGCGAGGAGGTGCCGGTCGACGTCGTGGTCGCCCTCGGCGACCGCGTGCCCGTGGAGCTGCCCAAGGGCGAACCGGTTCCGCTGGTGGTGTCGGGTGGCCCGCTGCCTCGCACGGTGCCCGACGGCTTGATCGGACAGACCGCCGACGCCGCACAGGCCCGGCTCGAGGAGCTGCGCCTGGTGGTCAAGCGGGTGTCGCGCGCCGATGAGACCGTCCCCGCGGGGGTGGTGATGGGGGTCGATCCGGGTGCGGGCACGCTCGTGGCCCGTGACAGCACGGTCACGCTGATCGTCTCCAGTGGACCGCCGACGATCCCGGTGCCCGATGTGCGCAACCTCTCCGCGGTCGAGGCGGCCCGGCGGTTGGAGGCTGCCGGTCTCGTGGTCTCCTCGACACAGGGGTCGCCGGCGAAGCCGGTCACCGGCACGAACCCGTCGGCGGGCACGCAGGTGCGCCGCGGCACGTCCGTGGTCATCATCACCGGCTGATCTCCGCTTGGCGACGGACGAACCGAGACCCGGCGCCACGGACGGTCACCCGCTGCTGGGGTTCGACCGGACGCAGCGTCTCGGGAGGTGCTGACCGCGTCCGGATTTGATTGACCGCGCGGTCAAGTTAGGGTGGCCGACGTGCCCTCGGAACCCTCTGGATCGGCTGACGGCAAGGCTGGTGAGCTGACTGTCGAAGCTCCGGGAGCGGACGAGGTCGCCATCATCCCCTGGCCGCTGCTGTGGCGGGAGCGGTTCCGGCGACGGGCCGAGAGCAGCGACCGCTACCCGTGGATCGTGCTGGTCGCCACCCTCTTCGGGTTGCTCTCCGTGGGCTTTCTCATCACGGTGCTGTCGGTGTCGATCAGCCGGATCGCGCGGGACCTCGACACGACGCCCGACGTGCTGACCTGGGTGATCACCGGCCCGATCCTCGCCTACGCGGTGATCGGGCCTGCGGCGGGGAAGCTGGCTGATCTCGTCGGTGCCCGGCGCATCTATCTCCTCAGCATCACGGGAGTGGGGATCTCGGCTGCGCTCACCGCGATGGCCTGGGACGCCGCGTCGCTCATCGGCTTCCGCATCCTCGGCGCCGCGGTGGGTGCGGCGATCGGGCCGGCGTCGATCTCCATGATCAACAAGCTCTTCCCGCCGCACCGCCGGGCGTTGGCGCTCGGGTACTGGTCCCTGGTCGCCGCGGGTGGACCGATGCTCGGTGTGGTGATCGGTGGTCGGGCCGTTGAGGCGTGGGGTTGGCGGCTCATCTTCGAAGCGCAGGTCCCGCTCACACTGCTCGCCCTGGTCGTCGGCTTCCTCGTGCTGCCCGAGACCGAGCGACGCCGCGACGTCACCTTCGACGTGCCGGGCTCAGCCGTGCTGGCCGTCGCCGTCGGTGCGCTGCTGCTGGGATTGAACCGTGGCCCCGTGCTCGGCTGGACCAACCCTGCGGTGGTCGGCGCCTTCGGGGCGGCGCTGCTCGCGTCCGCCGGCTTCGTGGCGGTCGAGCGTCGGGTACGGCACCCGCTGGTGCCGTTGCGCTACTTCCGGAGGGCCAACTTCGCGTTCCCCATCGCCAACCAGTTCTTCACCAACTTCGCCTACATGGGCGGCTTCATCATCACCCCGTTGTTCCTGCAGAGCGCGTTCGGCTACGGCGAAGCCCGCACGGGTGATCTCATGGCCCCCCGACCGCTGGCCTTCGCGATCGCCGGTCCGATCGCGGGATGGGTCACGGTGCGGATCGGGGAGCGCAAGAACGCCGTGATCGGCGCGCTCCTCATCGTCGCGTCGATGCTGGGTCTGGCGGCGGTGGAGCCGAGCTCCTCGGACTGGCTGATCGTCGGGGCGCTCGTACTCTCCGGTGTGGGGATGGGCACCTGCGCGCCCGCCATGGCCGCGGCGGTGGCCAACGCGGTCGACGAGCAAGACCTCGGAGTGGTGGCTGCCGCCCAGCAGATGGTGGCCCAGGTGGGGGTCGTAGCCGGCATCCAGATCCTCCAGACCGTGCAGGTCGCCCGCGAGCCGGTGTCCGGGCTGGTGGGCTCATACCATGCGGCGTTCATCACCGGCGCGGTCGCTGCCGCCCTGGGTGTGGTCGCGGCCCTCTTCGTTCGCAGCACGCACCGCGACGGCGAGCCCGGCCAGACCCCGGTGCGCGACCGGGGCGCCCTGCAGGGCGCCCCGTCACCGTTCGCGGCCGCCGCTCGGCGGTGACCACGGATGTTGCGTCATGACCGCGTGTCGATCGCGGCGATCGCGAGGATCAGGCCGTGATCTCCTTGATCTTCTCGGCGATGGCCTGCGCGTTCGGGTCCGGCACGCCCTGCTGCATCGCCATCAGCTTGGTCATGTCGCCCTGGACCTTGATCTTGCCCGCCATGAAGGCCTGCATGCCGGCCTGGGGGTTCTGATCGACGAAGATCGCCTTGGCCGTCTCCCAGTCGACGGTGACGGTCAGATCCGGGTTCTCGAGATGACCGAGGTCCATCTTGAGCTCGCCGCCGGTGGTGTCCATGTGCACATGGATCTCCTCCCCATTGTTGAACGGCGCGCCGGTGATGATCTGGTTCATGCGGACGACGTGGGCCGGCGGGTTCGCCGGCGCCGGTGCCTCGTCGCGGATCTTCTTGGCTGCTTCGATCCACTCAGGGCTGAGGAACTCGTACTTCTCGGCCACGGACGCTCCTTCTGTGACGGTCTCTGCGCTGCCCCACCGGCCACGGACGGTGCCGGAGGTGCCGCTTCGTCGCGGCGGGGGACACGGTAGCGCAGGCGTCACACGCCTGCTTGACCGCTCAGTCAAGTTCGGTGCGGCTCGCTGCGTCGTGCCGGTCGCCTCGGTGCCGGTGCCTCGGCGTGCGACGGACGACCTAGGGAGGAGCCGGCGGGGCGTGACCCGTACCGGGAGGCGCTCGTGGGCTTCGCGCCGCGACCCTACGATGGGTCGCCTATGTCCGAGCGAATCTCACGTGCCGACGTCGCCCACGTGGCGCAGCTCGCGCGCTTGTCGCTGACCGACGACGAGCTGGACCTGTTCACTGGGCAGCTGGCCGCGGTGCTCGACCACGCCCGTGATGTCGAAGCCCTCGATCTCGCTGATGTGGAGCCCACCGCACACCCGTACCCCCTCGTCAACATCTTCCGAGACGACGCGGTGCGCCCCTGCCTCGACCGCGACGAGGTGCTCGCGCAGGCGCCAGCTGTCGAAGATGGCCGCTTCCGGGTGCCCCCGATCCTGGGGGAGGAGCCTTGAGCGCGCGCGAGCTGGCCGACGCGATCCGTGCGGGTGAGCGCTCGGCGCGCCAGGTGGTCGACGAGCACCTGGCGCGCATCGAGGAGCGCGAGTCGGAGATCCACGCGTTCAACCTGGTGCTCGCCGACGAAGCCCGTGCTGCTGCGGACGAGATCGATCGACGGGTCGCGGCCGGTGAGGATCCCGGCCCGCTGGCAGGTGTGCCGGTGGCCTTGAAAGACAACCTCTGCACCCGCGGCATACCCACGACCTGCTCCTCGCGGATCCTCGAGGGCTGGTGCCCGCCGTATGACGCCACGGTGGTGCAACGGCTGCGGAGCGCGGGGGCCGTGGTGGTCGGCAAGACCAACCTCGACGAGTTCGCGATGGGGAGCTCGACCGAGAACTCGGCGTTCGGCCCCACCCGGAACCCCCATGACCCCACGAGGGTCCCTGGCGGGTCGAGCGGCGGCAGCGCGGCGGCGGTCGCGGCGGGCTTCGCACCGCTCGCGCTCGGCTCCGACACCGGTGGCTCGATCCGCCAGCCCGCCGCGCTGTGCGGTGTGGTGGGCGTGAAGCCCACCTATGGGCTCGTGTCGCGCTACGGCCTGGTGGCGTTCGCGTCGTCCCTCGACCAGATCGGTCCGTTCGCCACCACCGTCGCCGACGCGCGTTTCGCGAAGCCGCTCGACGAGGCGCTGGTCCGCCAGCTGCTCGGCCACCACGAACTGGTCGTGACGATCGAGGAAGGTTCGATCGGCGGTTTCGGCAGCCGGGTGCAGCAGTTCGCGCTGG
>JBBFLY010000093.1:0-9070 GCA_037478855.1 Acidimicrobiales bacterium | reverse complement strand
GGCATCCTCGCCTGCCCCGCCATACCATCACCCACACCGAGACCAGCCGCCCTCACCCCATGAATGCGCGCAGTCTCAATTGGCTTCCTGTAGAGCCTGGGGGCAGAGTGGCCACCGTGGACGGCAACCCCTCCCCGCCCTCGCGCTCCTCTCCAACCACGATCGGCCGCATCGCGGTGGTGGTGATCATCCTCGGCTCCGCGCTCCTGTGGATCTATGCCCTGACCCGCACCCCCGGTCGTCCTCCCGGGTCCCTCGACGACCCCGGCTTCGCAACCAGCGCAGAGCCCGTGTGCGCGGCTGCCCAAGCCGAGCTCAGCCAGCTCCCGCCCGCCTACTCGGCATCCGATCCAGCCGCCAGAGCCGCCACGGTCTCCGCCGCCACCGACCGACTCGAACGGATGCTCAACCAGCTGCAGGCCACCACGCCACCGCCGGGCACCAGGGATGGTGACATGGTCGCTGAGTGGTTGAACGACTGGCGGGTGTACCTCGACGACCGCCGGAACTACGCAGACCGACTGCTCGCGGAAGGCGACGTGCGCTTCTACGTGACCGAGAAGGAAGGCCGGCAGATCACCGCCCCCATCGACCGGTTCGCCCAGGTCAACCACATGCCCTCCTGCGCCACGCCCGGCGACCTCGGCTGAGCGACGACGTCGCTGAGCGGCTGAACCCGGACAGCTCCCCTCGACCCACCCCCTGCCAGCCACGGGCGGGCAGCTACCGCTGCGAGGGCTGTTGACAGGACACCTGCCGGGGCGATCAGGGACGGGACACGTTCGGATCACCCGGCACATACCAGCGCCAGGGAAGATCGGCACCGACGCGGAGCCCTACCCGGGTGGTGACCACCGGAGCGTCCGGAGGTGCCACCCCGTCATCGAGCAGGGTGACCCCCCGATCGGCGGTGACCAGGTCAGCACCGTCATGGCCGCCGTCGAGACCGAGCGCCTGGCAGAGCTTCGCCGGCCCGCTGCAGAGGTCTTCGTCCCGACGAGCTCGGAGGCGTGCCGCGTACATCGCATCGATCCCCTCGACCGGCGCGGCAGCCCTGAGCAGCACTGCCGCGGCCCTGCCCTCCTCACCACAGACCACGTTGGCGCACCAGTGCATCCCGTAGGTGAAGTAGACGTAGAGATGACCGGCCGGTCCGAACATGGTGCGGTTCCGGCGGGTCTGGCCGCGGTAGGCGTGACTGCCAGGATCCTCGGAGCCGGCGTAGGCCTCGACCTCGACGATGCGCGCGGCCCGACCGGCGTGCACCAGCAGCTTGTTGAGCAGCAGCGGCGCGAGCTCACGGGGATCCGCGCGGTAGAAGGACCTCGGCAGGCACCGCCCCGCGATGCTCATCGGCGCGCTCATGACCCCACCAACGCTCGAACAGCGTCGACCGCGCTCCACCCCCGTCCTCGAGGGATCACCTCAACCCGCCTCGGTCAGCCGCCCGCGATCCAACGCCAGACGCTCCCGGAAGCGGTCGATCTGCAGCCCGACCGGGTCGGGACCGGCACCACCTGGTGTCGTGCGCCGCCGAACGGCCACGCCCGGCCCCAGCAGGGCCACCGCCTCCGCACCGAGATCTGGGTGCGCGGCCACGAGATCAGCGAGTGGCATCCCTTCGGCGATCGCTCGTCGGACCAGCGAGCCAACGGTTGCGTGGGCCTCGCGGAAGGGCACACGTCGATCCACCAACCACTCGGCCAGATCGGTGGCCGAGGAGGTTGGGGTGTCGGCCGCCGCGCGCATCGCGTCGAGCTCGAACGTGGCCGTGCGCAGCAGCCCGGTCATCGCGCTGAGCGCGAGGCTCACCTGGTCGATCGCGTCGAACAGCGGCTCCTTGTCCTCCTGGAGGTCCCGGTTGTAGGCGAGCGGCAACCCCTTGAGGGTGGTGAGGAACCCGACCAGGTCACCGATGAGCCGACCGCTCTTGCCCCGCGCCAGCTCCGCGATGTCCGGGTTCTTCTTCTGCGGCAGCATCGAGCTGCCCGTGGCGTATGCGTCGTCAAGGCGGAGGAAGCCGAACTCCTCACTGCTCCACAGGACGATCTCCTCCCCGATCCTCGAGAGGTGCACCCCGGCGAGCGCCAGGTCGAACAGCGTCTCAGCCACGAAATCCCGGTCACTGACCGCGTCCAGGCTGTTCTCGAACGCTGCGGCGAAGCCCAGGTCCTCCGCGACTCCCGCCGGATCGAGTCGCAACGAGGAGCCCGCGAGGGCGCCGGCGCCGAGCGGCGACACATCGAGCCGACGTCGGGTGTCGAGCAGCCGGTCCACGTCACGGGCCAACGCCCAGCCGTGGGCCAGCAGGTGGTGGGCCAGCAGCACCGGCTGCGCCCGCTGCAGGTGCGTGTACCCGGGCAGGTACGCATCTCCGACTGCCACCGCCCGATCGAGCAGCACCTGCTGCAGCCCGAGGATCCGTTCGACCACCGCGCCGATGGCCCGCTTCGTGTAGAGGCGCAGATCGGTCGCAACCTGGTCGTTGCGGCTGCGGCCGGTGTGCAGCTTGGCGCCCGCAACACCTGCGAGCTCGGTGACCCGCCGCTCCACCGCGGTGTGGATGTCCTCGTCGGTGGGGAGGAACGTGAAGCTCCCCGAACTCAGCTCGGCCTCGACCTGGTCGAGTGCCTCGAGCACCGCCTGCGCCTCTTCCAGCGTCAGCACTCCCGCACGCACCAGACCTCTGACGTGAGCGCGCGAGCCCTGCAGGTCATCGCGCGCCAGCCGCTGATCGAACGGAAGGCTCACCGTGAACGCCAGCAGCTCGTCGGCCGGCCCACCCTCGAACCGGCCGTGCCACAAGGTGCTCACCACTCAGCTCCGCGTCGCCTGGCGCTCCGCCCAGGTCTGGATCCCGAGCCCCCAGAGGCGCACGAAGCCCTCTGAGTCGGCGTGGTTGAAGCTGTCGGCGGCGTCGTAGGTGGCGAGACCGTAGTCGTAGAGGCTGAAGTCGCTCCGCCGACCCACGACGAAGCAGCGACCGGGCTCGAGCCGCAGACGCACCTCACCGGTCACGTACTCCTGGCTGGCATCCACGAACGCGTCGAGCGCCTGTTTGAGGGGCGAGAACCACATGCCGTCGTAGACCAGCTCGGCCCACCGGGGCTCCAGCCGCTGCTTCTCGTGCATCAGATCGCGCTCGAGGGTGATGCTCTCGAGGTCGCGGTGCGCCTCGATCAGCGCCAGAGCGCCCGGCGCCTCATACGTCTCACGACTCTTGATGCCCACCCTGCGGTTCTCGACCATGTCGAGCCGCCCCCAGCCGTAGGCACCGACGATGCCGTTCAGCTCGGCGACGAGCTCGTGCATCGGCATCGGCCGGCCGTCGAGGCGCACCGGGACCCCCCGTTCGAACCCGATGACGATCTCCCGTGGGCTGGTGGCCGTGGGGACCGTCATGCTCCACACCCCTTCGGGTGGTCGAACCCAGGGATCCTCCATCTCGCCGCACTCGATCGCCCGCCCCCACAGGTTGTCGTCGATGGAGTAGAGCTTCTCTTTCGTCGCCGAGATGGGGATGCCGTGCGCAGCCGCGTACTCGATCGACTGCTCGCGGGTCATCCCCCAGTGGCGAACCGGTGCGAGGATCTCGAGATCAGGCGCCAGGGCCCGAGTCGCCACCTCGAAGCGGACCTGGTCGTTGCCCTTCCCAGTGCAGCCGTGCGCCACGGCATCAGCACCATGCTCCCGGGCGACACGAACCAGGTGTCGCACGATCACCGGCCGGGACAGCGCGGAGACGAGCGGGTAGCGCCCCTCGTAGAGCGCGTTGGCCTTCAGCGCGGGCGCGAGGAAGTCCCGTGCGAACTCCTCGCGGCAGTCCACGACGACCGCCTCGACGGCTCCCGCTGCGAACGCCCGCTCCCGCAGAGCCTCCCAGTCGGCCTCCTGGCCGACATCGCACGCCACGGCGATCACCTCCACGCCGAGGTGCTCGATCATCCACCGGACCGCCACGGAGGTGTCGAGCCCCCCGCTGTAGGCAAGGACTGCGCGCCTGGTCATCTCCCTCTCTCTTCCTGGGCCTGTTCCATCTTCACCGAGCTGCGCGCTCCACGCAGGTGCGCGGTTCGCTCACAGACCCGCCAGATCGGCGAGCCTGGCAGCGAGGGCAGCGCCCTCAACGCCTTCGGCCGCGACCACGATGAGCGTGTCGTCACCGGCAACGGTACCGATCACCTCCGGCAGCCCGGCTCGATCGAGGGCCGAGCCGACCACATGCGCGGACCCGGGCGGGGTCCGGAGCACGACGATGTTGCCGGAGGAGGCGACCTCCACGACCCAGTCACCGAAGACCCGGCGGAGGTGGTCCTCCGGCGCGCGCTGCTCCTTCGGCAGCGCGGGGATCGCGTACGCCGTCTCCCCGCCTGGCACGCGGACCTTGATCGCACCCAGCTCCTCGAGATCACGCGAGACCGTGGCCTGGGTGGCGACCACACCCTCGGCCGCGAGCAGGTCGACCAGCTGGCTCTGGCTACGCACGCTGTGCTGCTCGATCAGCTTGGCCACCAGATGCTGGCGCTGCCGCTTGCCGAGCCGGCCGCCGTCCTCACGGCCAGCAGCCTTCGGCCCCGCGGTCACGGAGCCACTCCCAACAGCCAAGCGAGCAGACCGCGCGCCGCGTGCATGCGGTTCTCAGCCTGGGCCCACACCCGACTCCGCTCGCCGTCGATGACCTCGGCGGTGACCTCCTCACCACGGTGCGCCGGCAGGCAGTGCAGGAAGATCGCCGAAGGCGACGAAGCATCGAGCAACGCCGAGTCGACGGTGAACCCGGTGAATGCCTCCCGTCGCCGAGCCGCTTCGCCCTCCTGCCCCATCGAGGTCCACACGTCGGTGTAGACCGCGTCGGCTCCCTGCACCGCCTCCGAGGGATCGTGCGTCAGCAGGAGATCCACACCCGCGGCGCGGATCCGATCCAGGTCATCGGGCGCCGGCTCGTAGCCCGGAGGCGACGCAACCCGAACCTGCATCCCCATCGTCCCCGCCGCGAGCGCGAGGGACCGACACACGTTGTTCCCGTCGCCCACGTAGGCGATGCTGCGGCCGCCGAGCGACCCGAGCTCATCCTCCAGAGTCAGCAGGTCTGCAAGGGCCTGCATCGGGTGCCCCGCGTCGGAGAGAAGGTTGACGACTGGCACCGGCGAGACACGCGCCATGCGCTCGAGCTTCGAGTGCTCGAACACCCGGGCCGCGAGCACCGAGTGGTAGCAGGCGAGCGTCCGGGTGAGATCCTCGACGCTCTCCCGGACGTCGAGACCAACCTCGTCCGGCCGGATGGTCACGGGATGGCCACCGAGCTGCACGACCGCCATCTCCATGGAGTTGCGGGTGCGAGCCGACGGCTTCTCGAAAACCAGCGCAACCCCCCGGCGCTCGAGCACGGGTGGCAGGTCACGTCGACGAGCCAGCTCGAGCACCGCCGAGAGCTCCTCGCGGCTCAGGTCGTCGATCTCCAGCAGGTGCCTCACTCGACCTCCTTCGCGAGGACCCGGCCCAGGATCGTGACCGCCTCGTCGATCTCCTCCTCATGCACCAGCAACGGAGGGGCGAACCGCAGCGCTGACGGGGACACCGCGTTCACCACCAGGCCTGCCTGCAGCGCGCTGGCCGCCACCCGGCGAGCGTCGAGACCCGGCTCGAGCTCCGCTGCGAGCAGCAGCCCCATCCCCCGCACCTCGCGGACCTGTTGGAGCGACGCCAGACGGTCGCCCAGCTGCGCCCCGGCGATGCTGGCCCGGACGGGCACGTTCTCGCGCTCCATCACCGTCAACACGGCCCTCGCTGCCGCAGCCGCAAGGGGCTGGCCCCCGAAGGTCGTCGCGTGATCGCCCGGCTCGAACGCCGCAGCGACCTCGCGACGGGCCCAACACGCCCCGATCGGCACCCCGTTCCCGAGCGCCTTGGCCATGGTGACCACATCGGGTCGGACCTCGAAGTGCTGGTGGCCGAACCACCGGCCGGTGCGTCCGAGACCGGTCTGCACCTCGTCGACCATGAACAGCAGGCCGCGTTCGTCGCAGAGCTTCCGGACGCCGCGGAAGTACTCCGCGTCAGCGGGATGCACGCCACCCTCGCCCTGTACCGGCTCCAGCAGCACCGCAGCGACCGAAGGGTCGACGGCGGCGCTGAGAGCGTCGAGGTCATTCCAGGGGACGTGTCGGAACCCGTCCGGCAACGGCTGGAACGGCTCGTGCTTGCTGGGCTGGCCCGTGGCGTGCAGCGTGGCGAGCGTGCGTCCGTGGAAGGACCCGTACGCGCTGATGACCACGTAGCGGCCGTGCCCTCCCCACTTCCGGGCCAGCTTGATCGCAGCCTCGTTGGCCTCCGCGCCGGAGTTGCAGAAGAACACCTGGCCTCCCCCGCCCAGCAGCCGGTCGAGCACCACTGCCACCTCCCAACCCGGCTCGGTCCCGAACAGGTTGGAGACGTGCAGGAGGGTGTGCGCCTGACGGGCGATCGCCTCGGCGATCTCCGGGTGCGCGTGGCCGAGGCTCACGACCGCGAGACCTGCGAGGAAGTCCAGGTAGCGGTTGCCGTCCCGATCCCACAGCACCGTGCCCTCTCCGCGCACGAACTGCACCAGCGGTGCGGGATAGGTGGGCATGAGCGGACAGTGCGCGAGCTCGCCGGGTGCGCCCATGGCGGCCCGGTGCGAGGCCGCCACCGACCCTGATGCCACGTCGGTCGGGCTCATGACTGCACCTCCGACTCGATCATCGTGCCGATGCCGGCGTCGGTGAACAGCTCGAGCAGCAGGACGTGCGGCACCCGTCCATCGAGCAGGTGCGCAGAGCGCACCCCGCCGGCGAGCGCATCGAGACAGGCACGGATCTTCGGCACCATCCCGCCCTCCAACGCGCCCCCTCCGAGGAGGGCCTCCAGCTCGGCGGTCGTGATCCGACCGATCAGCGACGACGGGTCGTCCACATCACGGAGCAGACCGGCCACGTCGGTGAGGTAGATGACCTTCTCCGCCCCGAGGGCCGCCGCGATCGCTCCCGCGGCCGTGTCGGCGTTGATGTTGTACGACTGCCCTGCGGCGTCGGTGCCGATCGTGCTCACCACCGGGATCAGGTCCTCCGCCAGCAACCGCTCCACGATGTGGGGGTTGACCGACACCACGTCACCCACGAACCCCAGCCTCGGGTCGCGAGCGCTCGCGACGATCAGGCCCGCGTCACCACCCGAGAGCCCCACCGCGAGCGGTGCGTGCACGTTGATGCTGGTCACGATGTCGCTGCCGATCTTGCCGATCAGCACCATCCGGGCGATCTCGAGCGTCTCGGCATCCGTCACCCGCAGACCCTCACGGAACTCCGGCTCCTTGCCGAGCCGGGCCATGAGCTCGCCGATCTGCGGTCCGCCACCGTGCACCACCACCACCCGGATGCCCACCGACTGGAGGAGCACGACGTCCTCGGCGAAGGTCCGGGCGAGCTGCGGATCGACCATGGCGTTGCCACCGAGCTTGACGACCAGCGTCGAGCCGCGGAAGCGCCGGATGTAGGGCAGCGCCTCGACCAGGACCTCGGCGCGGAGCGCGGGATCGGCGACGCTCACGACGTCCCCATGTTCTCGTCGACGTACGCGTGCGTGAGGTCGTTGGTGAGCAGG
Organism: Acidimicrobiales bacterium; assembly: GCA_037478855.1. Classification (GTDB taxonomy): domain Bacteria; phylum Actinomycetota; class Acidimicrobiia; order Acidimicrobiales; family Acidimicrobilacustridaceae; genus Rhabdothermincola. The sequence continues at coordinate 1,450 of JBBFLY010000093.1, read as the reverse complement.
CTGGCCCGTCCTGCGCCGAGCCCGAGATCCGCGGTGATGTGCAGGTGCCGGCCCGCCATGTGGGCGGCTACGGCGGCCGCGTCGTGCTCCACGGCGACACCACCTCGGCAGACCGTCACGTCGCCATACGCGATGGTCAGCAGCCGCGGGTCGAACTGGATGCCGGCGCTGCCGAGGTCCGCGGCGATCCGACCCCAGTACGGATCGGAGCCGTACCACGAGCACTTCGTCAGCTGGCTGCGGGCGATCTGCCGGGCACCGGTGAGCGCCTCCTCATCGGAGTGCGCGCCGGTCACCGTCAGGTGGACCACCTTGGTCGCACCCTCCGCGTCGCCCGCCATCTGGCTCGCCAGGTCCGCACAGGCGTCCGCCACGGCAGCCGCCAACGCATCCCGCTCGACGGGCCCGGCGCGACCGCTCGCGAGCAGCAGCACGGTGTCGTTGGTGGACTGGCAGCCGTCGACGTCGAGCAGGTTGAACGAGCTCGCCACCGCGTCGCGCAGCACCTGCGTGAGCACCGTCGGCTCAGCCTGCGCGTCGGTGGTGAGCACCGCGAGCATCGTCGCCATGTTCGGCGCGAGCATCGCCGCACCCTTCGCCATCCCACCGACCACGAACCCCCCCGCCCGAACCACGACCTCCTTGCGGTGGGTGTCCGTGGTGCGGATCGCCTCCGCCGCGCCGGCCGCTCCGCTCACGGCCCGGGCTGCGACCAGCTCGGGGATCGCCGCGACGATGCGGTCGATCGGCAGTGGGATGCCGATCAGTCCCGTCGAGCAGACCAGGACGTGGTGGGGGTCGCAGCCGAGCTCCGCGGCCGTGCAGGCGCACATGGTCTCGGCGTCCCGGCAACCCGGCTCGCCCGTCGCCGCGTTGGCGTTGCCGCTGTTGAGGATCACCGCCGCGGCTCGACCGCCGCTGGCCTGCAGGTGTGCGCGGCTCACCGTCACCGGTGCAGCCGTCATCAGGTTGCTGGTGAACACCCCGGCCGCCGGCACCGGCACGCCGTCCGCGGTCGCAACGAGCGACAGATCGGGCGCGCCGCTGTCCTTGATGCCGGCATGCAGGCCGGCAGCGACGAAGCCGGCAGCGGCGGTCACGCTCATGGATACACCCCGATCCTGGAGAGCCCGGTCTCCTCAGCTTGGCCCGTGATGAGGTTGGCGCACTGGATCGCCTGCCCCGAAGCCCCCTTCACCAGGTTGTCGATCGCGCAGAGGGCCACCACCCAGCCAGTGCGCTCGTCGTAGCGGACGGTGACGTGTGCGCTGTTTGACCCCAGGGTCGCCTTGGTGGAAGGCGACCGCTCGCTCACCACGACGAAGGGCTCATCCGCGTAGCGCTCGCGGTAGCAGTCGAGCAGCGAGCTGGTGGAGACGTCGACCCGAGGCCGCGCGTAGCAGGTGGCGAGGATGCCCCGGTTCATCGGTGCGAGATGGGGGGTGAACAG
>JBBFLY010000092.1:0-9083 GCA_037478855.1 Acidimicrobiales bacterium | reverse complement strand
ATGCTCGACCGCACCGGCCTCGCCCCCGACCTGCCCTGGGCAACCACCGCATGACCCCCGGCAGCGTCACATGTCCCAGATGTGATGGGCGGGGCGATGAGAGGGAGCTGGCGGTGGGGATCCTCCTCCCGGCCGGGAGTGATGACGGACACGTCACGCGAGCTGAACAGCTCCGGGTCGTGTGCGATGAACTGGATGTCGTCGTAGCTCACGGGAAGCCAGGTCGATCCGCGCCGGTCGGTGTGCGCGATCGGGCATTCCCCGCGCAGCTGGCCCCACGACGCCGCCGGATCGATCACGTAGTCGGGGTCGAGGATGTCGAAGTCGCGCTCCCATGGTGCGAACTCATTTGCAGTCGTGCCGGTCGATGTCATGGGGTCCTCCTCGGCGGGCGTGCGCCGTAGGTCTCAAGCGCTTCGTTCGAGTTGCCCCGCGAGCATCCCGGTGCTCGAGAACAGCTCGATTCGCCAGTGGGCCAACAGCTCGGGGTCGTGGTGATCATCGGGATGGAAGTCCCGGCGGTTGTAGTCGCGGATCTTGCGCCGTACCGGCGCGGCGAGGAACGGGGACCGCCGAAGCTGGGCGACGCTTCGCGCCAGCCGGCGCGGGCTGCGGGCGGCTCGATCCGTGACCAACGACAGTGCCGTGAACAGCACGACACCACCGACGAATCCTGCGGTCACGGCGTTCATGACCCCGGTGCGGACCCGATGGTTTGCGCTCACCGTCTGGAAGACGTCGAACGCCACTGCTTTGTGTTCGTACTCCTCGACGGCGTGCCACGCGAGCAGGTGGAGGACCTCGTCCGCGCTCAGCATCTCTCGAGCGTCTTGGTCTCGCAGCATCACCTCGGCGAGGGTGGCTGTGTAGTGCTCGAGCGCGGCCGTGATTGCGAGCCGATAGCTCGCCGGGAGCACGCGATCAGCGCCACGCAACGCTCCCTCGACCAACCGGTCGATGACCGGTGTCGGGTAGCCGAGCTCGGCGAGGCGAGCATTGAAGGCGCGGTGCTCGCGGCCGTGGAGCGACTCCTGGGCGCTGAAGCCCCGCACCTGCATGCGCAGCTCTGGGTCGTCGATACGGTCCCGGTAGGCGCGCACCGAACGCACGAAGAAGTCCTCGCCGTTGGGGAAGGTCGCTGACAGCACAGCAACGACGTGGCTCATCACGAGGTCGCCGCCGACGAAGTGCTTCGGCAGGACCCCGTGGTGGTCGATGCGTACGTGTCGGGCGGGAACCTCACGTCGACCTGCCGAGGGTCGAACCCGTTCCCCTGCTCGCGCGGCACGGGCGGTGCCGACAGGCTCGCCGTTCGGGGTCATCGCTTCGGACTCGGCTTGAGGGTGGGGACGAGCACCTCGGCCAGGAAGGCGTCGAGGTCGCCCGGCGGTGGCGCGAGGATCAACGTGATCCCGAGGCGTACGAGCGACTCGGCCAGCAGCCCCGGGTCGCGGGTGGCGATCTGATTCGCGGCCATTGCTGCGTCGAGCAGCGGAGCGATCGCCGCCGTGACGCGGGTGATGACCTCAGGGAGGTCCGACACCAGGAACGGGCCGATCAGCTCGGGCTCGTCTTGGAGGACCTTGGTGAGCACCGGGTGCTCAGAGGCGAAGCCGATGATGGTGGCCATCAACTCGACGACCGCTCGCGGTCCGCTCTTGCCCGCCAACGATGCCGGCAGCTCGGCGACGAGGCGGTGCAGGTCCCTGGCGATGAGCAGGCGGATCTGTTGATCGATGGTGCCGACCTGGCGGTAAACCGTCGCCCGGTTCACGCCGAGCTCGTTGGCGACGTCCTGCACCGACGTCCTGCGAACGCCGTAACGAGCAAAACAGCGGGCCGCGGCATCGAGGAAGGGGTCGAGCTCCTCGGCAGGGGGCGTGGGGATCCCGTGCTGGTCCACCGGGAACATCACGAGTGAGAAGGCCTCCGCCGAACTGGACTCCATCGACGCCAGTATGCCACACTGCGACAGATTCGTCGAATCATCGCACGGAGAAGTATGGCTGCTTCCATCACCGAAATCACCTCGTCGCGCGTCGGGAGCACCGCGACCGTGGCGCGCGCCGCGACCACACTGTCGATCGCTGGGCGTCACACGGCCCGCGCCGTCGTGGGACCAGTCGTGCGTCAAGGCATCCGTCGCCGACCGCACTGGGGTCCGAGCGCGGCGAGAGAAGCCCGACGCGCATTCGGCGAGCTCGGCCCGACCTACGTGAAGCTCGCCCAGCTGATCGCGTCGAGCCCGGGCCTGTTCCCCGAAGTTCTTTCCGATGAGCTGCGCTCACTGCTCGACCGGGTACCGCCGGCGCCGCCCGCCGACGTCGAACACGTCGTGCGCCGCGAGCTCGGCGCTGCGCCCGACGAGGTCTTCGCCCGGTTCGATCCGATCCCGCTGGCCTCGGCGTCGATCGCGCAGGTCCACACCGCCACCCTTCATGACGGCACCGAGGTTGTGGTCAAGGTGCAACGCCGAGGGATACGCGCCCGCCTCGCCGCCGACCTCCACATCCTCGCTGGCGCTGCCCAGCTACTCGAGCGCACGTCGGCCCGCGGGCGCATGGCGAACCCGGTCGCGGTCGTCGAGGACTTCGCGGCGACGCTCGCCCACGAGCTCAACTTCGTGCTCGAAGCCCAAGCGATGGAACGTTTCGGCGGAAACCTCGCGGTGTTCGGCAACAACGACGGTGTCCGCGTACCGGCCGTGCACTGGCGTTACACGACCCCGCGGGTGTTGACCATGGAACGGATCCACGGCCACAGCATCGACGACACCACCGCACTCCGAGCCACCGGGTTCGACCTTCCCGAACTGCTCAAGCGGGGCGTGCGAGCCTGGATGGAAGCCGCGCTGCAACACGGGTTCTTCCACGGTGACGTGCATGCCGGCAACCTGATGGTCGACACCGACGGCAACATCGTGTTCCTGGACTTCGGCATCGTCGGCCAGCTCGACGACCGCACCAAAGGCATCATCCGCAACGGGCTGCCCGCGCTGCTCGTCGACGGTGACTTCGTCGAGGTCGCCAAATCGATCTACGACCTCGGCGCCGTGCTCAAACCCGTCGACCTCGACCAGGCGTCCGCCGACATCGCCGAGATCGTGGAGCCGATCCTCGCCAAGCCGCTGTCGGAGATCTCCTACGGCCAGGTGCTCGTCGACATCGTCCGCATCGGTACCCGCTACGAGGTACGACTCCCCCGCGAGCTCGTCCTGGTCGCGAAACAGATGCTGTACTTCGAGCGCTACGCCAAGCTGATGGCCCCGGACTGGAACATCCTCGACGACCCCGAGCTCATCGGCTTCCTCTTCGAGACCGTCCACACCGAACGGCCCGCCTCGTGACGAGCGCGCCAACCCGGATCACCCTCGACGGCACCGACGGCGTCAAGCTCGCGGCCGACCGCCGAGGCGATCCGGACCGGCCGGTCGTCCTCCTGTTGCACGGCGCCGGCCAAACCCGCCACGCCTGGCAGCGCACCGCGACCCGCCTCACCGCCGAGGGCTTCTGCACCATCGCCGTCGACCTCCGCGGCCACGGCGACAGCGACTGGGCCCCCGACGGCGACTACCGCCGCCACGCGTTCGCCGCCGACCTCCAAGCGATCCGCGACCAACTCGAACCCATCGCCGCCGTCGTCGGCGCCTCACTCGGCGGGCTCAGCGCACTCCTCGCCCACGACCAACACCCCGACGGCATCACCAACGCGCTCGTCCTCGTCGACATCGCACCACGCATAGAACAGACCGGCGCCGACCGGATACTCGCCTTCATGGCCGACCGCCCCGAAGGCTTCGAGTCGGTCGAAGAAGTCGCCCAAGCCGTCGCCGCCTACAACCCGCACCGACCCCCACCCCGAGACCTCGACGGCCTACGCCGCAACCTGCGCCGCCGAGACGACGGCCGCTACCGCTGGCACTGGGACCCCGCACTCATCAACGGCCCGAAATCCCTGATCAGCCGCCGAGACCCCACTGCCCTCAACCGAGCAGCCGAAGCCCTTCGCATCCCGTGCCTCCTCGTACGGGGCCGCCACAGCGACCTGCTCACCGAAGACGGCGCCGACGAATTCCGCCGCCTCGTCCCCCACGCCGAGTACCTCGACATCCAAGGGGCCGGCCACATGGTTGCCGGCGACACCAACGACCCGTTCACCGACGCCGTCGTCCACTTCCTCACCCCTCTCGCCGACCACCCGGCCGGACCGAACGACCACACCCGACCCGCATCTCACTCAGGAGCACGACCATGACCACTACCTCGAACCAGGACCTGATCGGCCGCGACGGCCTCAACGACCTCGACGCCATCCTCTCGATGACCAACACCGACGTCGATGCCGCCGTCCACGCCATCACCGACAACGCCGATGCCATCTTCACCTGGGACTACGAGAAAGGGGCCCGGCCCGGACTCAACAAGCTCTACGAGAAAGCCAAGACGTCCCAATGGAACGGCGAGACCGATCTCCCATGGGACACCGACGTGGATCTCGAGAAGGTCGCGCAACTCCTCCTCCCCTCCTTCGGCGCCGAGCAGATGGACGTCGCGGGCACCCCGCTCGCCAGCTGGGGTGACGCCGAATGGCTTCAGCTCGGGATGGAGTCACAAGTGTGGGCGCTCAGCCAGTTCATGCACGGCGAGCAAGGTGCCCTGTTGTGCACCGCGAAGATCGTCGAGACCGTCCCCTGGATCGACGCCAAGTACTACGCCGCGACCCAGGTCATGGACGAAGCCCGCCACGTCGAGGTGTTCGCCAAGTACCTCGACACCAAGCTCGAGGGCTACTACCCCATCAACACCCACCTCGGCATGCTCCTCGATGACATCGTCGCCGACAGCCGATGGGACATGACCTATCTCGGCATGCAGATCATGGTCGAAGGCCTCGCCCTCGCCGCCTTCGGCTTCATGCACATGCTCACCGAAGAACCACTCCTCAAACAGCTCCTTCGCTACGTCATGGCCGACGAAGCCCGCCATGTCGCCTTCGGGGTGCTCAGCCTCAAGGAGTACTACACCGAGCTCACCGACACCGAGCTCGGCGAACGCCAGGAGTTCGCGTTCGAAGCAGCCGTGCGCATGCGCGACCGCTTCCTCCAACAAGAAGTCTGGGACCGCCTCGGCGTCGACCCCAAAATCGCCATCCCCCTCACCCAGCAGTCCCCGATGCGCAGCGAGTTCCAGAAGATGCTCTTCACCAAGATCGTCCCCAACTGCAAGAAGCTCGGCCTCCTCGACGCCAACAACCAATGGCTCCGCCGCCGCTTCGAAGAGCTCGGCGTCATCCAGTTCGAAGACTGGGCCGACACCGAAGCCGAATACGAAGCCTTCGCCCTCGCCGAACTGCACTAGCAGGCCGACTTGCCCATGGCCTTCCAAGCGAGGCTGGCGCTGGAGGGGCCACGCGACCGCTCCGGCTCAATCACTGATCGTGGTCGCGTGACCACCCCAAGTGTCGGAGGGGGGACTTGAACCGTGAACACACGGCCCTGCGTGGTCGGATAGACCTAGCCTCGTGACGGGTTTCCCTTGGGGGCTGCTTTCCCGCCCGCTCGAAATCGGTTCCGCTACTCGGGAACGGTGAGCCCGAGGGTGCTACCGAGTTCGCCGCTAGCCGCGAGCGCCTCTGTCTTCACCGCGGCGGGCCGATCGAAAATGCCCGCGCTCCCCGGTAGAAGCTGCGGATGGAGGGTCACCGCCGAACCGCCATCGTCAAGAAGAACACCAGCGCCGTTGCTGTGGCTCCACCACCCAGGGACCGCTCTGCTGTGATGAAGGAACAGGGTGGTGCTCGCGCCCAGCGGAGCAGCGGCAATGAGGCTTCCCTCTAGCTCCTTCGCGGCGTCAGCTGCTTCAGCGTCGGCTCCCATCCACACGACGAACGCCCAACTGATGGTGTCGCCCACCTTGATGTCGGCGCCAGCGAGGACATCGGTAGCGACGACATCTGCGACGACCCACCACTCCGAGGCGTCCGCCGTCGCCACAGGACCCGTGGCCGATTCCGGAGTTGGTTGGAGTGTGACCGAGGTGAGATCGCCAACGATGACGGCCTCACTTTGACCCATCAGGGCCTTGATGCTTGCCGGGGGTGGGTATCGGACGGTGTCGTCGTTGGTGGCCAGGACAGCCTCTCTGAAAGCTAGGCCATCGCCGCTTGACCCCCGCGTGGGGCCGGCGACTTGGCCTGAGGTGCTCGACGTCGCCCCAGAGTCGCCGCCCTCGTGTCCAGTCTGGACTACCTGATCGCCGGCATCCGAACATGACACACAGGCGAGCGCAAGCATGCACGCGGCCAAGACACCAGCGGTCCGTTGCTTCCCCATGGCACTACCTCCGGTCTGCACGAATCCTAGCGTACGACGATGCGCAGCAGCAGGTGGTTCCCGGGAGCCGTAACGCCACGCCGCCGTGCAGCCGCTCAGATGTAGTTGTTGATGTGCCAGACGTGGTGATCGCTGTACATGACGTAGTTCAGCTCCTCCCAGCCATTCGTCGGCGCGATCCAAGCACTGTTCATGCAGCGGACCGGCGGATCGAGAGGAACCGGTATGTGGTGGAGCCCGGCGGAGTGACCGAGCTCGTGACACACAGACATGTTCAGGTTGACGTTGAAGCTGTAACCAACATCTCCCCCGTGTGCGTTCACCCAGTCGATGGCGCTGAAGTAGTGCGTCGTAGCGTCGATGTAGACGCCGAATCGGTCGCAGACACCCCAGAACACGTGTTGTTCGCAGACCGTCCTACCGAGCGGGCAGCCGCTGCCGCCCGGGATCTGACACCACCCGACGAACTCCCATGCAGCGTCGGTCGACGTGCCACACGTAGCGGTGTAGACGTCGTACATCTCGGTCTGCGAGTCGAGGATGCCCATCGCGGTGTGAATCCGGTTCTGATCGGTCCCGGATGCGACGTTCCGGAAGCAGTACCAGTGGTCCGCACTGTCGGGATACCGCAGCGGACTCGTGCCGCCCGGGTAGCCGTAGTCATCGGCGTTCGCCGGCATCGCAAACCCTGCCAAACCCCCAAGCAGCACGACGGCGCACACGGCAACCTTCGTGAGAAGCGCTGGTGATCGTCGCGTCGTCTTCACGGCAGCCCCCTCTGTCCTCGGCCGAGGTGACTCTAGTCGACCATCCAAGGAGGCGGGCCTCGTGCATGCTGCTAGTCCGGAGCCGCAGGATGGCTCCATCGGCAGTTCGGCTATGCGCGCCAATCAAGGCGTCTACAGCGAGTCGATGCCGAAGTCGGCGACCGACGGCGGCGGTTGTTCGAGGGCGTCGAGGCGGGCGGTGACCTTGGCGACCTTCTCGGCGAGATCGGGCTCGACGTCGACCGGATCCGGGAGCTCGGCCAACAGGTCGTCGACCAGCGAGCTGTGCGCACGCGGGCCGACGGGTTCGGGGAGCTGGTCGAGGAGACCGTCGACGCTGTGACCGACGGGTGGGCCTTCGGGTTCGGGGAGCGACGCGAGGAGCTGGGCGGCGAGCGGGTCGAGATGCTCGGTGGCGAGGTGCTGGGACCGGTCTCGCGAGAGTTCACGTTCGGCGTGGTCCAACAACAGCTCCCGCCCCTCCGGTCGCTGCGCTCCCTGTGGGTTGGGCTCGAGGACGGCTTGGAGGTCCTCGTCGGGTTCGAGCATGTAGAGCCGGTTCTCGACGCGGCCTCGTGACAGCGCGGTGTAGGCGGCCTGGCGGTCGAGGTCGCCGTCGTCGCCCAACGTGAACACCCGATCCGCTGTAGCGCCTTGGGTCTTGTAGTTGGTGCGGGCGTAGCCGTGGTCCAAGAACCCGTCCTGGAGTCGGTCGACGGGCATGGTGCGCTCCGCGTCGACGCGTTCACAGCGGAACGTCACCCCGCGGTTGGTGATGTTGGTGACGACGCCGAGGTCGCCGTTGAGGATGTCGAGGTCGTAGTGGTTCCGTCCGGTGGCCAGCACCCGGTCGCCGACGGCGAACTCGCGGCCGTCGATCTGGATGCGCCGGTCGATCCCGCGCTCGCGGTCGCCCAACATGCCCGCCGCGTCCATGAACGCTCGGGCACGGTCGTTGAGGCCTCGGACGTCAGCGCGGTGGCTGGCGATCATGACGGCGTCGTCGCCGTTGAGGTGCGCGGTGGCCCAGTCGTCGACGAGGCGTTGGCGGAGGGCGTCGGCGTTGTCGGCGAAGAAGATGCGGTCCCGCTGGTCGTAGGCGGCGACCGCTTCGGTGATGTTGCCGTTGCGGAGGTCGTCGAGGGCGTAGCGCTCCCAGTCGTGGATCTGTCGGCGGTTCTCGACCAGCACCGCGGTGGGCAGCTGTTCGGTGAGGGCCCGGAACGATCCGCCGGCGTCGATCTCGGGCAGCTGCGCCACATCCCCGACTAGGACGAGCTTGGCTCCCGCGGCGGCGGTGTGGCGAGAGAGGGCGTCGAGGGTGCGGGTGCCGACCATCCCGCTCTCATCGATCACCACGATGCTGCGGTCGTCGAGGCGGAGGCGGCCGTCGTCGAGTTGGCCGAGGAGTTTGGCGATCGTCGTGGACGCGATCCCGGAGCCGGCCCGCAGCTCGGCGGCGGCGCGTGCGGAGAGGGCTGCGCCGAACACCTGGAACCGGGAGGCTTCCCAGGCGGCTCGGCCGGCGTCGAGGGTGTAGGTCTTGCCGGTGTCGGCTGCGCCGATCACCGGATCGATCCCCGCCCCTGACGTGGTGAGGTGGCGGACCATCGCCGCTTGTTCGTCGGAGATGGATGGTCCTTGGGCGAGGGCGAGGTCGACGGCCATCGGGATGGCCACGCCCGCGCCGGCGCCGCGGAGCGCGTGGGCGCGGTCGACGAGTCGGGCTTCGGTAGCCAGCAGTTCGCTGGTCGTCCAGCGGGGCTCGCGTCGGGTGTCGAGCGCGACCAGACGAGGGTCGGTGAGGAAGCTGTCGGTGAGGTCCTCGATGGCGGTGACGTCGCCGCCGTCGGGGAGCCGCTCGGCGATGGCCCGGATGACGTCGCGCCGCTCGAACGTCGACGCGTGCTTCGTGACCCCTTCGGCCGACGCGAGGTCGTCGAACAGCGCGGCGACCGACCACACCTGCGGCTCGCGGCGGATGC
>JBBFLY010000091.1:0-9116 GCA_037478855.1 Acidimicrobiales bacterium | reverse complement strand
GAGGCCGTTGTGGTGCTGGCGGCGGTCGAGCTGTTCAGCGCCCTGCGGCGCGGCGGGTACCGCCCGGCCACCTTGCTCGGGTTGGCCGCCTGCGTGGCCCTCCCGCTGGCTGTCTACTGGCGGGGCGAGCCGGCCGTGCCGCTGGTGATCTTCCTCACCCTGGTGTTCAGCATCCTGTGGTTCCTGCTCGGCGTGGGCGGCTCGGCGAGACCGGTCCCGAACATCGGCGTGACGCTCCTTGGTGTCGTCTACGTGGGGTTCCTCGGCTCGTTCGCCGCCTTGATCCTCGACGTCCCGGCCGAAGGGGTGAGCATCCTGCTGGTGGCGGTGGTCGGTGCGGTGCTCTACGACGTCGGCGGGTTCTTCATCGGGCGTCAGTACGGGCGTGCGCCGCTGACCGCGGTGAGCCCGAACAAGACCGTCGAGGGTCTCCTCGGCGGTCTCGCGGCCTGCCTGCTGGGCGTGTTCATCACCGCGGTGCTCTTCGGGGCAGGGCCGTTCTCGGCCGGCCAGGCGCTGGTTTTCGGTCTGTTCGTGGCCGCGGCGGCACCGATCGGGGATCTGGCCGAGTCGCTGCTCAAGCGCGACCTCGGCCTCAAGGACATGGGCGCGCTGCTGCCGGGCCACGGCGGTGTCCTCGACCGCTTCGACGGTCTGCTGTTCGTGCTGCCCGCCGCGTACTACGCGGCGCGCCTGCTCGATCTCGTGCCCGGCCTGTGAGCCGTCTGCCCACCTGTGGCAGGTGCCCGGGTCGGTCCGCGGGTCCGGCTGGCCGCTCCCGGTCCGCTTCAGGTGCGGCTCGGTAGCCTGGGGCCATGACAGGCGTGCGCGTGGCGGTGGCCGGCTCGACCGGCTCCATCGGCACGCAGACCCTCGAGGTGCTGCAGGCTGAGCCCGACCGCTTCGAGCTGACCGCGCTCGGCGCAAGCGGCGCACGACCCGACCTGCTCGTGGAGCAGGCGATCGCCTTCCGGCCCAAGGTGGTCGCGGTCGCGGACGACTCGGTCGCCGATCAGCTGGCGGAGCGGCTGCCCGCGTGCGAGGTGCGCGCCGGCGAGGGAGCGCTCGCCAGCCTGGCCGAGGAGGCCGACGTGGTCGTGAACGGCGTCGTGGGTTTCGCCGGCCTGCCGGTCACGCTCGCAGCGCTCGAAGCCGGTCGGCGCCTGGCGCTCGCCAACAAGGAGTCGCTGATCGCAGCTGGGCCGGTCGTGCAGCAGGCCCGCCGGACGCCCGGCGCCGAGCTGGTCCCGGTCGACAGCGAGCACGGCGCGATCCACCAGTGCCTGCGGGCGAACGAGAACCGGGCTCGGGTGGCACGGCTCATCCTGACCGCGAGCGGAGGGCCGTTCCGGGGTCGGCGTCGTGCCGAGCTCGAGGCCGTCACCGTCGAGGAAGCCCTCGCGCATCCGACCTGGAGCATGGGGCCGAAGATCACCGTCGACTCGTCCACCCTCATGAACAAGGGTCTCGAGGTCATCGAGGCCTTCGAGCTCTTCGGCGCCCCGGCAGGGGCTCACGGTGCCGGGATCTCGCTTGAGCAGATCGAGGTGGTTGTCCACCCGCAGTCGATCGTGCACTCGATGGTCGAGTTCAGCGACGCGTCCACCGTCGCGCAGCTGTCCCTGCCCGACATGCGACTGCCCATCGGCTACGCCTTGGCCTACCCCGATCGGATCGCGACGCCGTTCGGCCGGCTCGACTGGCGTCGCGCGACCCGCCTCGAGTTCGAGCCACCCGACCTCGAGGCGTTCCCGTGCCTGGGTCTGGCCTATGAAGCGGCCCGGATCGGCGGGACCGCACCGGCGTGGCTCAACGCGGCCAACGAGGTGGCGGTGGAGGCGTTTCTCGATCGTCGGCTGCGGTGGGTCGACATCCCCGTGGTGCTGGAGTCAACCCTCGCCCACCACGACGGTGCACGGGCGATCTCGGTCGACGAGGTCGTGGAGGCCGACCACCGAGCGCGTCGCGTCGCCCGTAACCTGATCGGTGCGAGCCTCCCGGGGCTCGCGACCCCAGCACCACCGGAGTCAGCGTGAGCGACATCCTCGAGCAACCTGCGCCGACGGGCGGCGAGCCGCCAGCGGGCGACCGCTCCTGCGATCAGCCAGGTGACCGAGCCGCCGGCCAGCCCACTGGGCGGGGCCCCGATGTGCGGGGTGGCCGGTCGCGGTCACCGTTCGGTGGGACGCGCAGCGGTTGGCTCCGTCCGCTGCTGATCGTGATCGCCGTGGCGCTCGTCGGCTACCTGACGGGCTGGGGTGTGCTGGCGATGATCGGCGCGATCGTGGTCTCGATCTTCCTGCACGAGCTCGGCCACTTCCTGGTGGCCAAGCGCGCCGGGATGAAGGTCACCGAGTTCTTCATCGGCTTCGGGCCGAGGATCTGGTCGTTCCGCAGAGGGGAGACCGAGTACGGGCTGAAGGTCCTGCCCGCAGGTGCGTACGTGCGGATCATCGGGATGAGCAACCTCGAGGAGGTCGATCCGGCGGATGAGGACCGCACCTACCGGGCCATGTCCTACCCGCGTCGGCTCGCCACGGTGCTCGCCGGCCCGTTCGCGAACTTCGCCATAGCGTTGGTGCTGATCTTCGTGGTGTTCGTCGGCTTCGGCGAGCAGTCCTCGGGCGCCTGGGTGGTCAAGGGCGTGCTCGAGGGCTCGGCCGCGTGGCAGGCCGGCATCCGCGAGGGGGACACGGTGGTGTCGGTGAACGGGTCGCCCGTGCGGGACTGGGACAGCCTCGGACCGGCGCTGGCGTCGACGCTCGGCCAGCCCACCGAGGTAATCGTCGAACGTGACGGCGAGCAGCTCACGCTCGAGGCGGTGCCGGGTTGGCGCATCAACGAAGCCGGTGCCGCCATGCTGCCGCCGCTGCGTGACGGCGACCGCATCGCCACCGTCGACGGTGAGCGGGTCACCTCCTACCAGGAGTTCGTCGACCGGCTCGCCTCCGCCCAAGGCGCGGTGCGCATCGAGTTCGAACGCGGCGCGGGCGCGTACTGGACGGAGGTCCAGGCTCCGGTGACGCTGCCCCCTGACGGGGCCGCAGGGTTCCTCGGGATCGTCCGCGGGCCGGCGCCGCCGGAGCGGATGAACGTGCTGGAGGCCGCGGGTCGCACCCTGCCGGAGTTCGCCGGCATCGTCGTGCAGTCCGTGAAGGGGGTCGGCAAGGTTTTCTCGCCCGAGGGGCTGAGCCGCTACGCGGAGCTCGTCACCACCTCGGGCGCCGGCGACCCCTCCCGGTGGTCCGATGAGCCGCCGGTGCACGCCCTCGACCCAAGCAGCCCCCGCTACCTGTCCGACGCGCAGCGCGAGTTGCAGGAGAGCCGACCGATCTCGATCATCGGGATCACCAGGCTCGGTGCTCAGGCGGCCGAGTCGGGTCCGGTCAGCTTCTTGTGGACGTTGATCATCGTGAACATCTTCCTCGGGATGTTCAACCTGTTGCCGTTGCCACCGCTCGACGGGGGGCATGCCGCGGTGGCCACCTACGAAGCGGTGCGGGGCCGGATCAGCGGACGGCGCTACCGGGTCGACATGACCAAGCTCCTGCCCGTGACCTACACGGTGATCATCGTGCTCGTGGGTCTCGGGCTCACGTCGATGTACCTCGATGTCGTCAACCCCGTGCCGAACCCCTTCGGTCCCTGATGCGGCGAGCCTGATCCACGATGGAGCACCAGACCCGCTACGAACGGCGCAAGACCCGCCAGATCCACGTCGGTGACGTCGCGGTCGGGGGTGACGCCCCGATCTCCGTGCAGTCGATGACCACCACGAGGACCGCCGACGTCGACGGCACCCTCGCGCAGATCTACGCCCTGGCCGGCGCGGGCTGCGACATCGTGCGCTGCACGTGCAACGAGATCGAGGCCGCGGAGGGGCTGGCTCGCATCGTGCCCCGCTCACCGATCCCGATCATCGCCGACATCCACCATCAGTACCGGATGGCCTTGGCGGCGCTTGAGGCGGGGGTGCACGGTCTGCGCCTCAACCCCGGGAACATCCGCAAGCCGGAGCACATCAAGACGGTGGCCCGCGAGGCCAGGGACCGGGGCGTGCCGATCCGCATCGGTGTCAACGGTGGGTCGCTGGATCCGGCGCTCTACGAACGCTACGGCGGGGTCACCCCGGAAGCGATGGTGGAGTCCGCGCTGCAGGAGCTCGCCTACTTCGCGGAGGTCGGCTTCGAGGACGTCAAGATCTCGGTGAAGGCTTCGAACGTGCCGCTCATGATCGACGCGTATCGGCTGCTCTCCGAGACCGTCGACCATCCGCTGCACCTCGGGGTGACGGAGGCCGGTCCGCCACCCGCGGGGCTGATCAAGGCCACCGCCGGCGTCGCCACCCTGCTGGCCGAGGGCATCGGGGACACGATCCGCTACTCGCTGACCGCCGACCCGGTCGAGGAAGCCCGCGCCGGTCGTCAGCTCCTCGAGGCGATGGGATTGCGTGAGCGCCGGGGGCTCGACCTCATCGCCTGCCCGTCTTGCGGGCGGGCCGAGGTGGACGTGATCCGGGTGGCCAACGATGCGCAGCGGGCCTTCGAAGCGCTCGATCTGCCTATCCAGGTCGCGGTGATGGGATGTGTCGTCAACGGTCCCGGCGAAGCGCGCGAGGCGGATCTGGGCATCGCGGCCGGCCGCCGTCGAGGTCATCTGTTCGTGAAGGGCAAGGTGGTCAAGGTGGTGCCCGAGGACGAGATGGTCGATGCGCTGGTCGAATGGGCCCGGCTCATCGCCGAGGGTGGGGTCGAGGAGGCGTTGCGGCACGGTGACGCGGACGCAGCGGCGGAAGCCGAGCGGGATCGCCGGGCGCTGCTGGAGGAGCAGGGCACGGACGCCAACCGCAGCGAGCAACGGGTGGAGGTCATCCGCAGGCTCTGAGTGTGTCCGGCGGCCGCAGGTGAGGCGGGGAGCGCCACCCGGCGCGACCGGTAGGCTCGCCCCCCATGGCTGGACCCAAGGCACCCGTTCTCACACCACAGGCTGAGGACTTCCCCCGCTGGTACCAGGACGTCATCAACAAGGCTGAGCTGGCCGACAACGGTCCGGTCCGGGGCACGATGGTGATCCGCCCGTACGGCTACTCGCTGTGGGAGCGGATGCAGGCGGAGGTCGACGCCCGGATCAAGGCTGCCGGTGCCGAGAACGCGTACTTCCCCCTGTTCATCCCCGAGAGCTACCTGCGCCGCGAGGCGGAGCACGTGGAGGGCTTCAGTCCCGAGCTCGCGGTGGTCACCGTGGCCGGTGGCAAGGAGCTGGAGGAGCCGGTCGTGGTCCGCCCGACGAGCGAGACCGTGATCGGGGAGTTCATGGCCAAGTGGGTGCAGAGCTACCGCGACCTGCCGCTGTTGCTCAACCAGTGGGCCAACGTGGTGCGTTGGGAGCTGCGACCACGGGTGTTCCTGCGCACCAGCGAGTTCCTCTGGCAGGAGGGGCACACCGCACATGCCACCGAGGCCGACGCCCGGGCCTACGCGGTGCGCATCCTGCACGAGGTCTACGAGGACTTCATGGTCAACGTGCTCGCGATCCCGGTGGTGGTGGGCCGCAAGACCCGCCGGGAGCGCTTCGCCGGAGCCATCAACACCATGACCCTCGAGGCGATGACCGGTGATGGCAAGGCCCTGCAGATGGGAACCAGCCATGAGCTGGGGCAGAACTTCGCCCGGGCGTTCGACATCCGGTACCTCGACGAGCACGGGACCCAGCAGTTCGCGTGGACGACGTCGTGGGGGGTGTCCACCCGCATGGTGGGTGGGCTGATCATGTGTCACGGCGATGATCGGGGGCTGCGCCTGCCGCCCCGTCTGGCACCGGTCCAGGTCGTGGTGCTGGCGGTGCGCGACGAAGGCGGGGTGGTGGCCGAGGCCCGACGGCTCGCTGGGCTGCTCGACGGAGCGGGCCTGCGTGTCCGGCTCGACGACCGCACCGACTTGTCCCTCGGGCGTCGGGCGACCGACTGGGAGCTGAAGGGGGTGCCGGTACGGCTCGAGCTCGGCCCCAGGGATCTGGAGCAGGGTGCGGTCACGCTGGTGGACCGGCTGGCGGGGTCCAAGTCGAGCGTGCCGCTCGAGGGGCTCGACAAGGCGGTGGGGGACCTGCTCGGCGTCCAGCAGCAGGCCCTGCTCGCCTCGGCTACCGAGCGTCGCGAGGCCCGAACGCACGACACGTCCTCGATCGGGGAGGCCGCTGAGGCCGCGGCCGTCGGCTGGGCCCGGATCCCCTGGGCTCAGGTGGGGGAGCAGGGAGAGGCGGAGCTGGCTGAGCGGGGCGTGACGGTCCGGTGCCTGCTGCGACCCGACGGTTCCGTCCCGGCGAGCGACGAGGAGGACGACCTCGTGGCGGTGGTCGCCCGGGCATATTGACCTATACTTCTGGTGCCAATCCGTTCGATTCGAGCGAAGGCGTGGGCTCGGCCCACGCCTTTCGTGTCATAGACCAGCAACGTCCCATCCGATCTCGTCGGAGCAGGACGCCCGAGCCCGAGGGAGGTGACATGACCGTGAACGACCGGGTGCGAGCCGTGGTGGAGCCGGTCGTGGCAGCCCACGGGCTCGACCTGTTCGACCTCGAGCACACGGGGGGTGTCCTGCGTGTCACCGTCGACCGGTCTGGTGGGGTCGACCTCGACACCGTGGCGGCGATCACCCGCGATCTCTCGCGGGCGCTCGACGACGCCGATCCCATCCCGGGGCGTTACACGCTCGAGGTCACGAGCCCCGGGCTGGAGCGTCCGCTCCGCACGCCAGCGCACTTCCGCTGGGCGCAGGGGCGGCGGGTGTCGGTGAAGACCGTGGCGGGCTTCGAGGGACCGCGTCGTCTCACCGGGGAGCTGGTCGAGGTGACCGATGCGGCGGTCACCGTCGTCCTCGACGACCCCCCTGGTGAGCGCTGGACGGTCGCACTGGGTGACATCGAGCGCGCCCGCACGGTCTTCGAGTGGGGGCCCGCACCGAGGCCGGCTTCGCCGAGCCGCGGTCCGAGGAAGCATCCCGGAAGGTCGAAGCAGACGAAGACAGAGCAGACGAAGAGAGAGCAGACAGAAGAAGAGGTCAACGCGTCATGAGCAACCCCGATCTGATGGATGCGCTGCAGGCTCTTGCAGCTGAGAAGGGCATCTCGGTCGACACGCTCTTCGGTGCGCTGGCCGACGCCTTGGAGTCGGCCTACAAGCGCTTGCCGGGGGCCCACGAGTACGCCTGGGTCACCATCGATCCCGAGACCGTCGAGTTCCGGGTCATGGCCCAGGAGCTCGACGAGAACGGTGAGCCGATCGGCGAGGAGTTCGACGTGACACCCGCTGACTTCGGCCGCATCGCCGCGCAGACCGCCAAGCAGGTGATGAGCCAGCGCATCCGCGAAGTCGAGCGCGAGATGAAGTACGAGGAGTACGCAGGGCGCGAGGGTGACATCGTCACCGGCATCATCCAGCAGACGGACTCGCGCTACACCCTGCTCGACCTCGGACGGGTGGAGGCGCTCCTCCCGCAGGCCGAGCAGGTGCCCTACGAGAAGCCCGAGCCCGGGTCGAGGGTGAAGGCCTACATCGTCGAGGTCCGCAAGACCGCCAAGGGCCCGCAGATCGTGGTGAGCCGTACCCACCCGGGGCTCATCAAGCGCCTCTTTGAGCTCGAGGTGCCCGAGATCGCTGACGGCGTGGTCGAGATCAAGGCCTGTGCCCGTGAACCCGGTGCCCGGACGAAGATCGCGGTGTGGTCCAACGACCCCAACGTCGATCCCGTGGGCGCGTGCGTGGGCGCCCGTGGGGCGCGGGTCCGCATGGTCGTCAACGAGTTGCGGGGTGAGAAGATCGACATCATCCCGTTCTCCGAGGACGCGCCGGACTTCGTGGCCAAGGCGTTGTCACCGGCGAAGGTCAAGGAGGTCCGCATCCACGAGGACACCGGCACCGCCGAGGTGATCGTCCCCGACTACCAGCTGTCGCTCGCCATCGGGAAGGAAGGGCAGAACGCCCGGCTGGCGGCCCGGCTGACGGGCTGGCGGGTCGACATCAAGAGCGAGAGCCAGCTCGCGGAGGAGCAGGCCTACGCCAACCAGGAGTGGGCCGAGGGCGAGTGGGTGGTCGACCCGGAGACCGGTGAGCAGGTGTGGCAGCCCGCCGAAGGTGGCGAGGCCATCTCGGCCGAGCAGTGGTCCCAGGCCGCGGAGACCCTCGCCGAGGCCGAGCTGGGCGGGGGCGCCGACAGCGCAGTCCAAGCGGTCGAAGCCGCCGAGGTCGTTGATGCGGCCGCCCCGGAGCAGGTCGCGGTCGCGCCGGTCCCGGAGGATGGGAGTGGCACCGGGGAGGCGGAGGAAGCCGGAGAGACGGCCGCTAGCGTCGAAGAGGCCGAAGAGACGGTTCCGACCGCCTCCGAGCCAGCGACCGAGATCTGAACCGCTTTTTCGTGCGGCACTGCTGACCGCGCGAGGATAGAGAACCGTTTCCGCCTGGTGCTGGGGCGGTTCCCGCCGACGAACAGAGGCTGCCATTGCCACCGAACATCCGCGTCTACGAGCTTGCGAGGGAACTCGGGCTGACCAACAAGGAGTGCCTGGAGCTCTGCGAATCGCTGGGCATCGGGGTCAAGAGCCACTCCTCGAGCGTGGTCGAGGCCCAAGCGGACCGCGTCCGTCGCAAGGCCGAGCGCGAAGGTCTGATTCGCGATCGCCAGCCGGAGGAGCCGGCGAAGGCCAAGAAGGCGAAGAAGGCGGCGGTCAAGCCGGCCGCGGCCGAGGCCACCGAGCCTGAGGCTGGGGCTGCGTCGGCCGTCGAGCAGGCGTCTGCGCCTGCGGCCGCCCTGGCGGATTCGGCACCTGCTGCGGCACCTGCCGAGGCCTCGAAGCCGGCCACGCCGGCGCCCGAGCCGGCGATGCGGCCGGCGGCGCCGCGTCGGGTCGTGACCTCCAGCGGCAGTGAGCACCCGCCTCGTCCCCCGCGGCGTGACGACGAGCGGGAGGTTCATCGGCCTGCCGCGGGACCGGCGCCGGCACCGCCCGCGTCATCCGCACCGCCCGCGACACCTGCACCACCTGCACCCCCAGCTCCGACCCCCGCTCCCCGTCCGGCGGCGGCCGCTCCAGCCGCGCCTCCCGTTCCCGGCTCGGCTCCTCCC
>JBBFLY010000090.1:0-9280 GCA_037478855.1 Acidimicrobiales bacterium | reverse complement strand
GAGCGCGGCATCCGACAGGTCCACGTCCTCGCCTCGCAGCCCCGTCGAGCTGGGTTCGCTGTGCGTCGGCGTCATGGGCGAACCCTAGCCAAGCCGTGCTGGGGCGGGCGGGCACGGGCGGGTGGCAGAGCGTCCACCGTGTCAGTGCCGGGACCGACGTACCGTGAGGTCGTGGCGGAGAAGTCTGGCACGCGGTCGTGTACTCGGCTGACGACGAGAACGGTGCGTACTTCTACAAGCTCGTCAGCCGCCATCCGTGGCGAGTGCTCCGGGCGCGACGCGTCAGGAACCCCAACCCGTACGGTCACATCGTCGAGATCTGGCACGACGACGGTGACCATGGGCTGACCACGTTCCACTGGGACATCTGGATCCTCGCCGGCGACCCGTTCTACGACCCGAGCGTGACCCTCGGACCCGACAGCATGTTCGGCTCGCCGGATCGTCTGTGGATCGATCCCGACGGGCGCGTGTGGATCCAGACCGACATCGCGAACTCGAGTCAGAACCGGCCCGAACGCGGCTACTGCCAGATCGGGAACAACGCCATGCTGGCGGCGGACCCGGTGACCAACGAGATCCGCCGGTTCCTCGTCGGACCGCGAGGCTGTGAGATCACCGGGGTGATCACCGCCCCCGATCAGCGCACGATGTTCGTGGACGTCCAGCACCTGGGTGAGTCCGCGACCTTCTGGGGATCACCGACGCCAGCGAACCTGCGGGCTGCGTCGAACTGGCCGGACTTCAGCCGGACCGGCCGCCCCCGGTCGGCGACCCTGGTGATCCGCAGGACCGACGGTGGCGTCGTCGGTACCTGAGGGCCTGTGGCGTGACGAGCGTGCTCCGCTCGTCACGCCATGCCCGCCTTGAGGGCGCAACGCGACTGGTACGCGTCATCGCCCCTGATCTCATGGTTGGAACCACGCTTAGATGTCGAGGAGCTTGATCAGCGAGATCGCCGAGAGCGGGCCGTAGTAGATGTCGTGGTTCGGGGTCTCGAAGCGGTAGGCCTTGACGTCGAGCGGGTCGTGGGTCGGCTGGCCGGAGTCATCGAGGAACTCCATGTCGAGCACCTCGAAGGTCCCCAGCTCGACGGAGTACCACTCGCCGGCGATGACGACTCGGGAGACGCGCTTGAGCGGAATCGACATGGCAGCTCCTCTCGGGTGACGAGGTCCTCTCCGTGTGGGCCTCCGACACTAGCCAGGGGTGTCGGCACCTACGATCGGTGGACATGACCCGCCCGCCGGCCGGACCGGTCACGCCGCTGTGGCTCGCACACCACTACCCCGAGGACTACGACCGCTGCGTTGCCATCGGGAGCCGCCACGTCTGCCGGCGGTGCCTGGTGCTCTACCCGCTGGCGTTCGCGGTGATGACACTCGGGTTGGCGGGGGTGCACTGGCCTGCTGCGCTCGACCCGCTCTTGCTGTGGCTGACACCGCTGCCTGCGGTGGTCGAGTTCATCCTCGAGCACGTTGGTGCACTGGCTCACCGCCCGAGGCGACAGGTGCTGCTCACCATCCCCCTCGCGATCGGCCTGGGCAGGGGGTTCACCCGATACCTCGCCGACCCGACCGACCTGCTGTTCTGGTCGGTGGTGGGGGCCTACGGCGGCCTGTGCGTGGCCGCCGCCTTCCTCGGCGGGCGCCTGCGCAGGCCGTCGATATGATCCGGCGATGGCCGAGATCGTCCTCTACCACAACCCGAGCTGCAGCAACTCGCGACGTGCCCTCGAGGCGTTGCGGCAACGTGGCGACGATGTCGAGGTCGTGCAGTATCTGAAGACCCCGCTCGACCGGCCGGCGCTCGAGTCGCTGGTCGCGTCGCTGGTCGATCCACCCGCCGAGCTGGTGCGTCACGACAAGCGCTTCAAGGAGCTCGGACTTGATCCCCGGGACTATCAGGACCTGGCGAGCGTGGTGGACCTGCTCGTCCAGCACCCGGAGCTGATGCAACGACCGGTGGTGGTGGCGGGCGGCAGGGCCATCATCGCCCGCCCCCCGGAGGAGAAGCTCTCGGCGTTCCTCGACTGACGCTGCTGCGCCGTCCGCAGCGCCCGTCCGGCTTCCCGCGCTGCTCAGACCTCGTGGGCTCGAGGACCGTCGCTGCTACGACGGTCGGCTCCGGAGGGTGACCCGACCGGCGTCACGGGCGCGGCTCGGGCATCGTCGTCGAGGTGGATGTCCGGCAGGAGCCTGTCCAGCCAGCGGGGCAGCCACCAGTTGGCTCCACCCAGCAGCTCCATGGTCGAGGGCACGAGCACCATTCGGACGATCGTCGCGTCGACGAAGACCGCGACCGCGAGACCCAGGCCGATCATCTTCACGGTCGGCTCGGGATTGGTCACGAACGCCAGGAACACCGCCATCATGATCAGCGCGGCGGAGGTGATCACCCGGGCGGTCTTGGCGAGGCCCACCACGATGCTGGCGTGACTGTCACCTGAGCGTCCGTATTCCTCGCGGATGCGCGAGAGCAGGAACACCTCGTAGTCCATCGACAGGCCGAACAGGATGGCGAACATCATCACCGGGACGAACGCTGCGATGACGACCGTCTCCTGCAACCCGATGACCTGCCGACCCCAGCCCCATTCGAACACGGCGACCAACACCCCGTAGGCCGCGCCGATCGACAGCAGGTTCATGACCGCGGCCTTGAGCGGGACGAACAACGTGCGGAAGACCATCATGAGCAACAGGAACGAAGCACCGAGCCGAAGCCCTCGGTGATGAGGTCGTACGCTTCGCGCTGCGTGGTGCCTGCGGGAGCGCTGGCGTCCGTCGGGAAGCCGAGGTCGATGCGCAGAAGCGGCAGGGCGAGCAGCACCAGGACGGCGAGGCTCAGAGGTGCGAAGACCCACGGCCGTCGGGCCACCTCGTGTGCCCAACGGCCGGAGAGGGTGCGGGTGAGCGCCCCCGCGGGCAGTTCCTGGCGATGATGGTTCCAGGGGAGGCGGAAGCTGTTCACCCGGTGGCCGATCAGGCCGATCATCGCCGGCAGAAAGGTCAGCGCGGCGCACATGGTGACCAGGACGAACAGCGCAGCGGTGAGCCCGAGGGTCCGCACGTAGGGGACGCCCATCACCGCGAGCGCGGCCATCGCCAGACACACCGTCAACCCGGCGAAGAGCACCGCGGACCCTGCGGTGGCGACGGCCCTGCCGGTCGCCTCGTCGGGTTCCATGCCCTCCGCCAGGTTCTCCCGGTAGCGGCTGACGATGAAGAGGGAGTAGTCGATGCCCACGCCGAGGCAGAGCATCGTGCCGAGGATCGGGCCGATCGTGCCGATCTGGGCGAAGCGCTCGATGATCACGATCAGCGACGTGGCCACACCGAGCGAGAACAGCGCGGTGCCGATGGGCAGCAGCATCGCCACACCGGACCCGAGCGAGATGAGCAGGATGATCACCGCCAAGGCCAGACCGATGTCGTCGGCGTGCTCGGAGATCGCCGACTGTGGGGCGTTGAGGAGGTCGACGACGGGGCCGCCGAAGTGGACCTCGACCCCGGCGGACGACGCCGGCTGGGCGGCCTGCTCGAACTGGTCGAGGATGTCCTTGTCGACATCGCCTGCGGGCACGCTGAACTGCACCGAGGTGTACAGGATGGTGCCGTCTGGTGCGATGTTGCCTGCGAAGAGCTGGTCGGTGAGCGGGTTGCTCACCCCTGCGACGCCTGGCAGGGCCTGGAGGTTGGTGAGCACCTGTCCGATGACCTGCGCGTTGGGCGGGTCGGTGACCTTGCCGCTCTCGGTCCGGAAGACCACGGTCGCACTGGTGCCGGTGGCGGCGGGGAACTGCTCCCGAGCAGGTTGATGGCGCGCTGCGCGTCGGTGCCAGGGATGGTGAAGTCGTCGATCGGGTGTCCGCCAGCCCGGTTGGACACTGTGCCGAGGGTGACGGCCAGGAGCATCCAGGCTGTGAGGAACCACCAGTGGTGACGGGAGGCGAAGCTCCCGAGTCGCCCGAGCACGGTCTCTCCTCCCAGTCCCGGAGCCCGCCAACGCTACAGGACGTCACCCGGGCGCCGCGGGGATCCCGTGGTCGTAAGCGACCGGCGCGAGCGCCAAGTACCGCCATCCGGGTGCCGTGGGGATCCCCCAGGGGCCGCCGGCTTCGACCCCCCACGTAGCCTTCCTGCCATGGCCGTGGTGAACAAGCAGCAGACGATCACCGTGACGGATCCCCGGACCAACCTCCGGTTGGGGGTCGTCGCGGACGAGGGACCGGAGGGAGTGGCGCGGGCGGTGCGCGAGGCGCGCGCCGCGTTCGAGGACTGGTCGCAGCTGCCCTACCGCGAGCGAGCGGATCACCTCCTGCTGGTGCGCGACCGGCTGCTCGACCGGTTGGACGAGCTGGTCGAGACGATCACCTCCGAGACCGGCAAGCTCCCTGCGGAGGCCATCTCGAACGAGGTGCTCGTCACCTGCGAGCTCATCTCCTACTACGCCAGGTGGGGTGAGCGGTTCCTTCGACCCGAGCGGGTGCGCACCGGGGTGATGGGCCACAAGAAGGCGGTGCGAACGTTCGAGCCCATGGGGGTCATCGGGGTGATCAGTCCGTGGAACTACCCCTTCGTGCTGTCGATGACCCCCATCGTCACCGCGCTGTTCGCAGGGAACACCGTGGTGCTCAAACCTTCCGAGGTGACGCCCTTGACCGGCCTGGCGATCGGCTCGCTGTTCGAAGAGGCCGGCACACCGCCGCACATCGTGCGGGTGGTCACCGGTGGTGGAGCGACCGGAGAGGCGCTCGTCCGGGCTGGCGTGGCCAAGGTCTGCTTCACGGGCTCGGCTCGCACCGGACGGCGCGTGATGGCGGCGGCTGCGGAGACCTTGACGCCTGTGCTGCTCGAGCTCGGGGGCAAGGATCCGATGATCGTCTGCGCCGACGCCGACGTCGAGCGGGCTGCGACCGCCGCGGTGTGGGGTGCGTTCCAGAACTGCGGGCAGACGTGCATGTCGGTGGAGCGGGTGTACGTCAACGAACAGGTGTACGACCGGTTCGTCGAGCTGGTCATCGCCCGCACCCGAGCGGTGCGTCAGGGGGTGGGGGATCGTTGCGACATCGGCTCGATGACCTTCCCGCCACAGCTCGACATCGTGGAGCGGCACGTGGCAGATGCCGTTGAGCGAGGTGCCACCGTGCGGATCGGCGGTCACCGGGTGCGGGGGCGTGAGGGCTTGTGGTTCGAGCCGACGGTGCTGACCGAGGTCGATCACACCATGGCCGTGATGCGTGAGGAGACCTTCGGCCCGATCCTGCCGATCATGAGGGTGCGTGACGACGCCGAGGCCGTGGCACTCGCGAACGACTCGCCGTACGGGTTGAACTCGTCGGTGTGGACCCGGGACCGGGCCAGGGCGGAGCGGCTCGCACGTGCCCTGCAGGTCGGCAACGTCTGCATCAACGACGTGATCGTCTCCTACGGGGTCGCCGGGCTGCCCTTCGGCGGGGTCAAGGAGAGCGGCATCGGTCGACTGCACGGGCCCGACGGCCTGCGCGAGCTGAGCAACTCCAAGTCCGTGCTCGTCGATCGGCTGGGGTTGCGCCGAGAGCCGTGGTGGTTCCCGACACCGCGGCTGGCTCATCGTGCCGCCGCCTCGGCGGTGGTGCTCCGCTATCGCCGAGGCTGGCGGTCGAAGCTGGAAGCGCTCCGGCGCTGAACCCGCCTTGGCACGAGCGGGGTCTTGCGGGTTCACCCTCAGAGCTGCTGGGTACCGACCTTGAGCTCCCGGAAGGGCACGTCCTTGTCGAAGCGCGGCTCGGGCGGCAGCCCGAGCACCCGCTCACCGATGATGTTCTTCTGGATCTCGTCGCTGCCGCCGTAGATGGACACCGCTGGGGCGAAGAGGGTCATCTCGGTGATCATCCCGTTCAGCGGCGCGTCGGGTCCCGCGAGCATCCCGCCTGCGCCCACGATGCGCATCCCGAGATCACGCGAGAGTCGGGTGATCCGGCTCATCGAGAGCTTGGCGGTGTTGGCTTCCGGCCCGGGGCCCCGACCGGCGGCCTTTGCCGCTTTCATGCGCAGGTTGGTGTAGCGGGCGATCTCGTGCATCGAGTAGAGGCGCATGAGGTCCTGACGGATGGTCGGGTCGTCGGTCACGCCGCAGCCCTTCGCGAGCTCGATCAGCAAGTTGCCGCCCACGGAACCGCCTCCGGCTGTCCGACGCGAGCTGACGAAGTCGCCGGCTCTGCGCTCGAGGAACCCGGCCTTGCTGCCGGGGATCGCCCCGCCTGCGGCGCCGCCGCCGCCCGCGCCGAGCCCGGCTCGTTCATTGGCGAGCGTGGTGTTGGCCACCGCCCAGCCGTTGTTGAGGCCACCGATCAGCGCGTTGTCGTGCACCCGGCAGTCAGTCATGAAGACCTCGTTGAACAGGGCGCGCCCGGTCATCTCGCGGAGAGGCCGCACGTCCATGCCGGGCTGATCCATCTCGATGGCGAAGTAGCTGATGCCCTTGTGCTTGGGGACGTCCGGATCGGTGCGGGCGAGCAGCATGCCGAGATCGGCCCACTGGGCGCCGGAGGTCCAGACCTTCTGACCGTTGACGATCCACTCGTCGCCGTCTCGCACCGCCCTGGTCTGCAGCCCGGCGAGATCGGAGCCGGCACCGGGTTCGCTGAACAGCTGGCACCACATCGCGCGGCCCTTGACGATGTCGGGCAGAAAGCGGCGCTTCTGCTCATCGGTGCCGTGGGCGATGAGCGTGGGACCGGCGAGCAGCAGCCCGAGACCGGCGGGTGCCCCGAGCGCTCCGTAGTCGCGCAGCTCATGGGCCACCACGTTCGCCTCGTCCCGGCTCAACCCGCGCCCGTACCACTCGACCGGCCAGGTCGGCGCGGCCCAGCCGGCTTCGCCGAGGCGGTCCCACCACTCACCGACGGTGAGGTCCGGGTCCCAGTTGGCGTCGAGCCAGGAGCGCAGCTCGGCGCGCAGGTCTGCGTAGCTGTCGGTCTCCGCTGCGGTGACGGTCACGGTGGCCCCCTCGGTGGATCTCGGTCGGTCCCCTGGTGGGGTCATTCGATCTGAACTTGACTGCACGGTCAAGTTGTGGGAGGCCGGCCTGGGGGCCCTACTGGAGCTCCGAACGCCCGCACGGCACACCCCCGGGCGGGTCGCCGTGGGTCAGGCCCAGTTCGACACCATGACCAGCACGTGGTCGGGTTTGGTGGCCGCTGCCTCGAGCACCTCGTAGGCGTTCTCGACCAGCGGCACGAGCTCTGAGCGGCCACGGAACAGCTCACGGTCGAGTGCGCGCAGCCGCCTCAGCGCGAGCTCCACGTCCTCCTGGGCGAGCCAGCCCTTGTTCCCGAGGGTGAGGTGAGGGCGCACGGCGTCGAGCACCGCAGGGCTGCCGTAGGCCTCCACCAGCAGCTGCAGCTCGCGCCCGAGCGCCAGTCGGCGGGCATCGGCTGGTGTCCAGCCCAGGTCGGGCAGGCGGCGCTTGAGGACGTGGGGAGCCCGGTAGGCCCGGGTGGGGATCAGGTACGGCGCCATGACGACCCGGTACCACTCGACGAGGTGGGCCTCCTCAAAGGACGACTCCCAGTCGTCCGCACCGGCCGTGGGCAGGCTGTCCACGTAGGCGTGGACGATCGGATCCTTGCTGTGCCAGATCTCCACCGCTCGATGACGCAGCCGCAGCAGGCCATCGGGCCCAGGCGAGGCGTCGAGCAGCTGGTCGAGCTCTCGATGAAACTCGACGGCATCGAGCATCCACGCACGGCTGAGGATCACCCGGTCATGTTCGCTCATCACGCTCCGTGGGAGGCGGATGGCACCTGGGCGGATCCCCCACGGTGCTGGTCGTTCAAGGCAGAGGGTCTCAGGACCGCGGGTCGGCGAGGGCCTTGAGGAGGGCGTCGACCACCGGACCGATCGGTGGCGTCGGCGCGGCCTCGATGGACTCGATCGTGCAGAACGCCTCGGTGCCCTCAACCCGTCCCTGGAGGGTGATCAGCAGCGAGCAGGTCGGCCCGTCCTCGAAGCGAACGATGGTCTCGAGGATGCCGAGCTGGCGGTCGAGGTAGCCGATGTGACCGATGCGCGCCGCCCCGTCGAGCAGTGCGACGAAAGCCTCGTCCGCCGGTGCCCGCACGAGGATGGTGTCACCGGAGGCCAGCTCGGCCTCCGCGGCGTGCTGGTAGGCGCCTCGGGCGGCCTGGGCCGCCGACGGGGTGGTCGGCTCCGGGGCGGCCGGCACAGACGGCGACGCCACGGGGTCGATGGTGCCGGTGGTCGAGGAGGACGCGACGGACCGGAGGACGGCGAACGCCTCGGTGAGCCTGGCCGCCTGCGCGGTGGCCGCGTCACCCGCGACATCAGGGTGGTGCACCCGAACCAGCCGACGGTACGCCGCTCGGGCCTCGGCCAGCGTGACGCCGGGCGAGAGGCCGAGCACCGCCAGTGCCTCCTGCACGTCCACGCCGTCCGACGCTACCCAAGGGACGGTCGGCTGGGCTCCGTCCGGGCCGGTCAAGACCTTTCGGGCCGGCTCAGGCGGGGCGACGCATCTGCACGGCCCGTGTGGCGAGCTGCTGGCCCCCCGGTGCGACCGCGACGAGCACCACGGTGTGAGTCGCACCGTCACAGGGCAGGCTGAGCTGGTAGGTACCCGAGGTCGGTGCCGGTGGTTCGGCGACCGTGCGCTGATCGACCAGGAAGGCGACCGTCTCCGCCGTGGTGGCGTAGGTGGCGGTGACGGTGCCGGCATCGCCATC
This sequence comes from Acidimicrobiales bacterium, assembly GCA_037478855.1. Classification (GTDB taxonomy): domain Bacteria; phylum Actinomycetota; class Acidimicrobiia; order Acidimicrobiales; family Acidimicrobilacustridaceae; genus Rhabdothermincola. Next base: position 552 of record JBBFLY010000090.1, on the reverse strand, counting down.
GCAGCTGACGCTCGGGGGCAGCTCGAAGCTGGTGATGAGCTGAGCTTGCGGCGGCGGGCCTCCGCTGTGGGGGCTGTCCAGTGTGGAGGTGGTCGGGGCGACCGCGCCTGCCTGCGAGGTGTTCGACGACGCTCCGCCGTTCGCCGTTGCCGCGTCCGTCGTGTCCTCTCCGCCTCCTGCGCAGGCGGCGAGCAGCACCGAGGCCGACAGCACGACGAGGCCGAGGGGACGCATCAGGGCTCAGGTTAGGCCGACGCAGGTCAGCGCCCGTGTCGTGGCGTACTGTCCGCCGCCGTGCTCGTCGATCACCTCGCCTCGCTCCCGGATCCGCCGCCACCAGATGCCGTCGCGCTCGACGACCTCACGCGGTCGCGCACGTGGGGCGAGCTGTCCGAGCGGGTGGCCCGGGTCGCGACGTGGCTACGTGAGGAGCGGGGGCTGCATCCCGGCAACCACCTGGCCGCGGTGATGGGAAACCGGGTGGAGCTCATCGAGCTGGTCCTCGGTTCGCTCGTCGCGGGGGTGTGGCTCACACCCGTCAACTGGCACCTG
>JBBFLY010000089.1:0-9492 GCA_037478855.1 Acidimicrobiales bacterium | reverse complement strand
ACACCGAGTCCAGCGAGGCCCCGACCCACACGGGTGGACCCCTACACGCCCCTCATCCCACGATCACGCGCAGTGCCCGATTTTGAGAGTGTCGGTGTGCACGTAGCAGGCGTAGATGGACGTGCTGGCGATAAGGCACGAGTTGGCTCGTAGCCGACCATCGGAGATTGCCCAGCCGTCCGAGCCCTGTCGGACACCCGATCGACTCAAGTGCCCATCCGGTCAGGTGGCATCGGGAGGCGGGGGCGGCGGGAAGGCGAAGCCCGCCTGCTCGGCTGTCGGCGTTCCTGGCACGGTTGCCGTTCGCATCCCGGAGCCGACCGGGGTGGTGAGGCCCGCCCAGCAGATCGCCAGCACCGCGATGACGAGCAGCCAGGCGGGACGGGGATCTGTTCGGTCGGTGGCGCCTTGCGCGAGCAGCGCATCGTTCTGCCGGGCGATCACGGTGAGCAGATCGCGGGCCACCCAGCCGTTCACCACCTGCTGCTGTGGCGCACTGCTTGCGGATCGCTCGTTGGTGTCCGCGTCGGCCAACGCCACCGCGATGGCATCTGAGTGGCTCGGTGCCTCCGGGGTCTCCGGTTCGAGAAGCAGGGCGACGGCCAACGCCGAGCCGGCGAGCACGAGGAACCCGACAGTGCGCACGACGCGATGGATGCTCATATCCACCTGTACGCCCCAGCCGTGACATGCCCGGCAAACCGGGGACCGAGCCCAACAGGGCGTGCTCCACGGGGCATGCTCAGCAGGTCGGGCCGGCCTCATCCCACAGCTTGTGCCAGTCGAAGGTCACCGCAGTCTCCGCGAAGTGGATGCGGCCCTCCATGCCCGCGAACGCGTGTCTGAGGTAGCGAACCTCGGTCTGGCCGTCCGGGTTGACCTCCACTAGTGCCAGGCGGTGGGCGTCGCCTGCGTTGAGCCCGAAGAGGATCTCGGTGCGGGTCACCATCACCGACTCCGCGCCTACCAGGCGACCCTTCACCTCGATGAAGACCCAATGGCCGTCAGGTGTCTGGGAGCGGATGTCGTACCCAGGGTTGTTCCGTGGCATCTCCTCGGGCTCGCGCCCGAGGGCCCGCTCGGCGGCGAGGACCGCCTCGACCGCCGCTCGCTCGACGGCCTCCACGGCCCTGGCGTGCTCGATCGCGGATTCGGTGCGCTCCCCGCGCAACCGTTCCAACAACCCCGACGGGACGACAAGCGCGCCGCCGACCACCACGGGCGGAAGCGCGGAGAGCTTCTCCTGCTTGTCGAGCTCGGCCATGCGGCGCTTCAGCCGCTCAGCCAGGGCGTCGGCCCGCGCCTGCGCTCGATCGGGGTTCATCTTCGGTTGCTTGCCGGCCTCAGCCTGCTCGCGCAGCTCCGCTGCACGGTGATCCCAGTAGTTGATCTCACGGGTGAGCCGTTCCTTCACCGCTGCCCGGGTCTTCTGCACCCGAGCCATGGTGTGGGCTCGAACCTGAGCCAGGTGGCGGGGCACCGCCTCGGCGATGGCAGCGCTCCTGCCCACCTCCTCCAGATCGCCGCGCAACCAGTCCTGCCCCAGCAGCGGCGCCAGTAGCTGCCGCTCCTCAGCGGTCGCCGGGCGCGCATCCAGATAGGGGGCTGCGCCGGCGACCCGAGCGGTGCGGTCCGGGAAGATCTCGCTGAACTCGAACCGGCGGGAGACCACCTGAGGGTTGTTGTGCCCGTCGGTGCGGGCATCGCGGATGGCGTGCTCCAGGTACAGCAGCACGCGTGGGGTCTCACCTGGGTCGGTGTCGTCGACGAGGATCGCACCTTGTTTGAGGATGTCGCCGTGGCGCTCGAGAAGCAGGTCGATGGTCGCTTCGAGCAGGGGATGGCCTGGAGCGATCAGCTCCGCGAGAGGTTTGCCCTTGACCGTGACCTCCGACTTGTCGAAGCAGACCCGTTCGTAGCGAGGAAGCACCGGGTACCCGACGCCGATGATGCGATCCCGAGCGCGGATCTCAGTCGGCACCCGGGTGAGCTCGAAGCGGCCCGGCTCGCGCTCGCGAGCCTGGCCACCGAGACGAGTGAACGCATCGAGGAAGAACGAACGAACGAAGTGCGGCTGGAGCCGCCGGGCGTTCGCCTCCTCCATCTCGAGGCGGATGCGCTCCACGTCGGCGACGCTCATCAGATCGGCCGTGAGCGCCTCTTTCGCCACCAGCTCGGCCAGGCCCTCCCCCACCCGCTCGTCGATGACCTGGTCGAGGCGTGCCCGCACCTCGGGCTGGTCGCCGTAGCGGATCGCCTCAAGCAGCAGGTCACGCAAGGGCCTGCCGCGAAAAGCCTCCCCGAGCACGTCGAACACCTGACCCCCGAGCGTTTGACGTTGCTGCTCCAGCTTGGCGAGCAGTCGTTGGTAGACCTGCCCCTCACGAGTCTCCTCGGCGACGAGGTTCCACATGTGGCAGACCTCGGTCTGGCCGATTCGGTGCACCCGCCCGAAGCGCTGCTCGATGCGGTTCGGGTTCCACGGCAGGTCGTAGTTCACCACCAGATGCGCTCGCTGCAGGTTGATGCCCTCACCGGCCGCGTCGGTGGCCACGAGCACCAGGCACTCCCGGTCCTGGGTGAAGACCTCCTGGATGGCGCGCCGCTCCTCACGGCCGGTGCCGCCGTGGATCGACACGACGGCACTGTCCCGTCCCAGCAACGTCCGCAGCTTGCCGACCAGGTAGTTGAGTGTGTCACGGTGCTCGGTGAACACGATCAACTTGCGGCGAGAGCCGTCCGTGTTGCGCATCTCCGGCCTGTCCTGCAACAGCGTGGCGAACTCACTCCACTTGCGATCAGTGCCGGCCTTCCGCACCTTCGCGGCGAGGGCTTCCAGGCGGGCGAGCACCTCGAGCTCCGCCTCCAGCTCGGCGATCGTGCGTGCCGCGCTCGCCTCGTCGACCAGCTCCTCTTCGAGATCCTCGATCTCCGCATCGGCGAGGTCATCCCATGCTTCCGGGTCGTCGTCCCGGTCGAGGTCGTCGAGCAAGGGGTCCGTCGGCATCGCCCGCACCACCGCGGCTCGTTTGCGGAGCCGCTCCTCCTCGAGACGTGCCTCGAGCCGCTTTCGCCGTCGAACCAGCGACTGATATATCGCCTCCGGTGAAGAGGCCAGCCGCCGCTGGAGCACCGTGAGCGCGAAGCCGACACGGTTGCCACGCCGTCCCTCACCCTCCGCTTGCAGCCGATCGACACGGTTCATCTCCTCGACGACGTAGTCGGTGACCGCGGTGTACAGCTTCGCCTCGAGCGGAGAGAGCGGATACGGCACGGTGTACGCGATCCGTTCCGGAAACAGCGCCTTGCCGTCGAAGCGCAGCAGCTTCTCCTTGATCATGCGCCGCATGAGGTCGGAGATGTCGACCGTGTGTGCGCCATCCCGGGGTCGGCCTTCGAAGCGGTCGGGATCGAGGAGCGCCAGGAACAGCTGGAAATCCTCCTCTTTGCCCGCGTGTGGGGTGGCCGTCATCAGCAGCAGGTTCCGGGTCACGGAACCGAGCAGCCGTCCGAGCTGGTAGCGCTTGGTCTCCTTCACCTCGCCGCCGAACCAGTGGGCGGCCATGCGGTGGGCCTCGTCGACCACCACCAGGTCCCAGTCGCTCGTCTGCAGCTTTGCTTGCAGATCATCGCGGCGGGCCAGGTGGTCGAGGCGGGCGATCAGGAGCTGCTTCTCGCCGAACGGGTTGCCCGTGCGCGCAGCTTCGATGAGATCACGGGTCAGGATCTCGAAGCGCAGGTCGAACTTCTCGGCCAGCTCGTCCTGCCATTGGGCGACCAGCCCGCCCGGGGCCACGATCAGGCACCGGGCGAGATCGCCACGGAGCACCAGCTCCTTGATGTAGAGACCCGCCATGATCGTCTTGCCGGCACCCGGGTCGTCGGCGAGGAGGAAGCGCAGGGGGGTGCGGGGGAGCATCTCCCCGTACACGGCGGAGATCTGGTGGGGGAGCGGCTCGAGTCGGGAGAGGTGGACCGCGAGCATCGGGTCGAACAGATAGGCGAGCCGGATGCGGCGAGCCTCTGACACCAAGCGGAACAGATCACCCGGCGCGTCGAACGACCAACCAGGGCCGGCAGCGATGATCTGCAGGTGGGTCTCATCCTCCCGGAAGAGCAGCTGCTCGCCGGTTCGACCATCGGCATGTCGGAAGGTGATCGTCATCGCGTTGCCGCCATGCCAGGCGACCTGGACCACCGTCACCTCTTCGCCAGGCACCAACCCGGCGACGGTCGCTCCAGGGGTCAGATCTTCGAGACGAGCCGGTTCCCCCATCACTCTCCTCTCTCGCCATCCAGCCGAGGATGGTACAGACGAGCCGTGACGCGGCGCTCAGGCCGACGATGTCTACCCAGAGCCGCTACGCCGACATCGGCTCGATGCCCAGCCGCTTGCGCTCCAGCTCCACGATGCGCCGCTCGGCCTCCATCCGCGAGACCACGCCTCTGGTCGTCTCCACGTTGGAGACGTCGATCGCATCGACCGCGGCATCCTTGAGGGCGCTCTCCCGCACGTAGGCACCGAAGAGGGCATCCTTGCCACGCAAGATCTCGAGCATCCGCTCATCCACGCTGTCCTCGACCAGGAGGCGATGGACATCGACCGGGCGGATCTGGCCCATCCGATGACAGCGGGCGATCGCCTGCGCCTCGACGGTCGGCTTCCACTGCGGCTCGGTGATGACCACGACCGAAGCGGACTGGATGTTCAGGCCGACGCCGCCGGCCTCGATCTGGCTCACCAGCACGGCAGGATCCGACCGAGCGGTGAACTCGTCGACGAGCCGCTGCCGGTCGGTCGCGGCGACGCTGCCGGTGATGGGGCCGACCGTCGACACGCCGAGCGTGCTCTCGAGAGCGTTGCAGACGATCCGCAGAACGTCACGGAAGTAGGAGAACACCACGATCTTGTGGCCGTTCGAGACGGACTCGTCGACGATCTCACACAGCCGCGCCAACTTGGCAGAGCCAGAGACCGTGCCGGGCGCGAAGGCGGCACGCCGCATCGCCATGAAGCTGCCTTCCGCCACTGCCGCACGGTAAGCGGCCAGATCATCAGAGCTGAACGCCACCCAGTTCTCGGTCTCGATCTTCGGGGGTAGCTCGTCGAGCACGTCCTCCTGGTTCCGGCGCAGGTACACCGGGGCGACCGCAGCACGGAAGGTGCTCGCGCCGGCGAGACCGGCGATCGGGTCGATCCGCTCAGCCAGCTCGGGCTGCAGGTGGCGAACCAGGCTCTTGAACTCCTCGAGCCGGTTCTCCATCGGCGTACCCGTCAGATAGAGGACACGGTCCGTTCGATCAACCCAGGCGCGCAGTGCTTTGGTCCGCAAGGCTCGGGGGTTCTTGACGTAGTGGGCCTCGTCCACCACGAGCAGTCCGGGCGTGGGCCCTTCGGTCGGATCGAGCGAGCGGAGCACGTCGAAGGTCGTCACCGCAACGCCACCGTCGCGGATCCAGCGGGCCAGGTTTCTGTTGCGGCCGGGGCCGTGGAGCCGATGCGGGACCAACCGGCTGTGCCGTTCGATCTCGTGCACCCAGTTGACCACCACGCTGGCCGGGCACACCACGAGCGAGTGGACGTTGCCTTCGCTGTCGAGGTGGCTCATCACGGCGAGCGCCTCGATGGTCTTGCCGAGCCCCATCTCATCGCCGAGGATCGCCTTGCGTTGGACGAGCGCGAACTTGGCGCCGAAGGCCTGGTAGCCGCGCAGCGATACCTGCAGCATCGTGAGATCGAGCGGTTGTGCGTTCACGCTTGCCGCGATCTCCTCGGGAAGGTGCCCCTGCGCGGCATCGACGTCCGGTCTGTAGCCCGCCAGTTCGATGAGCAGCCCGTTGTAGGTCGCGGCACGACGTGCGTAGTCGGCCCATTGCTCGTCGGGCGGCAGTGGCGGCTGGTCGAGTAGGGAGAGCGCGGCCATGACCCGAGGTATCAACGCTTCCGATCGGCTCATCAGGGTGCTGAGCGCCTCCAGGGCGGTCTCGTTGGCTACGCGGGTTCGCCGGCTCGAGAAGCGATGCCGCCACGCGTTGGTGGCCGGGACGGCGGCTTCGATCGCTCGACTCAGCTCGCGGCTGAGCTCCCGCAACTCCTCAGCCATCGGCTCGACGACTTGTGTCGCCAGTTCGAGCTGGCGCAGGGCTTGCAGCAGCGCGGTATCTGTTGGGCGCCTGACATCGGGGTCGAAGCGGACGCGCACGTTCTGACGCAGCGTCGACTCGAGCTGGCGGGCAGCGGCGACGACCTGGGCGGCCGTCTTGTCACCGACGCCGTCGATCTGGCGCAGGCGTGAGGTTTCGACGGCCAACACAGCAGCGACGGTGGTGATCCGCGCCGCTTCGATGGGTCCGAGCCGCAACCGCCCTTCGGTGGTCTCTTTCAGCTGACCAACGGGCGTGGACCTGAGCTGTGCCTGGACGAGCTGCTCGCGAGCCTGTTCGAGCGCGGTCAGCGCTCGCGCCCGCCAGTCATCGGGAGCGCGGAGAAGCTGTGCGAACAGGTCGCGTACACGAGTGGCCTCGATGAGCAACGCCTTGGCTTGAGAGCCGGGACGAACCGACGAGCGCACCCGGCGAGCCGAGGAGCTGGCCGCCTCACCTGCCCCGGCCATCGTTGTGCTGTCGCTGCTCGTGTTCGGACGGCTCGGATCACGGACAAGGTTGCTGGCGGGAGCTGAGGGGAGCGGGTCACACCCGAGGGAGCCGTCGCCCGGCGACACGTGTTCGGTCCAGGCCTGACCGTCCCACCATCGAAACGCGAAGCGGCGGGATGGATCTGGGTGCCAACCAGGCGGTGGCATCCTCATGGGCAGCTAGACCTCGACGTGTCCGTGATGCGCGCCAGCCGTCGCCCTCCCGCCGCGTGCTCCGATCCGGTGGGCCATCCTGCCACGTGCGCGGTCAACGTTCACCGACGACGTGCGCGAGCCCCTCGACGAAGACGCTTGACCGGCAACTCCACCCGGGGTGCGCTGACGACGAGCACAACAGCCCACCCTCGGCCCTCTTGCCCTTGCCTCATCCCAGCCAGGTGTCGAGGCGCTCCTGTTCGTAGACCTGCTTGCGCCGGAACTGCTCGTGGTCCGCCTCGGTGAGGGACACCCGCGGCTGCGGCTCGGCGAGGAAGTCGCCCTCCACGAACGCCACCCGCTGGCCGGGCAGCTCCAGGAAGCAGAAGCCGTGGCCGTCGAAGAGCGCCTCGTCGGTGCCGAGGAGATCGGCGGCGATGTTGCGGGCCGCCACCGTCCCCTCGCCCGCGGCGAACACCCCTGCCTTCGGCAGCGCACCGAGCCCGTTGGGCACGTGCGTGCAGTCACCGACCGCGTACACCCGCTCGAACGACGTGCGCAGGGTGCGCGGGTCGGGCTCGATGAAGCCCGACGGGCCGGTCAGCCCGGACTCGACGACCACCGCTGGGGCGACCGACGCGGGAACGCCGAGCAGCACCGAGTAGCCCACGGACGCGCCGTTGGCGAACCCGACGGTGTGCGCCTCGCCGTCGACGCCCGCCACCGCGTGCTCCGCGAGCAGCTCGATGCCCCGCTCGCCGAGGTGCGATGCCACGTACCGGCTGGCGTCGACCCCAGCCACCGGGAGGGTCATCGCCTGCGGAGTCGAGATCGCCACCTCGACCCGGTCGCGCACGCCTCGCCGCCGCAGCCTCTCGTCGACGCTCAGCACCGCTTCGAACGGGGCCGGTGGGCACGGGAACGGCCCGCCCAGGATCGACACCAGCACCCGGCCCTCGCTCACCGTGTCGAGATCGGCGTGCATGGCCGGCAGGGCCGCCGGGTCGTAGAGGTCGTGCGCGCCGGGCGCGTCGAGGAGCGCGACGTGCGCCGGGGAGTGCGCCGCGCCGAGCGCGATCAGCAGCGCGTCGGCCTCGAAGCTGCCCTCGGCGGTCTCCACCCGGCGGGCGGCCGGGTCGATCGCGGTCACCTCGCTCTGCACGAACCGCACACCCCTGCGCTCGAGGGCCCGCAGGGAACGGGTACCCGCAGCGAGCGGACGCACCCCCGCCAGATCCCACAGCTTGGCGAAGCCCATGAAGAAGTGGTCGCGGCGGTCAATCAGCGTCACCTCGACCTCGGGATGCGCTTGGCGCAGCTCGTGCGCCGCCGCCAGCCCTCCGAACCCTCCCCCGATGATCACGACCCGGGCCATGGTGTCCTCCTCAGTCGATCCGACGGCGACCGTAGTCGCCGAGTGCGGGCGCGGCGGATGGCGAGGCGAGAGGATGGGGACGTGCGAGACAACACCGGAAGCGATGCCAGCCGGGGCGATGAGATCCGGGCAGCGCTGCTGGACGCGCTTGGCGCTGGGCCGGTCGTCGTGGATCCGGATGTCATCGCCGGGTACACCACCGACCGGGCCACCACCGTCGCACCCGGCGTGCCCGTGGCGCTCGTGCGCGCCCGGAACACCGCCGACGTGCAAGCGGTCATGCGGGTCGCGTCCCGCCACCGGGTGGCCGTGGTGCCTCGCGGGCTCGGCACCGGTCTGTCCGGCGGGTCCACCGCGATCGACGGCTGCATCGTGCTGTCCACCGAGCGCATGCGATCCCTGTCGATCGACGCCGCGGCCATGGTCGCGACGGTCGGTCCCGGCGTCCGCAACGTCGAGCTGAAGGAGGCGGCGGCGGCCGAAGGCCTGTGGTACCCGCCGGATCCGTCGTCGTTCGAGATCTGCTCCATCGGCGGCAACCTGGCCACCAACGCGGGCGGGTTGTGCTGCGTGAAGTACGGCGTCACCACCGACTACGTGCTCGGCATCGAGGTGGTACTCGCCGACGGTCGTGCCGTGCGCCTCGGCGGTCGCACCATCAAGAACGTCGCCGGCTACGACCTCAAGCGGCTCTTCGTCGGATCGGAGGGCACCCTCGGGGTCATCACGGAGGCCCTGCTGCGGCTGCGCCCACCCCCGCCAACAGCCTCGACCGTGGTGGCCACCTTCGGTTCGCTCGTCGACGCCGGCCGTGCGGTGACGCGCATCGTGGCCGTGGCGCGTCCCGCGGCGCTCGAGCTGATGGACCGCGCCGCTCTGGCTGCGGTCGAGGCGGTCAAGCCGATGGGTCTCGACACCACGGCCGCCGCGCTGCTGCTCGCCCGCACCGACGCCAGCGGCGACGAGGCGGCGCGGATCGCCGAGGCGTGCGGGGCGAGCGGCGCCACGTACCTCGCGCACACCGACGATCCGGACGAAGGTGAGGCGCTGATGGCGGCACGTCGCATGGCGATCCCCTGCGTCGAGCGGCTGGGCACGGTGCTCATCGAAGACGTCGGCGTGCCCATACCCCGGATCCCCGAGCTGCTCGCCACGGTGGAGGCGGTGGCCATCGAGCACCGCACCACCATCCCGGTCATCGGTCACGCCGGCGACGGGAACTTCCACCCTCTCGTCACCTTCGACCCGACCGACGAGGCGGCGACCGCCCGGGCGCTCGCCGCGTTCGACGCCGTCATGGACGCCGCACTCGCGCTGGGCGGCACG